>NZ_BAAGYM010000016.1:0-246849 GCF_054779315.1 Niabella aquatica
ACAACTTAAAGCGAAAGAACTATCCTTACTTCAAAGACTTGCTAAAAAGCATGAATTGCAAGTCATTGGTATTTAGACAGTTGCTTCACTTGTCATTAACAGCACCTATAAAAACGTTTTTAAGTTTGGAATGACAAGTTAAAGAACCCTTGTAGAAACAGATGCCCCATTTCTTTCTTTTGCATTTTTTTTGTTTACCCAAAAAGTGGAGTAAACCTGTCTTGCCGGCAGGCACGAAAGAGCAGCCGGAAAATTGTCGCCAGCTATTTCCGGCAGGAATTACTATCAGCGGTCTGCCTGGCAAATCATCTGTGAATACCCGCCTGACCGACGGCCGGTTTGCTTACACCTGATTTTAGTCTCTATGTTTTCAGGAATTTTGCTTAATGATACCAGTAACTTCAAAAGTCGCCTATTTTTGTCCGGTGCTAATATATCATCGCATTTTTACAAACAGTATTTATTAAAGAGGGCTGGTTCAACTATGAGAAGGTCCGGAAATGTTATTCCCAGTGTAATTACGAATAATTTTAACGGTTGCCAAAGGAAAATGTCAGCGATAATTTATTTATAAAATATCCCCTAATTTTACCTATTCAAAGATTTAAAACAGGGACATGAAGAAAGTTTATTGTATTGCGTGCGGGTTGCTGGCTTTGATGTTTATTGCCAGTGTTAATGTGCTTGCCCAGGATGAGGAAGTAAAAGTCAGTAACGCTAATGAGGGAGAGCCCCTGCCGCCAGAAAATGGCTTTAAAAAACATAACCTGTTTACCGGAGGCAATGTAACCGCTTCTTTTTATACAGGCGGTAGCTTGTTAGGGGCCAGCCCGGTAATAGGCTATAAGCTGAACGATTATTTTGATGCAGGCGTGGTGCTGAACTATGTGTATAACGGCGCCAGGGATTGGCGGGAAGTGAATGACCGGTTTCGCAGGCATATTTACGGACCGGGATTATTTGCCCGGGCTTATCCTGTTCCTTTCTTATTTGCTCAGGCACAGCTGGAGCATAATTTTATAGCAGAAAACTATATAGCAAAGCCCGGCAGTGCTTATTACCAGGACGGCCGGTTTAGGGCAAACGCTACTTCGCTTCTTTTGGGTGGAGGCCTTTCTACAGGCAGGAACAAGGGCGGTACCACATTCTTTTATTTTTCTGTATTAGCCGATGTGTTAAAGAACAGGAACAGCCCGTATATAAGTGTAGATAATTATGGCCAGCCAAACGAGCGGCTAAGGATAGTACCTGTATTACGGGCCGGTGTAAGCGTAGGACTGTTTCAAAAGAGGTATGGCGTGTATGAGGAGTATTAGTTGAAAGGTTGATAAGTTAACCGGATCATAAGGAAAGATCTATTTATCCCGGTCATAAAACTCATTTTGATATGGGCGTGTTTAGACAATTGGCAGAATACCTGTTTCTGAAAAAGAAAGACCCCAACCGGCCTAAAAGCAGCTGGGTAGGCTATATGCACGGTATTAACAGGCTTAGTCTTTTCCTGTTTATTATCTGTATGATCATTCTGGCAATAAAGCTATTGAGAGGCTGATGCTACAATGATCCTGGCCGCTTCCTCCGAAGCATTACCCCCGGTGCTTAATATTTCTTTCAGGGCCTTATAATCCTGCCGGATCTGTGCCTGCTTTCCGGGATCATGGAGCAGTGCATCCAGCTCTTTAGTAAGCAGCTTCACATTCATTTCACCCTGGATCAGCTCTTTTACCACTTCCCTGTCCATAATAAGATTTACTAAAGAAATATATTGAATGCTGATCACTCTTTTCGCAATCTGGTAGCTGATCTCAGAGCCTTTGTAACAGACCACTTCAGGCACACCAAACAGTGCTGTTTCCAGCGTGGCCGTTCCGGAAGTTACTAATGCTGCGGTGGATTGCATCAGCAGCTCATAGGTACGGTTGTTTACAATACTTACGTTAGGGTACTGGCTGGTGAATGTTTCATAGAAAGAGGTCTCCAGAGCAGGGGCCTGCGCCACCACGAACTGATAAGCCGGAAAAGCCTTGCTGACTTCCAGCATTACAGGCAGCTTCTTTTCTATTTCCTGCTTTCGGCTGCCCGGAAGCAGCGCTATTACCGGCTTTTTATTGGGCACTCCTTTATTGTCTTTAATAATAAGATCAGAGCGCGTATTTTGCTTTTTTGCAATTTCTTCTATCAGCGGATGGCCAACATAGGTTACCTCCCAGTTCCATGTATTACTGAAATAATCTTTCTCAAAAGGCAGTATAACCAGCATTTCGTCAATACACTGCTTCATCATTTTCACACGGTTCTCTTTCCATGCCCATACCTGCGGTGAAATGTAGTATACTACTTTAATATGATGCTGTTTGGCCCATTTGGCAATGCGTAAGTTAAAACCCGGGTAGTCGATCAGCACCAGCACATCAGGCTTAAATGACAGGATATCTTCTTTACAGGATTTCAGGTTTTTTAAAATAGTGCCGAGATTTTTTACTACTTCAATAAAACCCATGAAGGCCAGGTCGCGGTAATGCTTTATGAGTTCCATGCCGGCAGCCTGCATCTTATCGCCACCCCAGCCGCGTATTTCTGCGCTGCTGTCAAGTTTTTTAATAGCCGCGATTAAGTTGCTTCCATGCAGATCGCCGGAGGCTTCGCCGGCGATGATATAATATTTATGATTGCGAATTTTCAATATTATTTATTAATTGCTCATTGTGAACGATCTGTCCTATTCTGATTTACGCATGCTCTTTTTAACCACTTTTTTCTCCGCTGTTTTCACGTTGCGGTTGGTTTTGTCTTTCCAAAGTGTTTCCAGGCGTTTCTTTACCACATAATCTGTAAGATCAAATTCTACAGGAACAATACTTACATAGTTGTTGGCAAGCGCCCATACATCGCTGTCCTTTGTATTATCAAAGTTGAGGAACTCCCCTGTTAGCCAGTAATATTTTTTACCGCCCGGATCTTTACGCTCTATGAATTTTTCCTGGTACTTGGCATAAGCCTGTTTGCATATTTTATATCCTTTTATTTCCGACAGCGAAAAGTTGGGAATATTAACGTTCAGCAATATATGTTTGCTTAATCTGTTCTTCAGCATTTTTTCTGTAATCAGCCTTGCATAATGTTGCGCAGCAGCAAAATCAGCGTTCATGCTGTAATTCATTAATGAAAAACCCACGGCAGGAATGCTTTCTATTGCCGCCTCCATTGCAGCAGACATAGTGCCTGAATAGATAACATTAATGCTATGGTTCGGTCCGTGATTGATACCGCTCAAACAAAGATCGGGTTTACGGTGCAGTACTTTGTCAACTGCAAGCTTTACACAATCTACAGGTGTGCCCGAGCAGGAATAGGCTTCAATATCGGGATACAGGTCGGACTTCTGCAAGCGTAACGGATGTCCTAAAGTAATAGCATGACCCATGCCCGATTGGGGTTTATCAGGGGCTACTATTACAATCTTTCCAAGATCTTTTACCGCTTCGTATAAAGCTCTTATACCTGGTGCAGCAATACTATCATCGTTGGTTATAAGTATGGTTGGTTTTTCTTTTCTTGCTTTTGCCATAAGCAGCAAATTTATGATTTGTGTGGAAATGTCAGCTATCAAAAAAACGTTACGGATGAGCAGCTTTATAGGATAAGACCAAGGCGGAAAGCCGGTTAACAGTTGCTTGTTACCGGTTTCGGGAGTTCATGGCATAGTCGCTTTACTTTTGACTTCTGCCTTCCGGTGTTCCGACCCTGGATTTTCAGATTTTCATTCTACCTGAATAATTGTTGAAACTTCATTTCCTAATCATTTGCTAAAACCGCGAACAGCGCTATCTTTTTAAAACAAGCTACCGTCTATTCATCAAAGCGCTTTACAAAAAATTGTAAACCCGTCCGACCCGGTCAATCCAGGCGGTCAATAAAAACTAAAGATCATGAAAAAGCTCATTTTTGCTGCGTTCATTTGTGCCGGATTTTTCTTGTCTCATAGCGCCAATGCGCAGGTCAGCATTCGCATCAATATTGGCAACCAGCCGGCCTGGGGCCCTGTGGGATATGATTATGCACGGTACTATTATTTGCCTGAAGCCAATGTTTATTATGATATTAATGCCGAAAGGTTCATGTACCTGGAAAGAGGCCGCTGGATCACTGCAAGGCAATTGCCTTCTATGTACAGGGGAATTAATTTATATAATACTTACAAAGTGGTTATTAACAGAAATTATCCTCCCTACCGTGATAACCGGAAAGATATTATAGCGTATAACCGGTATAATAATATTCGCAACCAGTATATAATCCGTGATAGCAGGGATGTGAAATATTATCAAAGCAGGTATCATCCAAGGCACAGGGAATGGAGCAATAACGGCGGAAGGGATGCGAACAGGTACGCCGATCGCAGGTATCATGACAAAAACCACCACCGGTAAGCGTTTCAATAGCTTGTTGCAGAGCCGCCCAGCCGGGCGGCTTTTTTATTAAAGAAATTTGGAAGTTCCCCGTTGTTTTATTTACTTTGTTGTTCAAAGTACTTTTTTATGATACAGGATGTAAAGGATGACCTGCAGCATATAAGAAGGATGATGGAGCAGTCATCCCGGTTTATTTCGTTAAGCGGATTGTCGGGTGTGGGTGCTGGACTTATAGCATTAGCCGGAGCTTTTGCTGCGTGGTATATTTTTAAACAGCACAACATTGATTATTTTGATAGCTACAGGAGTGGTGGAACTGCTGGTTGGATGTTAGAGCTGCTGCTGCTTGCCATACTGGTACTGGTTGCTGCCATTGGCTTAGGGGTATTGATCACTGTGAACAAAACCAAAAAGCAGGGACTTAAAGTATGGACCTCCACCACTAAAAAACTACTTACGGCATTATTTATACCCCTGGTATTGGGAGGATTGTTCTGTCTTGCTGCGTTGTACCACGGACATTTTGAAATTATTGCTCCGCTGATGTTACTGGTTTATGGGCTTGCGCTGATCAATGCCGGTAAATATACTTTTTCCGATATCCAGAACCTTGGCTATTGTGAAGCAGTTTTGGGCGTCATTGCTATGTGCTGGCCTGGATATGGTTTGGTATTTTGGGCGGCTGGCTTTGGGGTGCTGCACATTGTTTACGGGCTGCTGATGTATAAAAAATACCGGTAGCCAATATTGTATGGTGTAATGAGCTTATTACAGTATTTAAATAAAGATTTTGAAAGCAGGGTAAGGCTGGGTATTATGTCTGTGCTTGTGGTGAACACATGGGTAGACTTCCTGGAGATGAAAGAACATTTGCAGGTAACAGATGGTAACCTTGCCAGCCATATCAATGCTTTAGAGCAAAAAAAATATATTGAAGTGAAAAAGGAATTTGTGGGAAAGAAAACCAAAACCTCTTACAAAGCTACCAAAACAGGAAAAGAGGCTTTCGAAAAGCATATCAACGCACTGGAGAAATTATTAAGGGGATAACTTTTTTTTATTTATTTACTTTGAATTGCAAAGTACTTTTATTAATATCATTTTTTATGAAAAAGAACATTCTTTTGTTGGGTTCCGTGGGGTTATTTGTGTGGTTATTTTACCGGCAGGCACCCGGAATCAACATCAGTATTTTCGGTATTATTGCCTGGTGCTCTCTGTTTTTTGTAATGGAAAAAAGAAAGAGAACTGCCATTTTTGGGGCGCTTTCAATTGCAGGCTTTGTTTCTGCGCTTTCATTTGCCTGGTATGGCGATTTTATAAGCTTTGCCGCGGTGTTTATATCCCTGTTGCTTGCTGGTTTTAAGGCTATCTATCCCCGGCTGAATGTTTTATCGTTCCCGTTTGCCTTGGCATTTAATTATGCCAGCTTTATTTTCCGGGTATTGGTACCCCAAAAATGGTTGGGCTTATCCATATCCGGCAATGGATTGTTTAAAAGGATATTGGGGTATATTTTAATTCCCGGAATTTTTGTAGCCGTATTTATTGGCGTGTACATGCAGGCCAGTGATAAGTTTGCTTCGCTTTTTGCTATTGATCTTAAATTTGATTTCTTCCAGATAGCCGTTTTGAGCACGGTCGGGTTTTTCCTCATGTTTAACTTCTTTTATTTCTCCGTACCGAAAATGCTTATTTATTACAATGGCTATCTTAAGGATGATTTTTCAGAAGACTATACATTGCGGAAAGCCAAAGGGTTTTATTTGCTTGACATAACCTCGCAAAGGCGCAGCGGAGAGATCTCCCTGGTATTATTAAACCTTGTACTGGCATTCTTTATTATAACTTACAGCATGGAGCAATTTGGGGCAAAAGAAATTTCGGGCACATTAAGCAACGAAGTGCATGAACGGGTATACGTACTGATATTTTCTATTGTTATGGCCATTATAGTGATCATGATCTTTTTCCGGGGGCTATTGAACTTCGATATTCATTCCCGCTTGCTGAAAAGGCTTTCATTTATCTGGATAGGCCTGAATATACTCCTTGTGTTCACGGTATTTTTCAGGAACCTGGAGTACGTAGCGGCTTATGGCCTTACTTTTAAAAGAATCGGGGTATTTGTATTTCTTCTGTTAAGTCTTGCCTGGCTGGTATTAACATGGCACAAGATCGCCTACACGAAAACGAACATCTTCCTGGTGAACCGTATGGTATGGGCTTCCTACACTACGTTGGTAATAAGTTGTGTTATCAACTGGAGCTGGATAGTTACCAGCTATAATACCAATCGTTTTCAGAACCCGGACTGGAGCTATCTCGAAACATTGGATTATAATAAAAAGCTGCTGCATAGTATTTACCTGCAAAACGGAAGGGAACACCGTTGGATTGAAGAACAAGTTAATAATAAGCGGTCTGGAAAATTTCTTTCCAAAAGATTATATTATGAATTCATAAACTTAAAGAATATAAGATAAGGCGTTGAAAGCAGTATGACAACTGAGCAATATATAAAATCAGGAAAAAGAAGCGCTGTAATCTCGCTCCTGTCCGGAACAATTATCTTCGGAACCTACATGCTCACAACCTCCGCTGGATTGCTGTTTTGGGGATACGCCTTTATTGTATTGGCTGGGCTAATGAACTTATTCTTACTGGCCGCTATGCTAATACGGGCAGGTAAAGACCGGGAAAACCGAAGCCGGCTCATTAAAACAGCAAAATTGTTGCTGATCAATATTCCAGTGGCTGTTTTATACTGCTGGATTGTAATGCGTTCTCTTGAAACGCTTAGAATAACATGTACAAATAATACCGGAGCTGATTTAACAGACATCAATATTACCGGATGCAGTGACGGACATATCAATTATTTACAACAGGCAGAAAGTAAAACGTTATACATGTCAATTAAAGCAGATTGCTCCATATCAGTTGATTATTTATGGAACGGGCATAGAATGCAAGAAGAAGTGATAGATTATGTAACTCCGGGAATGGGACAGAAAGTTCACTATAAGATAGAGGGTAAATAAATTTTTTCTTTGCTGCATCATAATGCGCAATACCAACAGAAGCGTACACCTGTATTATAAACCTTTAAATCTCAATCAGTGAGAAGAATTACATCCTACTGCACTACTTTATTGGCACAGCAGGAACTGGCAAAGGCTTCCGGCTTGGCTTTAAAGGCAAATCCCATTCCCGTAATATAGCCAATCGCCTCTTTGAGTGCATCGTTGCTTTTATAAAGCGGACTGGTATTGATGTCGGCATGTATTTCCATATCTACGTTGTGGTTGGTAAATACATTACTTAAATGATACGCCACTTCAATACTTTTAGATACTTCCGTCATCATGCGCTGTTTAATGCTCATCTTCTCCCGGGTGGTTTCGTTATTCAAAAACATAAAACCGCCGCTGCCTTTACGGATGAACACGATCGCTGTAGCAAATTCTGTTTCGGAGCCTTTTACCTGGCTATCGGTACCAATGCACACTTTAAGTGTGTGGCCTAATTCTTTTTCGCGGAGTATAGCGCCCTGCACCTCGTCTTCAATGTAGCTTTTGAGGTACTCGCCCGTCAACTTCCTCCATTGTTTTGTTTGATATTGCATGGGATTAGTGTTTCACAACATTATTTTTTATATCAATATGATACAAATAAATTTATGCACAATATGTGGATGAAACCATTTATTCTTCTAAGTTATGAAACTTACGGCATGGTGATCTTTAAGCCATTGTTATGTTTTGTTTTAAAATAAAGTGAACTGCTGCCCCGGTCTTTTAAAGCTGGAGAGATTTAACCCTGTGCGGCCCTCATTCATGTTGTAAAGTTTGCCGTATTTGGCATATTGCTGGGCCACCATTTCAGCAATGCTGCCTTCTCCCCGCATACGCAGCCCCCATCTGCTGTCGTTTACCTGGCCGTTATGGCTTTGTTCAATTAAATGCCATATCCTGTCGGCCCTGTCGGGGAAATTCTTATACAGCCAATCATGAAACAGGAATTTTATGGCACCGTTCAGCCGTATAAATGTGTAAGCTGTAAAGGTAGCGCCGGCATCTGCCGCAGCTTTCATGATCCGCTGCATCTCATGCTCATTCAGGCCGGGGATCATGGGGCCCATCATAATGCCCATGGTTACACCTGCGTTGCTTAACTCCTCAATTACTTTTAAGCGCTGCAAGGCGGTAGTGGTACGGGGTTCCATTACCCGCCGCAGCTCCTCGTTGAACGAGGTAATAGACACCATGGCCCGTACCAGGTTTTTTTGGGCCATTTCCCGGAGCACGTCTTTATCATGCAGTATGCCCGAATTTTTAGTAAGGATACCTACAGGCTGGTTAAATTCGTTGCACACTTCAAGCAGTCCTCTGGTAAGCCGGTACTTTTTCTCTGCAGGCTGGTAACAGTCTGTATTTCCGCTAAGCATGATGGGCATAACCTCCCATTTGGGATGCATAAGCTGCTTACGGAGCAGCTGTGGCGCATTTTTTTTAACTATGATCTTTCTTTCAAAATCCAGCCCTGCGCTGTAACCCCAGTATTCATGCACATTACGGGCATAACAGTAAATACAGCCATGCTCGCAGCCGGCATAAGCATTCATGCTATAGGCCATACCTACATCAGGACTATCCACTTTGTTTACAATAGTTTTAGCATCCTGTTCAATGTATTGGGTAGCTGTGTTGGGCTCCTCCCAATCATCAATAGCTTCAATATGTTCCTTTACCAACTCATTCTTCAAAAAGCGGTTCCTGGTATTGAACTGGGCCCCGCGTCCCTGTAAATACTGAACCTCTTCCTGCTTTTTCGCAATGCCTACTTTAAAGTGGTCCTGCTTTAGTTTTTTTTCCATAGTTTATCGTATTTTATTTTGAACCCAACAGTAGCGCTGCTACGAGCAGCCTACAAACAATATAAATTTCTCCCTTCAGCAGGGTGGGGCAGCTAAAACAACGTTGCCTGTGAGGCGCTGACAGGAATACTTTGGAACGCAAATTTTTCAAACAGTTCATATTTAGTGGCATCAGGCCTTTTTTTAAGAAGAGTCATTTCGGTTGCAATAAACTTTCCGGAAAAATTGCTGTTGCTATATGCCGCCCATGCGTGTTCATATTGCCAGGGATTTAGCTTTCGTGCGATGGTGATATGTGGCTCCAGTATAAAATGAGGTTTATTATCGTTATCCGGCTTCATCATACCCTGTAAGTGGGCACGTATATTTTTCACCAGGTTTTGTATGGCTGTCCTGGTAACTACATTGATGAATATCGTGTGCGAAGGGAAAGCGCCAAAGCCCTGCAGCTCAATACCAAAGGGAGCGGCTTGTAAAGACAGGGTCCGGAGCCGCTGCCTGATGCGGCTTTCAAAGGTGGTGTATTGTTTGTAATGAACCAGCGTCAAATGCGGTTTGCCTTTAAGCGCTTCAGGAGCTTTATATCTGTCGCAAAAGGCTTGTTTAATGGTGGTAATATGGTCGCTTAAATCTTTACGGGGTTCAAGCAACAATAGGTATTCAGCAACGGCCGGTGTTTTTATCGTATCTGTAAGGGTCATAATAACTAAAATAATTAGCACAATATTACTAATTATTTTAGTTATTTAAAATTTATTTATCCCCATTCAGGAGCATGAAGAATGGGGACTGGTAAGACGAGTAAAAATATAATGGGACCGGAGAAATGAAAAGACTAAAGTTATGGTATTAAGAAAGCCGTGACTTTTATCACAGCATACCATTCATTGCATTAATTGGCTTTGGCCGGTACGATCATTTCAAATTCGGGAATGAGCACCTGGAATTTTTTATGAAGGTCAAGATTTTCCATTTCATACATTCCTTTCATTTTTCCCATATCAGTACTGAGGTTACAGCCGCTCATGTACTGATAGCTGTTCCCCGGCTGCAAAACGGGCTGAACACCTACTACGCCTTCCCCTTCCACTTCCCTGTAAATGCCATTACTGTCGAATATATGCCAGTGGCGGCGTAACAGTTTTACTGCGTGGGGATTATAGTTTTCAAGCGTAATGCGATAGGCAAACATGTACTCGCACTGCAAGGGGTTGCTGTATTCGGGTTGATAAAAAACCTCAACATTCACCATTATGCCTGCTGATATCATATTGCCCATAAAGTAAAAATAACGATTTTTTGGGCTATAATGTAATTTTCTCATATTTCAGCATATGATTGATAGAAAAGCTACCCGCCGCTTTTCTTCACATTTTTATACCCGTTTTTTAAAAACCATTGCAGTATCTTTTCCCGGTGATCTCCCTGTATAATGATCTCACCGTCTTTTACCGAGCCACCTGTTCCGCAAAAGGATTTTAATTTTTTGCCTAATACTTCCAGGTCGTCTTCTGTTCCGGCAAAGCCCAATACTACCGTGGCCGTTTTGCCGCCGCGGTGTTTGGTTTCCAACTGCAGCCTTAGCTTCTGTTCGGCAGGTGGCAGGGTTTGCTTAGCTTCAGCGTCATCGTCAAATTTAAAATTGGGATCGGTGCTGAAAACAAAAGGACTGTTGGATTTATTTTTGGACATATGAAGGTTGAAAAGTTTATAAGTTAAAATATTCAATAAGCAATGTTCAATATTCAATGTTCATTAACTGTAGCATCATTTACTATTTTCTTTGGCTGTGTTAACACTTTTAGAAAGAATGGCTATTAATTCTTCATTTCCCTGCATTACAGCATGCATTTGTGTAAGAGTTTGAATCATTGCTTTACGTATTATGAGCTTTAGGCAAATTCTTGTTTCTTTTAATTCTTTTATCGCGATTTTCATTTTGTGAATAAAATCATTTCTTGATTCTGCACTTTGCACTTCACCATAAAGTAAGGCCGGTGCAAGTCCACAGCGAACCAGTTGACCAGAAATGTAATTTCCGGCTTTGCTGGATGGTAGTTTTTCCACTACGTCTATAATTCCTGAAGCAAATTCAATCAGCCGTTCTTCTAAGTCATAAATCCTTTCTTTGGACATAATTGAAAATTGATTGTTGCGTATTGAAAATTGAGTATTTTAAAAGTCTGATGCCTGCTCTATAGTATTCAGAATATTCAATAAGCAATGTTCAATATTCAATGCTCATTGGTTGGAACTTGTACTATATGACAGCCTTTAAGCTCAGATCAAGGCTTCGTGCCTGGTGTATCAGCCCGCCCACGCTAACATAATCCACACCGGTAGCTGCATAGCTTTCAATAGTGTCTAAGTTAATGCCACCGCTGGCTTCTGTTTCAAATCTTCCGTCGATCAATGCAATCGCTTCTGTTATTTGTGCCGGAGTATAGTTATCAAGCATTACCCTGAACACTTTGCCCACGCCTACCTGCAATACTTTTCTGATGTCTTCAAGGGTGCGTGTTTCTACTTCGATTTGTATATCGAGATTGTTGCTCTGAACATACTCGTAAGCTTTATTGATCGCTTTTTCAATTCCACCGGCATAATCGATATGATTGTCTTTCAGCATGATCATATCATATAGCCCGAACCGGTGGTTTACACCACCGCCAATACGTACGGCCTCTTTTTCAAGCAGACGGAAATTGGGCGTTGTTTTGCGGGTATCCAGCAGGCGGGTCTTATAGCCCTGCAGCTTGTCCGTATATTGCCTGGTTAAGGTGGCTATACCACTCATGCGCTGCATACAGTTCAGCACCAGTCTTTCGCATTGGAGTATAGTATGCTCGTGCGCGGCCACCTGAAATGCTTTTTCTCCTGTAAACATAGGTTCGCCATCTTTTTTAAAAGACTCAAAGCTGCAGCCAGGCTCTTTATATTCAAAAATGAACCGGGCCACATCCACTCCTGCCAATATGCCATCCTGCTTTATTTTCAATACCGCTCTTCCTTCTGCATCAGCATCAATACTTGAAAGAGTAGAGTGATCGCCGCGGCCAATGTCTTCCTGAAGCGCTTCCTCTATAAGATGCTTTAGTTTTTGTTGAAATTCCTGGGTCATTATTTCGATGAATTAGGTGATGCCATTTATATTGCTGACGAACGGAGCGTCGCAGGCATGTGGTTTTATATGTATTGCGAATAAGAAAATCCGGGTAAAAATAAAAAGCCTCCCGTTAAGAGAGGCATCATGACGTATAAAAATTTTGCTTATTCTATCAGCTGAAAGCGTAATTCTTTAATAACTTCCGTGTTACCTTCTTTTTTCATAAAGATATTTACGCGGTAATTACCGCCCGATGTGGAAAGTGTCCCTATCGCATACTGGCCTTTGGGAGAATTGCCTTTATGTTTTACGTCAAAGCCTTTAATCTGGTTTTTACTAAAAAAATCTTTAAGTGCTTGCTGGGCCTGGCTTTTGCTGTAATTGTTGCTTTTATCCATTATGGTAAGAGAAAAGCTCTCCCCGGCATTGTCTGTTATTTGACCGGCATTACCATTTTTAATACCAGTTACCACACCATCAATACTTTGCGCATACAAAGCAGATGCAATGAAGAGTGAAGCGGTAACAAAAACAACGGCAATAAACTTTTTCATCTTTAATTGTTTTTTATTTTCATCAAAAGTCCTAAAAATATGCCAAACTGCACTTTTTTTGTTATACGATCATTCTTTACCTTTAGGGCTGCTAATGCTTGAATGAATTTATTAATAAAATGATAATCAATACTTTAAAAAATGTCATTACCACAAAAAAAAGCCATCTTAATTATAATGGACGGCTGGGGATTAGGAAAAGTTGCATCCGCTGATGCCATTCAGAACGCTAATACGCCGTTTACCCGGTCATTATATGGTAAATACCCGCATACCACATTAACTACTTTTGGCGAGCTGGTAGGCTTACCCGAGGGGCAAATGGGCAACTCTGAAGTAGGCCACCTGAATTTAGGTGCCGGGCGTATTGTGTACCAGGAGCTGCAAAGAATAAATGTGGCGGTCAAAACCGGTGAACTGGCTGGAAATCCTGAGCTGGTACGCACTATTGATACCGCTATAGCTAATAGCAAGCCGCTGCATTTAATGGGGCTTGTGAGTGATGGCGGTGTGCATTCGCATATCAGCCATGTAAAAGCCTTACTGGATATATGTAAAGAGAGGGGATTGAAAGAAGTATATGTTCATGCCTTTACGGACGGGCGTGATACCGATCCCAAAAGCGGGCTTCATTTTATAGAAGACCTGCAAAACCACATGGATACTACAGGTACAGGTAAAATAGCCACTGTTGACGGGCGCTACTATGCAATGGATCGGGATAAACGCTGGGAGCGGGTGAAGCTGGCTTATGATGCTTTGGTGAACGGAGTGGGCGCTACTGCTGCCAGCGCAGTGGAAGCGGTAAAGAAAAGCTATGAGGAGCATATTACCGATGAGTTTATCATTCCTACCGTAGTAGTTGATGCAGACCACAAACCTGTGGCTACGATTAAAGATGGTGATCATGTGCTATGTTTTAATTTCCGTACAGATCGCTGCCGCGAGATCACAGAGGTATTAACGCAGGCCGATAATGAAGCCTTCGGTATGAAGAAGTTAAACCTGGACTATACCACCATGACGGTTTACGATCATAAATTTTCAGGGGTACATACCATCTTCAGAAATGAGGACCTGACCAAAACCCTGGGCGAAGTGATCGCTGACAATGGTTTAAAACAGATCCGTATTGCAGAAACGGAGAAATATCCGCATGTAACCTTCTTCTTCAGCGGTGGCCGGGAGCTTCCTTTTGAAGGAGAGTCGAGGATTTTAAAGGCTTCTCCCAAAGTAGCGACGTACGATCTGCAGCCAGAAATGAGCGCTAATGAATTAACGGAAGCTCTATTGCCCGAAATTCAGAACCAGGCAGCTGATTTTATTTGTCTCAATTTTGCCAATGCTGATATGGTAGGACATACCGGTGTTTTCTCAGCGGCTATAAAAGCGGTAGAAACAGTGGACCATTGCGTGGAGCAGGTGGTTACAGAAGCGCTGAAGCAGGATTACGTGGTATTCCTGACCGCAGACCACGGCAACTCAGATTACCTGATCAACGAAGATGGCAGCCCCAATACCGCGCATACTATGAATCCTGTTCCTTTGTTCATTATAGATAATCACTGGCGCGGCAAAATTAAGGAAGGTAAGCTGGGCGATATTGCGCCGACTATTTTGAGCTTTATGAAGCTGCCCATTCCGCCACAGATGATGGGAGAGGTCTTGGTTGATACCGCTTCATTATAAAAGTATACCTGAGAAAGCATTGAAATGCCTCATAGTTTCAAGGCTATGAGGCATTTTTTATTCTTTACCCCATTCGGAACGTAATAATGAATAAAGCATTAAATCGAGCGGCTCATCATTGACCCATTCCGCACCTCTCAAAATACCTTCGCAGGTAAAACCCAGTTGCTCCGGTATGGCCTTACTGCGCTGGTTACCGGTAGCCGCTTTGATCTCAAGGCGATAAAGCTGCAATCGTTCAAAAGCAAATGATACCAATTTTTTCACGGATTCGCACATAATTCCTTTTCCCTGCGCCTGCTCTGCCAGCCAGTAACCTATGTTTGCCGATTTATTGGTCTTGCTGATAGAGCTTAACCCGATTCTCCCCGCTATTTGCCCGTTATGAAAGATATTAAAGCTGTAATCCAACCCGTCTTCCATTAACCTGGTACAGTTCAACAGGTAGTTTTCCATATTTTTTACCGACAACATATGAGGTACCCAGGGTAAAAACCGGGACAGGTGCAACCGGTTATGGTCTACCAGGGTAAATAAGTCAATGGCATGGCTTACTTCGTTGATTACCAGTTTTGTAGAATTATTTACTTGAATGATCATTTTTAAAAATAAAAAAATCCCGGCATGGAGCGCTTTTAAAATTAAATTACTCTATCTTATAGCTTTGCTGTTGTTGGTACGTATTGCCATACATATCCTTTGCTCTTACGTAAATGGTATGTGAACCGGGTGTCAGTTTTTTATTAACCGGTGCAGACCATACATGGTCTGAAGCTACAGGAGCAGAAGGGCGCCTGCCTGGTAAAAGGGTAGTGGTTTCGTCCCACCTGGTAACCATTTTCAGGTAGGTATAATCAAAAGTTGAATCGCGCTGCATCGCATTCCATCTGCCGTTATCTATTTTATATTCAACTATGTCCTTGTCTGACCCCATAAAAAAGTTAGCATAGAATGGCGCTGCGCCCCGGCTGTTGTGTGCTACAATTTTGGGCGCGTAAATATTGATCTGGTACGAGCTGTCTTTACCGGCAACTTTATAGCGCAGATTGTATTGATTGTTCTGTATGTTTAAAAATGCATAGCCGCGAGGTGTGCCGTCTCTCATTGTTCCGTCAGGTACGCCGGAAGCATTGATCTCGCCCGAGTACCAGTCTCCGGAAGTGGTGCCTGCGTTATACTCATGTAAAACGCCTTTTCCATGCCATCCATCGGCTGCTTTGTAATAGATCTGTTTTTGGAAGTGGGTGTGAGCCGACATCAATAAACAATTATCAAAATCTTTTAACAAATCAAACATTGCCTGCCTGTCTTCCAGTCGTATAGCATCTCCGCCTTCATTATTAAACGGAATATGAAAGGAAATAACTATCAGCTTATTTTTATCAACCAATGCCAGGTCATTTTTTAAAAATTCAATCTGGTCGGGCCGCAAGCCTCCCCAGTAACCTTTCCCGTCACGTGGGTCGGGGTAGAGGATATTATCGAGGATGATAAAGTGGGTGTTGCTATAATTCCATGAGTAATTGTTGGGGCCAAAATTCCTTTCAAATGTTTCATCCGATAAAGAATCGGTAGTTGCCTCATAGTTCATGTCGTGGTTGCCCATAACATTATACCACGGCAACTTTAGCCGGGTCATAATTTCTTTGTATGGAAGATGCAGGTCGAGGTTGTCTCCTACGATATCGCCCAGGCTGATGCCGAACTTCACCTGGTCTGTTGCGCGTACATCGCC
Source organism: Niabella aquatica (assembly GCF_054779315.1). Classification (NCBI taxonomy): domain Bacteria; kingdom Pseudomonadati; phylum Bacteroidota; class Chitinophagia; order Chitinophagales; family Chitinophagaceae; genus Niabella; species Niabella aquatica. The sequence goes on from NZ_BAAGYM010000016.1 coordinate 16,376, forward strand.
CACGATACTTTTTGCAAAATACCCCAGCTCCTGTTCGTTATAAGGCTGCGGATCTCCGAAAACCAACACGCTGAAATCAGCCGGCTCGTCCTGCTGATACAGCGCAAAGTCCAGGCTTCCCGGCAACGGCGGCGTAGCTGCTACTCCTTTGTATTTAAAAGATGAAGGGGAACCCTGCGGCTTATGGATATAATAAAAGTCTGAAAGATTATACTGGTTCTTTTTAAACTGATAACCAGCAGGTTTAATCACAAAAATAATATGATCGTTACCTACAGGTAGCTGATACTTTCCGTTTTTGTCGGTAATGGTAACTTCTTTACCGTTGGAGACCGCTACCCCGGCCAACCCTTTTTCTTTTTTATCAAACTGGCCGTTATTATTATAGTCGGCATATACATAGCCTGATACACTACTCTGAGCAGAGGCGGCTAAACTAAATGCCAGTCCTGCTGTTATAAAAATTTGCTTTAACATGATTATTTTTTTAAATAGTGGTAATATGCTTTGTATTTTTAGCCTCGAACAGCAAATCTATACGTTCACTATTACCTCAATATTAAATTAGCGGAATCATGCTTATCATTGTGGTTCAATAAGAGGAGTGATTGATATGACCCAGGAAGAATTCTCAAAAATAGCATCCACCATTCCCCTGCAGCCAGGTATTTACAAATATTTTGATGCGGGTGATAAAATTATTTATGTAGGTAAAGCTAAAAGCCTTCGTAAACGGGTAAGCTCTTATTTTAACAAGACGTTTACGAATTATAAGACCCACGAGCTGGTACAAAAGATTCATAAAATTGAGTTCACTATTGTGAACAGCGAGCCGGATGCTTTCTTCCTGGAAAACTCGCTGATAAAACAATTCCAGCCGCGCTATAATATCAATTTAAAAGACGATAAATCGTACCCTTACATTGTAGTAAAGAACGAAAATTTCCCGCGTGTATATTTGACCCGGCAACCGATAGATGATGGCTCTGAATACCTGGGGCCGTACACATCTGTTTTTAAAGTGCGCGAGCTGCTGGAGTTTATACGGCGCGCCATACCGCTGCGCACCTGCACATTAAATCTTACAAAAAATAATATAGATAAAAAGAAATTCAAGATTTGCCTGGAATACCATTTAGGTAATTGTAAAGGGCCATGTGAAGGGTTACAGACCAAAGAGGATTACGACGAAAGCATACGCCAGGTAAGAAATTTGCTGAAAGGAAATCTGTCGCCTGTTGTAAAACAGTTTAAAGAAGAGATGAAAATGCTGGCTGCTAACCTGGCGTTTGAGAAGGCAGAGTATGTAAAGAAGAAAATAAAATACCTGGAAGATTATTATCAGTCCAGAACCGTGATCACGGGTTTGAAAGGCGGCGATAAAGATGTGTTCAGCATTATTAAAAATAATGACATTGCCTATGTAAACTACCTGATGGTACGCAGCGGCACTATTGTACAAACACAGACCAATAAGCTGGAAACCCACCTGGACGAAGCTGTTGAAGAAATTCTGGTATACGCCATAGAAAGGCTGCGCGATATATTTAAAAGCGATGCAAAAGAAATTGTAGTTCCTTTTGCTATTGATTATCCCGCGGAAGACGTGGAAATTATTGTTCCTAAAGCCGGTGACAGGAAAAAATTAATTGAGCTTTCAGAAAAAAACGCTAACTATTTTATCGAAGAATTAAAGAACAAGGAACGCTTAAAGATAAGCCGGAATGTAGACCAGGTAAAAGTTTTAGAACAACTGCAAACAGACCTTCAATTGCAGGATCTGCCGGTTCATATAGAATGTTTTGATAACTCCAATTTCCAGGGCAGCTATCCCGTAAGCGCGATGGTGTGTTTTAAGAACGGTGTACCCAGCAAAAAAGATTACCGGCACTTTAATGTGAAAACCGTGCAGGGCATCAACGATTTTGCATCGATGAAAGAAGCCGTGTACCGGCGTTATAAAAGATTAAAAGAAGAGCTGCAGGATTTTCCGCAATTGGTGATTATCGATGGAGGCAAAGGGCAGTTGAGCGCAGCTATGGAAGCTATTGAGAAACTGGAGCTGCATGGTATGATCACGTTGGTAGGCCTTGCCAAAAATGAAGAAGAAATATTTTTCCCGGGTGACCAGGAATCGCTGAAACTGCCTTATAATGGCAGCAGCTTAAAGTTTATCCGTTTTATACGCGACCAGGTGCACCGCTTTGGCGTTACCTTTCACCGAATAAAAAGAAGCAAAGGCACTTTTAAAAATGAGCTGGAAGATATAAAGGGTATCGGGAAGTCTACGGCTGATACGCTTTTGAAAGAATTCCGCTCTGTAAAAAACATACGAGAAAAAAGTTGGGAAGAACTGGCCGTTTTGATAGGAAATGCAAAAGCTAAAATAGTATGGGGTTATTTTCACAATGGGGACGAACTAAAAAATGCATAAACGGGAAATCAAGGCATTTAAACTTTATCCAGCTTTAAATACCCGATGTGCAATTCATCTTCTATCAATCCTTCTTCTTTGGAAATAGCAATAGTAAACCGTTCTTTTTGTACAAATGGCAGTATATCCTGTACATTAAAAACCTCATCCACATCTACCCCATATTTATTATCTACGTGGCTGACCCCTTTTTTATCTTCAGTATTATAGGTTCTATAAAAACCGGTTTGCTTTGCATTTAAAATCGCCTTGGCCATATCATCAGCAACCGTTAATAACTTGTAATGATGTTCTTCAAAAGAGCCGGGCAAATATCCGCCCAGGTTGATGAAAAAAAGATTTTGCTTTTTAGGAGCAGGTATGGTTTTCTCTAATACAGAAATTCTATAGCCGTCAACGGCGGTTACTTCGCGCCAGCTGTCAATATGTATCTTTCCTGCATCGGGCCAGAACTGCCGGATATCCGGAATGATATCTTTTAAATTGTTGGCGATACCAAAAAATACATCATGCTGTTCTGTATGCCTGCCGGGAGGAGTACAACCTAAGAGCAGGTAGAATAATTTGTAGCTCATAATAATTTATTTCAGTTGTTGTAACAACGCGGCAACACTGGCTACCGGTTGTTTGCAGGCATATTGCTCACACAGGAAAATGGCCAGCGCCTGGCCGGATGTTTTATTCCTTAATAAGGGGAATTCAGGGTCAGCGGTTTCCGATGCCATTACAATGCTGTGGGGGAGTGGGTTTGCAAGCAGCTCCTTTAACTGGCGCTCGTAGTCGCCCAGCAAAACAATTTCCCTGGTGCCTTTCACGTGCTGGTAAAAACAAGCCAGCCAGATGCCAAAGGAAGTGGGATATTTTACAGCAATCGTGCTTAAGCCGCTTACCATGGCATAGGCGCGTTGCTGCCACTGGTTATTGTCTAACAAAATTCCAAGCTCTAAGAGGTTTTGTGCCATTACCGAATTACCACTTGGTGTAGCGCCATCGTACACTTCTTTTTTCCTTACTATAACATCCTGCTGATATTCGGGTGTATAATAAAAATACCTGGCGGGTTCTGAGAAGTCTGTAATAACTTTTTCGCAAAGGGCCCGGGCCTTGGATAAATAACCAATATGTGCTGTGATGCGATATAATTGTAAAAGAGCCTGGATAAGATAGGCATGATCGTCTAAAAATGCAGGGAATTTTGCGGTGCCATTTTTCCATACGTGTTTTAAATGTCCATCGGCATCAGCAAATGCTTCCAGTAAAAATTGCATATTCTCAACAGCTTTTTGCTTATAGGCTTCATTGCCCGTAGCTTCATAAGCTTTGCTGTAAGCAATGTTCATTAAGGCGTTCCAGCTTAAGATGATTTTATCATCTAATGCCGGACGTATTCTTTTTTCGCGCTCCCGTAATAATTTTTTATTGCAATTTTCAATAAGTTCCTCTAAGGACGCTGTATCAATGCCGTGCTTTTCAGCAAAGACCGGCAGGGGCTCTAATATCCGTAAAATATTGGTGTGCTCCCAGTTGCCTGGTTCTGTTATGTTATAGTAAGCGCAATAGAACGACGCATCAGCGCCTAAAATTTTTTGTACTTCTGCATGGTCCCATACATAAAATTTTCCTTCTTCTCCCTCGCTGTCTGCATCTAACGCAGCGTAGAAGCCACCGGAGGGATGTTGTAATTCCCGCTCTGCAAATGCAATAGTATGCACCATAGCAGCTTTATATTTTTCTATTCCGGTGATTTGACAGGCGTCGCTCAAAACCGTAACCAGCAGCGCATTATCGTAGAGCATTTTTTCAAAATGCGGCACCAGCCATTCTGCATCGGTTGAATAGCGTGCAAATCCTCCGCCCAGCTGGTCGTAAATGCCGCCATCGATCATTTTGTCCAGGCTTAGCAATGCCTGCTGTAATGCTGCATGGGCAAGGGGCTCATTTCTTTTACTTTCGAGGTGATAATATCTTAACAGGAACTGGATAGAAAAGCTTTGTGGAAATTTGGGCGCCCTGCCAAAGCCGCCCCATTGCCGGTCGGCCTGTTGTAAAAGATTCCCACATGCAGCATCTATTTGCTCTGTTGAGAAGTGGCCAGCTTCCCTGCTTATTCCAAAGTCATTGGATGTAAATAAATGTGCTGTCAAGCCCTCCGACTGCTCCTCAATTTCTTTTCGTTTGTTTGTAAAAGCATCGGCAACTGCCATCAAGACATCTTTCCATGAGGGCCGGCCCATTACTGCGCGGGGAGGGAAATAAGTGCCGCCATAAAAAGGCTTTTTACCCGGCGTAAGAAATACATTGAGTGGCCAGCCGCCGCTCCCTGCCATTGCCTGTACCGCGTCCATATAAATATGGTCCAGGTCGGGCCTTTCTTCACGGTCTATTTTGATATTGATGAAATGCTCATTCATCAGCGCTGCAACATCTTTATCTTCAAAACTCTCCCGCTCCATTACATGACACCAATGACAGGCCGCGTAGCCTATACTTATCAGGATAGGCTTGTCTTCGGTGATTGCCTTTTCCAGCGCTTCGTCGCCCCAAGGATACCAGTTTACAGGGTTCTGTGCATGTTGCAAAAGATAAGGGCTGGTTTCGTGTATGAGTGCGTTGGGCATTTGATAATGTGATAATGTGATAATATAATAATGTGCTGATGGTTCATGGCTGATAGTCTATAGTTCAAAGTTCAAATTTCAATGTTGCCGCGAATGTGAAACTTCAAACCAGAAACTTCAAATCTCAACCTTCTCTCCCCATCCCCATTTCAGGAATACAGGCATGGCTTCTCCCCATGTGGTAACATCGTGTTTGCCATCTGCCAGTTCAAGGTAAAAAATATCTTCAGCACTGTAACCTTTATCGAGCAATTCTTTAATATGATCTAAAGTGTCGTCTATCGAATCAATAATGCCATTGTTATTCCTGTCGCCGCTTTCATCCAGCCTGCCACATTCGAAAAAGAACCTGAGTCCTGGCGCATATTTTCCCCTGCGTATTTGCTGTTGCATAATCCGATGCTTGTGATCATTATATTTCTTATCGTTCTGATCTATGCTGCGCCACCACAGCGATCCGGAAAACACACCCACTTTTGAAAATATATCAGCGTGGTTCCATACAATATCCAGCGCGCTTAAACCGCCAAGCGAGAAGCCGGCGAAAGCAGTTTCTTTAAATGCAGGAACATTACAGGTTTTTTTGATGAAGGGTAAAAGTTCATTTAGTATAAACTTAGCGTATTGCCCGGCTTTGGCGCCCCTGCCTAAATAATCTTTTTTCCCGGCCACGCCATACTCCTGCATCCTTTCTGCACCGGCTGTTATAGCTGCACATAATACAGGCGCAATAGCATCCTGTGCGTACAGGTTGCTAAGGATCTGCGCCAGGTTCATAACAGGCATATCCTGCCCGTCGTTAATTAATAACAGGCTCATAGCTGCAGGCTTCAAAACTTTTTCAGGTGCATAAAGCCGAAGCTCTACTTCCCTTTTCAGGTATTTTGATTGTACATGCATTGTGTCCAGAACCAATTGTTGTTTCTCGGCAATTTCCATTAATATCAAAAATAGGAAAATGGAACCCATTTTTACAATTAGTCATTCGGCGGGAAGATCAGTTCAATGATACAGGATCTCAGTATCGGGCCCGTGAGTGTTCTTTTACAGACTGCTGTATTATAAAAAGCAGTATTGCCGGGAGCGCTGGCTACCTGTGGATATTAAAAAATGGCTGTATTGTCATTATAATTTTTGTTGATATCATAGAAAAAAATATATTTGGATAGGAAGTATTGATGAAGGACAGGCTTTTTGCTGAACATCTTACATAGCGGCTCAAAATTATTCACATTTAAACAGTTGAACAATGAGAAAAATCGGTATACTTTACGGAAAAGAAAGGTCGTTTCCTAATGCTTTTGTTGAAAGAGTGAATCGTAAAAATGTGGAAGGAGTGATGGCCGAACCGGTGAAGATAGAAAGAGCCCTGCAAGGCCACCCCAGTGGTTATGCGGTAATTATCGATCGTATTTCGCAGGATGTGCCTTTTTACAGAACCTGGCTGAAGAATGCAGCGCTTACAGGTACTGCAGTGATCAATAACCCTTTTTGGTGGAGCGCTGATGATAAATACTTCAATAACTGTTTAATGACACAGATAGGGGTACCTGTTCCAAAAACAGCGATCCTTCCTTCAAACGAGATGCCCGATGATACCAGTGCTGATTCATTTTCGAACCTTTCTTATCCTTTGGACTGGGACAGTATTTTTAAAGAAGTAGGGTTCCCCGCCTATATGAAACCCTTTGCCGGAGGAGGATGGAAGAATGTGTATAAGCTGAACAGCATGGAAGAGTTTTTTGAAAAGCACAACGAAACAGGACAACTGGTGATGTTATTACAGGAGGAAATTATTTTTGAAGAATATTACCGTTGTTACTGCATAGGTGGTAAACATGTGCGCATCATGCCTTATGAACCACGCAACCCGCATCATCTTCGTTATAAGGCCGAGTTTGCTCCCTCCGCAGAAAAACTGAAAGAAATGACAGATATCGTTCTGAAAATAAACAAATACCTCGGATACGACTTTAATACGGTAGAACTGGCCTTGCGCAATGGCGTGCCTTATGCTATAGATTTCTGTAATCCTGCACCTGATGCAGATATAGCAAGTGTAGGCGAAGAGAATTTTGAGTGGGTGGTAGAAACTTCGGCCAACTTTGCCATAGAAAAAGCGCTGGCCAATAATGGCGGCGATAATCTTACCTGGGGAGCGTATATAAAGGAAAGTTCTGGTAAGGTTTGATGGTTGAAAAGTTGGGGTCAGTTGTTGAGCTGAAAAGTTAAAACTGACAAGGTGGTTATATTGGCTCATTAACATGTCATCCTGTTCGCAAATTATTACATGAAATTATGGTATTGAATTATAAAGCATTTACACTTGGTGTAGAGGAAGAGTATATGGTGCTCGATCCTGAAACGTATGAGCTTAAAAGCCATGAGCAGAGAATTGTGCACGAGGGGCAGAAAACGATCAAAGATAAAGTGAAGGCTGAAATGCACCAGGCAGTTGTAGAAGTAGGTACTGATATTTGCCAGGACATAGAAGAGGCGCATAAAGATGTGGCCTTGCTGCGCAGAACGATACATAATATTGCAGGGGATATGGGCTTTACCCTGGGCGCATCGGGCACCCATCCTTTTAGCCATTGGGAGAAACAACTGATCACCGATCATCAGCGTTATAACGAGATTATTATTGAACTGCAGGATGCGGCGAGAAGCAACCTGATTTTTGGGCTGCATGTGCACGTTGGGATGGAAAGCCGCGAGCTGGCGAACCATATTGCCAACTCAACGCGCTATTTTCTGCCTCATATATTTGCGTTGAGCACCAATTCGCCCTTCTGGGAAGGACGTACCACCGGTTATAAATCGTACCGTACCAAGGTTTTTGATAAGTTTCCGCGTACAGGTATACCCGATGCTTTTGAAAGTATTGAAGCGTATGATAACTATGTAAAAATGCTTATCAAAACCAATTGTATTGATAACGCTAAAAAGATATGGTGGGATCTTCGGGTGCATCCTTTCTTTAATACAGTGGAGTTCAGGATCTGCGATATACCGATGACGGTTGATGAAACAATTGCCATCGCAGCCCTGTTTCAGGCCATTTGCGCACGTATTTATATGCTGAGGAGTAAGAATCTGAACTATATTCAGTATTCCCGTGCTTTAATTAATGAGAATAAATGGCGGGCCAGCCGTTACGGACTGGATGGGCGGCTGATAGATTTTGGTAAAGAGGAGGAGGTAAATACCCGTGCGCTTATTTACGAACTGCTTGATTTTGTGGATCCTGTACTTCACCATCTGGGCAGCAAAGACCGGGTAAATTATGTGCACAAAATACTGGAATATGGTACCGGGGCCGACAGGCAGCTTGCTGTATTTGAAGAAACAAAAGACCTCAGCCGGGTAGCCAGATTTATCAGTGACAGCTTTTTACAGGGAACCTGACCTGAAATTTTTACATCATGCGCACTTCGTATATAGCGCTGAAGAGATAAATTTTCCGTGTCGCAATTTCAACACAGGTATAACGTTTAATACGTTTAGGGCCTTTTTGGAAAATACGGCCATCTTTAGTACCAAAGACAGCGCCTTCGGGTAATGTTTCTAATAAGGCGTATCCGTCTTTCTTTGTATTATACCTGTATAATATTCTTTGCAGGCTTTCTTCCGAACACGTAGACGCGCCGGGATTCCGCAGCGTATTCAGCAGTTCTTTTGTAATATCCGGCGGGAAAATATTCTTTTCTATAAACTGCGCCAGTATCTGCCCGTAAATATTTTTCCATTCCTTACCATGAGCCTGCACCTTATTGCCATATTTTTCATAGGTTATCAGGTGTGCCAGCTCATGTAAAAGCGTGATCAGGAAAGCATATTTATTCAGGTTGCCATTTACACTAATGCGGTGATGTTGCGTATCTACCCGGTGCCGATAATCCCCTAACACCGAGTTCCTGCTTTTGGCAATGGTTAAATGCACTTTGTAAAAATTGAGATAGGCAATCACCGGCTCATAAGTATGGTCCGGTAAATATTGAGCCAGTTCTCCCAGTGGCATTTCCTTTTTAGGCATTCTTATTATTCCTCAGCGCTTTTTGCAAAGAAGACACTTCAATTACATTATACAATATATAAATACCCAGGCAGGCAAATAAAGAGGTTTTATCTACTTTCCCGTTATTGGAATAAATGTAAATGAATGCAGCAATGGCACAGGCAAAAAGCCTTATAATAAAGCCGGTATAAAAAACACGTACAAATACATGCGGGTTAGGATTGCTGATTGCTTTCAGACCATTTCTTATGGTAAAAGTTCCTATCAGAAACAGTATTCCGTTAGCGATGAGTAATACGGCGGTATCAACCCCTGCTTTTGTCAGTGTATTTTTAAAGACCACGAAGAAAGCGCTTAAGAGTACAAAAACGAGTATCATCAGTTTCAAAGGACTAAAGCCTTTTTTATTTGCTTCCATTGTCTTTATTCTTTTTCCCGGTTTCCTTAATGAGTTTGTAAAATGTTACAGCCAATACCAGCAAAGGTAAGGTTACTGTTAATAAAGGCGCAAGGCTAAATTTTTCATCCAGCCAGATGCCGCCATACACGGCAAGGCCGATGATCACCAACAGTTGTGCTGTAATGCCCATATAACGGAGCCAGGGACTGTATTTTTTTGTTTCCAAGAATTAATATTTTTAACACTCGATTTGTATGCAATGTTCCGCTGTAGCCGATTTCCTCCATAACTATTTCGCACGTAGGAATGAAGGGGAATTGATTATTTCGTTGTTGATACAGATCATTTCAAAAGGGCAAAATTAAAGTTCCTGTTTTTAAATTTTAGGAATAAGTTCGCTATTAAAAATGTAGATTTACTGCAATTTTGCTTCGTTAAAACACTCAGCTTAAATAATGAGGGATAAATTTTAAATAATATATTGAATGAAGAAATCGGTAAGAATATTTTGGGGATTATTTTTCACAGGGATAGGATTATTTATTGCCATTCTTTTGCTGGCCAACTTTGGTGTTTTTGGTAAAATGCCTTCTATAGAAGAGCTTGAAAATCCAACCATAGCACAGGCCTCTGAGGTATATGCAAGCGATGGTACCCTTATGGGGAAGTACTATCTGCCATCGGGAAACCGGAGCATTGTAAAGTATAAGGATATATCGCCTAACGTTATTAATGCTTTGGTGGCTACTGAAGATAAAAGATTTTACGAGCATTCAGGGATTGATATTAAAGGAACCCTGAGAGCGGTCTTCCTGGGCGGATCGCGGGGCGGAGGAAGTACCATAACGCAGCAATTAGCCCTGGCGCTTTTTAACAAAAGGGCTACGAATCCATTATTGAGGGTTATCCAGAAGCTAAAGGAGTGGATCATAGCCGTTAAACTGGAGCGGAACTTTACCAAAGAAGAAATACTGGCTCTTTATCTGAATGCGGTCCCGTACCCCGATAATGTATTTGGCATCAGGAATGCTTCCAGAACGTTTTTTCAGAAAGAGCCCGGTCAGCTAAACGTAGAAGAAGCTGCGCTGCTGGTAGGCAGTATCAATGGGCCGGGTGTTTATAACCCGCGCCGGAATCCTAAAGCGTCTATGGACAGACGTAACCTGGTACTGGGGCGTATGGCTGAAAACGGCAATATTCCCGGGGCTGAGGCAGAAGCGCTCCAGGCCAAACCTATTGTTTTAAACTATAAAAAACCAAGTGAGGACGTGGGGTATGCGCCCTATTTCCGCGAAGTGCTGCGTGAAGAGGTTAAAAAGATATTAAAGGAAATAACCAAGCCCGATGGATCTTCTTACAATATTTATAATGACGGGTTAAAGATTTATACAACGATCAATCCGGTAATGCAATTGTATGCCGAAGAGGCCGTAGCCCAACAGGCCCCGCAATTGTACAGGAATATGATCAGGCAGGGATATATTAAAAATGGAAGCGTGTGGAATAAACGGGATAATATACTGGAAGCTGCCATGAAGGCCAGCGAAAGGTGGAAAAACCTGGCAGAGGATGGCCTGAGCGATAAAGAGATCAAAGCTACTTTTTTTGAGAAAACACCGATGAGGGTTTTTGCCTGGAATGCAGAGCGATCGAAGGACACGGTAATGACGCCTTATGATTCCATTAAATATCACCGGCTATTTACCCAGGCCGGGTTTATGGCAATGGACCCTGTTACCGGTGAAGTAAAAGCCTGGGTGGGTGGCATTGACTTTAAAACTTTTAAATATGACCACACCAATATCAATACCAAAAGGCAGGTGGGTTCTACTATAAAACCTTTATTATATGGCGAGGCGGTTGAAGAGCTGGGCTTTTCTCCCGAAACGCCTGTGCAGGATGTACAACAAAATTTTGGTGCAGGGCAGCTGGTACCTGCCACAGGAGGCAGCTGTACAGGGCGTACCATGACGATGGCGTCGGCTTTGGCCTGGTCCCGGAACTGTGCTACTGCCTATATTATGAAACAGGTGGGACCGCGAAGATTCACTGATTTCCTGCAGCATATAGGTATTCCTACAAAAATTCCTTCGTATCCTTCTATAGCCTTAGGAGCCTGTGAGCTTTCGTTATTTGAAATGATGTGGGCTTATTCCATTTTTGGCGGGCGCGGCTTTTCAACCAGGCCTTATTTTATCAGCCGCATAGAAGACCGGAACGGTAATGTTATTAAAAGATTAGATTACAGCGTTAACCGCAGGGAAGCGGTAAGTGAGGCTACCGCTTATAAAATGTCCCGTATGATGCAGGGGCCGGTAGATATGGGCACTGCATCGGGCTTAAGGGCCAGGTTAGGCGCTGTGGAAATGGCCGGTAAAACCGGTACTACCAACGACAACAGCGATGCATGGTTCATGGGTTTTGTACCGCAGCTGTTAGCCGGTGTATGGGTAGGCAGCGATGACCGTTTTATACGTAATGAAGGCGCAGGTGGTTTGGGTGGCCAGGCGGCCAGGCCTATTTGGGAGCATTTCTTTAAAAAGGTATATGCAAATAAAGAGCTGGGCATTAACCGGGAGGAGCGGTTTATAGAACCCCCCACGCTGGCCAATGAAGCTCAGAGTGCAGATCCTTCTTTATATTATACCGATCCTTCTAACCCCGATCCTGTTGCTGCCGGTGAAGATATGGGGGTAGGCACCGAAGAAGAATATATGCAGAACAATAATGAGTACATCGGGCCGGAGTCTGCGCCTTTGCCGGATGATCCTAATAAAAAGAAACAACCGCCAAAAGATACCGTGGTTAAAAAAGAAAAAGTAGTGTCCCCGGAAGAGCCCAAGAAAAAGAAAGGCCTGTTTAAAAAGATTTTTGGCAAAAAAGAAAAAGAGTGATCAGGCTTTTTCTGCTATCAGTTTCAAAGTCCACGGTATGTAGCATTACAGTGGGCTTTTTTCTTTGTTGGCAGGTCTCCGGTAGATGCGCTGTTATACCCTTCTGTAAAAAATGTATGTGCCTGTAAAAATCATATCCCGGCATCTTTAGCAATTGGGTGTTATATTTGCACGATTTTTTTCTTATACTCATTATACAATTAAATAATATGGCAGATATTTTTGAAAGGTTGTTACAGAACTATGGCCCTCTTGGCCAGCATCGCGAAAGAGCGCATGGCTATTTTGCATTTCCTAAGCTGGAAGGAGAGATTGGCAGCCGTATGAAGTTTAGAGGGAATGATGTAATTGTTTGGAGCTTAAATAATTATTTAGGTTTAGCCAATCACCCCGAGATCAGGAAGGCTGATGCCGAAGGCGCCGCTACATATGGCCTGGCGCTGCCGATGGGTGCACGTATGATGAGCGGTAACAGCAACCTGCACGAGCAGCTGGAAGCCGAACTTGCAGCTTTTGAAGGTAAAGAAGACGCAATATTATTGAATTTTGGTTACCAGGGTATGGTAAGCATTATTGATGTGCTTTGCAGTCGCCATGATGTTATTGTGTACGATGCCGAAAGCCATGCCTGCATTATAGATGGCCTGCGCTTACATCCCGGTCATCGCTACGTATTTAAGCATAACAATATTGAAGATTTTGAAAAACAAATGGAGCGGGCCTCTGCGCTGGTTGAAAGACAGGGTAAAGGCGGTATACTGGTAATAACCGAAGGTGTATTTGGTATGGCTGGCGATCAGGGTAAGCTCAAAGAAATAGCAGCGCTGAAAAGCAAATACAGCTTCAGGCTGCTGGTAGATGATGCGCATGGCTTTGGTACACTGGGCGAAACAGGCGCCGGTGCCGGTGAAGCGCAGGGCGTTCAGGATCAGATTGACCTGTATTTTTCAACTTTTGCAAAATCAATGGCCTCCATTGGCGCTTTTGTAGCAGGCGACAGGAAGATCATTGACTATATCCGCTATAATATCCGTAGCCAGATTTTTGCCAAAAGCCTGCCAATGCCTTTAGTAGTAGGTAATTTAAAAAGGCTGGAACTTTTAAAAACCAGGCCCGAACTTAAAAATAAGCTATGGGAAAACGCACTTAAGCTTCAGCAAGGATTAAAGGAAAGGGGGTTTGATATTGGTAGTACCGATTCTGTGGTAACGCCTATATACATGAAGGGTGGCGTAGAAGAAGCCACGGCCATGGTAATGGACCTTCGTGAAAACTATAAAATATTCTGCTCTATTGTGGTATATCCTGTAATACCACGCGGACATATCATTTACAGGCTTATACCCACTGCGGCCCACACAGATGAGGATATACAGATAACACTGGAAGCGTTTACAGCTGTAAAAGAAAAATTAGACGCCGGTGCTTATAAAGTAAATGCCATTCCGGATATGGCTGAGCCCAGAAGTAAAACTGTTGAATAAAGAGAACCAGCCTTGTTTATGCTGGTCGCATACCTATAAAAAAAGTGAACCCCCGCAACAAAGCAGGGGTTCACTTTTTTATAAATTAACTGATTGCCTTATTTTACTTTGTTTATTGCAACTTCATTTACAATCTTGTTGCTTTTGCTAACATTATAAGCGCTCACGGTTTTACCTTTTGTATCAGAAATAGTGAAGGTAAGATCGTATTCATTATAAAGGTCAGCATCAAACTGATAGTTACGAACGATTTTGGAACCTTTTACTTTTTCATTATAGATAACGGTACCCTCGTTATCTGTAACAGATACAAAGTAAATTTGGTCGGCATCATTGTTTAAAGATAATCTGTAAACAGGAAGATCGTTTATATTACCAATATAGCTGATTTCAGCCTTTTTGTCATCATCATTGCCGGCAAACGCTGGGGCAGTAAATGAAGTAGCGAATACAGTTACCAGGGCTAATGCGAAAATTTTAGTTTTAGATAAGTAATTTTTCATTGTATAAAAATTTTATATGTTTTAAAAATAGATTGTTGTTTTAAAGCGGGTCAACTCATTACTAAGCTACCCATTGTGTGTTTACCTTGAAAAAGACGCTGTTGTCAAGGTGTTTGCAAATAATACTCCTAGCTTGTAGGCTATCTGTTGCACTTTTAAAATAATTGTTTTCATAATTGTCTCCTTTTTTTATTAATCTTTAAATTATTTCTCGTCATATGGTCTAAAATCGCCGGGCGGCAAACAAAACGAGACAAGCGAAAGTTGGTTTTGAGCTCCTATAATCTATACCGGTACTTTGTATTCGATTATGTATTTGTTACACAAAGATAGAACGCTTTAAACCCTGCAGCAAACCAATGTTTGCCGGTTTTTAGGAAGCTAAAATTTTATTTTTTTAATATATTATATTGATAAACAGATGTTTAAGTTAATAAATGTGATGATGCCCAACCATAGAAGTAAGCGTATTGCTCATCAGTGAAAAGAAGGCAACGTGCTGTATTTTTTATAAAATTCATTTATTGGGGCTTGTCTGGTAGCCTCTATCATATCATCAATAAATAATAATCAAAATGAATGGCTGCCCGCTCTTTTCCGGAAACGGTTAGCGAATGTAAAAAGGAGACACCTGGCAGGATACTTGAATACAGCTTCGCCTATTGGCTATAGATAAGAAGTGCTGACACAAAAAATGCGGCATATACTCAAAAAATATTATCTTAACGCCCTTAATTGCCTGCTCTTGAAAGGAGAAAATAGAAAAATATATAATTTAGAAAATAATGGATATTGCTGTTAGCAGGAGTTTACACCATTTCAAAACAGAAGTTGGAACAAGGTTTCAATTGTATAATAGCCTCTTTACCTCGCTGCCTTTTCATAAAATGGAAAAGACCGGGATTTTGCTGTCTCTTTTTTCCAGTAATTGCGAAGAAGGTTATGCCCGATCCCATAGCCCGGTTGATATTATAAATGGTTTTTTTGATAAGCATACGAGCTTAGCCACAGAAAAAGAGCGGCTGGACCTGCTTTTCAGGTTTACGCAATATGTAGAAAGGCAGGTGGTGCTATTTGATGCCCTTGAAGATGCCGCGTACAGAGATACGCACGATCTGAGTGGCGCCGGCACCTTAAAGCAGCTCATGAGCGATGTGGCTCAGCATAATAATGAAAAAGAGTTTGCAGCAGTGTTAAGATCGTTTGGTGTAAGATTGGTGCTTACTGCGCATCCTACCCAGTTTTATCCTGGTTCTGTATTGGGCATCATCCACGATCTGAGCCAGGCGCTTATTAAGAACGACTCGGTAGAGATCAATACCTACCTGCAGCAATTGGGCAAAACCCCTTTTCTAAATAAGAAAAAACCCACGCCGTATGATGAGGCCGTAACGCTGATGTGGTTTTTGGAAAATGTATTTTATGAGGCCGCTGGGCGAATTGTAGACGAGCTGAAAAATCAGTTCCCTGATGCAATAACAGCGCAGAAACCTGTATTACAAATGGGTTTTTGGCCTGGTGGGGATAGGGATGGAAACCCCTTTGTAAAATGTGAAACTACTTTAAGAGTAGCTGATGCGCTGCGCAGCGCTATATTAAAATGCTACTATTTTGATGTGCGCCGTTTAAAGCGCAGGCTTACTTTTCACGGTGTCGAGGAGCCTATTGCCGAGCTGGAGCATAAACTGTACGATAATGTGTTTGTACCCGGTTTTAACATCAACATTTCTGCAAGGGAGATAAAAGAGGTTTTAACAGGCATTAAAAAAACACTGGAAGAAAAGCACAATTCGCTTTTTACAGCCCAGGTGCAAAGCCTCATTAATAAAACCGATGTCTTCGGCTTGTATTTTGCGTCTCTCGATATCAGGCAGGAGAGCACCGAGCATCAGAAGTTGTTTGAAGCAGCTGCAGGCAAAACCAATGGTATCATCCCTGCTAACTATCATGAGTTATCAGAAAGCGAAAAAATAAAAACGCTCATGAATATCAGCGGAACAGTAGCAGCTGATATTTTTGAAGATGAAGTGACAAAAGATACGGCGCTTATTCCGTCTGTGATCAGGCAAATACAGGAGGCTAATGGGGAAGCAGGATGTAACCGCTATATTATAAGCCAGTGCAACAGCACGCTCAATATTATTGAGGTATTTGCCCTTTTTAAAATGCAGGGCTTTGCCAACGAGGATATTCACGTAGATATTGTGCCGCTGTTTGAAACCATTGATGACCTGGTCAATGCTGCGTCAATTATGCAGGATTTATACAGCATTCCGGCATATAAAGAGCATTTAAAGCGCCGCAATAATACACAAACCATAATGCTGGGCTTTAGCGATGGCACCAAAGATGGTGGTTACCTGATGGCCAACTGGAGCATTTACCGTGCAAAAGAAGAGCTCACACGTATTACAAAGCACTATGGTTTTGAGGTCATCTTTTTTGACGGCAGGGGAGGTCCTCCTTCCCGCGGTGGCGGTAAAACCCATAAGTTTTATGCATCCATGGGCAATAATATTTCCAACAGGGAAATTCAGCTGACCATACAGGGTCAAACGATCAGCTCCAATTTTGGGATTATTGAGGCGGCCCAGTACAACCTGGAGCAATTATTAAATGCAGGTATCACCAATAATCTGCATGTAGACAGGCACCCCCCTTTAACAGGAAAGCAGGAGGAGCTGCTGCAGGAATTATCATCTTATGGTTTTGACGAATATAAAAAGCTGAAAGACCATCCCCTGCTGCCCAGTTATTTGTATGAAATAAGTCCGCTCAGGTTCTATAATGAAACCAATATTGGCAGCCGCCCCGCCAAGCGTGGCAAAACCCAGGGCGATATATCGCTGAAAGATCTGCGGGCGATACCATTTGCCGGGGCCTGGAGCCAGTTAAAGCAAAATGTTCCCGGCTTTTTTGGTGTAGGTGCTGCTCTTAAAAAAATGGAATATATCGGGCGTTTTGAAGAAGTACGGCAACTGTACCAGGATTCATTATACTTCAAGACCCTTATTGATAATTGCGAGATGGCAATGTCTAAATCCTATTTCCCGCTTACGGCCTATGTAGCAAAGGATGAAACCTATGGCGGGTTGTGGAATATGATATTTGAGGAATATAAGCTGACGATGGAGTATGTTTTAAAGCTTTCCGGTAATGAAGAATTAATGGATGGTTACCCGGTAGATAAATTATCTATTTCTATGCGCGAAAGAATCGTATTGCCTTTGCTTACCATTCAGCAGTTTGCTATGTATAAGATACGGGAAGCAGAAGCAGAAAACAGCGATGTAACAGACCTGAAAGAAACTTACGGTAAGCTGGTAATGCGCTGTTCTTTTGGTATTATAAATGCCGGCAGAAATTCTGCATAATCACTATCACTGATCTGTACGCCGGAGTTTGTTACACAGCTTCGGCGTTTTTAATATAGCAATGCGCATACTTTTTGAATTTAAGTTTTTATATTAAAACACATTCTTACATTTGTTTATATTAAGTACACTATGAGAAATAAGAAGGGAAGGAAATTATATTTATTGATCGCATTGATCCTGTTTGCTGCCTGCAGCAATGTTACTAGTAATGACCCTAATGTAGTATTAGAGGAATTTTTTGAGCACCTGGCAAAAAAAGATATTGACGGCGCTTCCAAATATGTAACCTCAGACAGCAGGCCTACCATGCAAATGATGAAAAAAGGACTGGATATGGCGGAAAAGATGAAAGAAAATGCACCGCAAAACGATCCGTTGAAAGAATTTGAAGATGTAATAATAGCACCTGCAAGGGTAATGGGAGATTCGGCCCTGGTTACTGTAAAAAGTAAAACCGGTAAAAGGCCTGAAGCGGAGTTTAAGCTGCTAAAGCAAAGCAACGGCTGGAAAGTGGATTTTACGATGAGTACACTGATGCGCATGGGAATAGAAGCAGCAGGCGAACGCCCCGATGCTGTTTTCCCCGATACCTCAGCTCTTAACAGGGATCATATAAAAAAGGGCATGGAAGTAGCAGACAGCATTTTGAAAAATATGGATCCGCAAACGCTGGAAGACCTTCAGAAAAAATTGGAACACCTGAAATGATACAGATGAAAAAATTAATTGTATTACATTTATGGGCAGTTATCTGCCTGGTTTCCTGTAATTCAGGATCTGAAAGCAATGCTGCCGAAAATGATGTGGATGCTGCCAGGAATTTTGTGCAGGCAGCCCTGAAGGGAAGATATGACAGAGCGGCGGATTACATGTTGCACGATTCTTTAAACGATGAAAGATTAGACGCGGTGTCCAGGATGCAGCTTTCTTCCGATGAAAAACAGGGGCTGTGGGATGCCAGCATCAATATTCACAGCCGAAAGCTTATCAATGATTCCACAAGCATTATCGTATATTCCAATTCTTTTCATAAAGAAAACCATGATACCCTTAAAGTGGTTAAAAAGAATGATAAATGGCTGGTAGACTTCAAATACCTCTTCGATCATGAGTAGCAGGTATACATTAAACACATATTTTTGCAGACTTTTAAATTGTATAAACAACTAATTGAGCCTTATGACTACTACTATCCAACATCCCTGGCACGGTGTGAGCTATGGTGCGAATGCACCCGAATACGTAAATGCGATCATCGAGATCCCGGAAGGTTCGAGATCGAAATATGAGATTGATAAGGATACCGGCCTGCTGAAACTGGATAGGGTGATTTATTCTTCTTTCCATTATCCGGTCAATTATGGCTTTATTCCGCAAACCCTGGGACAGGATATGGACCCCCTCGATATCCTGGTATTATGCTCTCAAACCATCCGTTCACTTTGCCTGGTACAGGCCAAGGTGATTGGAAATATGCAAATGATTGACAGCGGTGAGCGTGATGATAAAATTATTGCAGTAGCCCTTAACGACCCGTCTGTAAGGCAATATGATAATATAGATGAGCTGCCGCAGCATTTTTTACTGGAAATGCGTAATTTTTTCGAACAATATAAAGTGCTCGAAGATAAAAAAGTGGTGATAGATACTTTCCAGGATAAAGGGACCGCTCTGCCAATTGTTACAGAAGCTATTGAATATTATAAAGAAAAATACAGGAAACAATAAAGGGATAAAAGGCCCGTATTTTTTTAAGATGCTTGCAACCTTAAGTGAGGCAGATGCGTCTGCTTAAACCGGCAACTGTTATATAAAATCACAAGTATTGAGGTTATTGATAACAATAGTCGCATTCCTGTTAAGCCCGGCAATATTTGCACAGGAGGTTTTTGTACGCACCGTACAGGAGTATTACCGGGTGGATCCATTCCATGGAAGCTTTTCAGCTTTTATAAAATCCCTTACCACAGATTCAGCATTATTGAAAAAAGAAATTCTTAAGCAAACAGATTCTACCGGCTACCTGGTAAAGGGAGAATACAAGGTTTTCAACCCTTTTAGCCTTAACGCCAATAAGGTAGAAATGATTTTTTATGAAAACAGTTATAATGCCCAGGACCGCTTTCTTTTTAATTTTTACACCTACCAGCTCACTGCTTATTTTCCAGACACTGAACTCACCCGAAGAACAGTAAAGAAAGAGTATGCCAAACTGGGAAGAAAATTACGCAGGGATCTGTATCGTGTAAAAATAAATAATCTTAAGGGCTACCAGGATATTGAGGATGGAGAAATTACAACCTATACCAATAACGATTTTCCTCTTGTTCCGGCTATGCTGAGCTGGCAAACACTTTCAAAAACGAAGCAGTTAGGGTTAACGCTGGTGGTAAGGATAAGACAGTACAATAATTTAGCTTATCCAGTAAATGAGTTAAACGTAGCTTTTTAAGCCCAATATTAAATTTTCTTTGAACTATAGCTAAAGCAGCCGTTTAATAAGCTTTAACGAATGCGTTCTTTTTCCCGTATCTGTATTAATGATCCCTTTATTGTCAATAACATCTTTTCTTACTTTTCCTGCCGCATGAATTATTTCGCCGGAACCGGCTAAAATACCCACATGCACGATCTCATCCTTATCATCAAAAAATGCCAGGTCGCCGGGAATAACTTTTTTCAGAGAGCGGATGAGGGTGCCCTGTTGTGCCTGCAGCCGTGCATCGCGTGCAATAGGAACACCTGCCAGTTTATACATAGTCTGGCTGAATCCGCTGCAGTCCACGCCCAGTATGGTTTTGCCACCCCAAAGGTAAGGTGCGTTCAGCCATTGCAGCGCATTGGCAATCAGTGTTTCCCGTTTGTCCGGAATACTGGCTGTATTAACCGGCATACCTTTAAAATGGTAGGCGCGGCCTGCTATAGTTCCTTTTCCGTTTTGATAATGAACGAGCGATGCGGCTGCCGGAATGTGCATGGTTGCACCATTGAAAAAAATTTCATTTAAAAGCTGGGGTGCCAGTAAATGGCAATGCGGCAGCGCGTCGGCAGCATCTACCTCAGTAATAAGGCTGCTGGTTAACCAGCCCCTGTAGGTATCGTATAAGCTCTCTACCTTATACCAGTCTTCTTTTTGTTGAAGTACTTTTACAGTTTCACCAAATAGTAACTGGTTGCTCATTTCCTTATGGTGATCGGGCGTTTTTCGTACCGGTGCTGCCGGTACGGTAACAATAGCATAGTTGATGGAATTCATAATGTAAATATAATTGATTAAAGATCGTTACGCTTCCTTTTAGGGTACCATCTGCATGTAGGGCTGTTTACATTGACGGAGGTATAAAAATTATGGAATTAACGGGGATTTGCATCTAAGCTTCATAACTTTAGCCATGTGAGTAAAGAGCTGTATAAAGACATAAATGACGCGGAATTGCTGCAACGGTTTTGGCAGACCCAGAACAATGAGTGGCTGGGCATTTTATTGCAGCGGTATACCTTATTGTTGTTTGGTGTGTGTATGAAATATTTAAAGGATGAAAATGATGCACGCGATTGCGTACAACAAATCTTTTTAAAAGTGATACAGGAAGTATCTAAGTATAAAATTGATTATTTCAAGAGCTGGCTGTACATGGTAGCTAAAAATCAATGCCTTACTTTACTGAGGAACAAAAAAGGGAAAATACCTGTAGCGCTTACAGAAACCAGTGGCCAGGTGGCTTATGAACAGCAGAATCAGGAGGAACAGCCGGAGATAACCGGTGATATACTTGAAGACGCCCTGAACGGGTTAAACGAAGAGCAGTACAAATGTGTAACTTTGTTTTATCTGCAAAAAAACAGCTATCAGCAAATAAGCGAGGTTACGGGATATTCACTATTGAAAGTAAAGAGCTATATACAGAACGGCAAAAGAAATCTCCGGCTGATGATTGAAAAAAAGATCAAAGAAACTGATTCAGGTAATGCAAGATGATTTAAAAAACATATTATCCGGGGCAGAAGGCAATATCAGCGGGGATCAGTTATTGAAATACCTGAAAAATGAGCTGGGGCCTGCCGAAAGTCACGAGCTTGAAAAGCAGGCTGCGGATGAGGGATTCGAAAGTGATGCGCTTGAAGGTCTGCAGCAGGTAACCCATAGTGAAAAAATAGAACTTATTGTAGATGGCCTGAACCGGGAGCTTAAAAAACGTACAGCTAAAAAAATCCATGCCCGGCAAAAAAGGCAGTTAAAGCCCCAATGGTGGTTGTATTTTTCTATTCTGATCCTGTTAATATTGGTGGTACTGATATATATATTACTGCATCATAACATAGGTGCTAAAACATAAGGGGAAAAGATCATTTTTCCACTTATTTCCTGTCTTTTTTTCTATATGTGAAAAAACAATTTTTTTTCAGCCTGCATTGTATTATTTCAATATTAATTTAATGTTAACACGGCGAATGGCCATAAATATGTGCCAACTTTGCAGTTGTAAACTTGATTATTATGCAATGGAAAACAATAACGACCAGCCTGGGCAACAGTGCCTATAGTTTATGGAGCAATGGTCGAAAATTGCTTACACTCGCTTACAGGAACCAGTCAGACCGTGTGTATATCGAATCGGAGGATGGAGAAAAAAGATCTTTCAAATGCAGAAATAAGGGCCTTCTGAAAAATAAGCTGGTTTTGGAGAATGAGTATGGAACCAATTTGGGAAAGCTGAAGAGGGAAGGAGGAAGAGAATATATAGTAATTGACAACAAAAGATACTACCTGAACTTTTTGACAAGCAAAAAAGTTGAAATAATAGCAGAAGATACCGACCGCACTCTTACGGTTTGCAGTTTGGATCTTGAAAACGCGGAAGCCAAAAATGGCCTGCTGATAGTGCTTTGTTATTATTTGCTGGGCCATCCCCAAAAAGTGGCAGTTTAAAAGCATTATGCCGGGATTAATTTCGGAGATCGTTTGAGCTGCATCATCCTGCTCACAAAGCGCCGTGTTGGGTGTAGGGCATTTAGGTAAAACACCAACAGGCAGGTTCTTCCCAAATATTCTTGGTGCTGGTTCGCACGCATGGCCGTGTTCAATACCAATAACGGCTGTTTAAAGGTTCTCAAAAATTGTTTTAGAAAAAGCTTCCAGCGAGGGGTCTCTTGCACCCATTAGCAGCAATACATTCTCTTTTTTTATATGAGGCCTGGCCACTTCTAAAAACCGGGTTCTGTCTGCTACGAACCAGGCGTTTTTGCCCAGGGCTTTCAAATCATTTATCAGGTCGCTGGCCGAAATATCTTTGGTGGTGGTGCCGCCGGCATAAAAGATCTCGCTCATCCAGATTTCATCCTGCGGTCTCAGCGCTTCAGCAATTTCTTTTACAAAGTCTGCTCTTAAAAATTTGGTGGGTGTATAGCCATGAGGCTGAAACCAGGCGATCACTTTGTCAGCTACAGGCTGGCAGCTGCGGATAGCAGCAGCACATTTCACAGGGTTATGTGCAAAATCATCCACCACCCATATACCATTTTTATTACCCAAAACCTGGCAGCGCCTGTAAATGCCTTCATAATGCTTTAACGCTTCGCTGGCTGTTTTTAAGGATACGCCTGCCTGTGTGGCTGCAGCCACAGCTGCTATGGCGTTTTCCATATTATGCCGGCCTGCTACATTCATTTCGAAAGCTTCATTATTAATAGTAAAAGAAATATGAAAACCTTTTTGCAGGAAGGCTCCGGCAGCAAACCCGGCGCCCCGGCTCTTTCCTTCTGTTTCAAAGTCATTTATTAGCCTTACAGACAGTTTGCCGGAATGTTCATTAGACTGGTTTACAATAAAAGTGCTGCTGTTGTTCCTGAATGTTTCAAATATCTTCATCAGCTCATCCAGTTCTTTATGGTCTTTCTCTATATTCAGCAATAAGCCGATAGCTGGGTGATATTGAACAATAGAACCATCACTTTCATCAGCTTCTATTACCAGCCACTCACTGCTGCCCACAAAAGCATTGCCTATTTTCCCTTTTTTGATAAGGTTTACCAAACCTGCACCACTGATGATGGAGGGAGACAGGCCTGCATAGGTCATAATATCAAACAGCATAGCCGTAGTGGTACTTTTACCGCTGGTGCCGCCAACAGCGATGGTTTTTTTACTTGCTGCTATTAAGGCCAACAGCTCTGCGCGTTTAATAACAGGAATGCCCAGCTCTCTGGCCTTTTTAATCTCAATGACCGTATCTTCAATAGCAGTAGAGGCTACTACCAGGTCGGTTTCGGAGTGAATACCACTGCCATCCTGCAGGTAACACCGAATGCCTTCTGCTTCCAGCTTCTTCTTAATATCTCCGGCCTTACCCTCATTGAAAAAACGGTCGCTGCCGCTAACGTTCATACCCGTTCCCTGCAGATATTGCGCAATAGCACTCATGCCCGCTCCTGCTACGCCTATAAAAAAGGGGCCCCTTATATTTTGTAAATTGATGTTCATACCTGTAAATGATTGAAGCAAACGTACATGAAATTTTTCGTTCATAAAATGCACCAGGAAGGAATGAAAAATTTCATGGGAGTTTCTCCCCTGACAAAAAATAGTAATAAATAAATATGCAAGCGAAATGTGCAAAGAAATTGTACAATAAACGTGTACAAAATCTAAAAAATCTATATTTGCCGAATTCAACAGTTACTATGAGCAATAATTTTAACCCTGACAAACAGCATACATTAAAAAAGTCTGTCAATATCAGCGGTACGGGCCTGCACACAGGAGTCCTGGCCGATGTTACGCTTAAACCGGCTAATGCAGGCTTCGGATTTCAGTTTCAAAGAGTAGACCTGCCCCATAAACCGGTTATTAAAGCTGATTGCGACCTGGTAACAGATACCAGCCGTGGTACCACGCTTGAAGCCAATGGAGCTAAAGTAAGCACGGTGGAGCATTTGCTGGCAGCCCTGGTGGGTATGGGCATAGATAACTGTCTTATTGAAATCAACGGCCCGGAAGTGCCAATCATGGATGGCAGCTCTATGCCATTCATTGAAATTATTGAAGAAGCAGGCATAGAAGAGCAGAATGCTGCCAAAGCCTGGTACTCAATTGATGAGAACCTCTACCTGACGGATGAGGAAAAACGGGTAGAAATGGTTATAATGCCAGCGCGCGAGTACCAGATCACAACGCTTATTGATTTTAATTCTCCGGTATTGGGCACCCAGCATGCCGAGCTCAAGACCATGAAGAACTTTAAGGAAAAAATTTCTACCTGCCGTACTTTTTGCTTCCTGCATGAGCTGGAAATGTTGCTGGAACACAACCTGATCAAAGGCGGCGATGTAAATAATGCTATTGTGGTAGTAGATAAGCCTGTAGGTGAGGCAGAACTGGAGCGGCTGAAGAAGATATTCAAAAAAGAGAATATAGAGGTGAAGAGCGAAGGGTATCTGAATAACCTGGAGCTGCGTTATCCTAACGAACCGGCCAGGCATAAGCTGCTGGATATTGTAGGCGACCTTGCCTTAATAGGATACCCGGTAAAAGGCCGTGTTATAGCCAACCGCCCGGGGCATAGCAGCAATGTGGCTTTTGCCAGGATGATCAAAAAGCATATCAAGGCCAATAAGCACATTAAGGATGTGCCTAATTATGATCCCTCGGCCCAGGCGGTTTACGATCTGCAATACATTGAAAAAACATTACCCCACCGGTTCCCGTTTTTACTGGTAGATAAGATCACAGAGTTAACCGATGAAAAAATCATTGGGATCAAGAACGTGACGTTCAATGAGTGGTTTTTCCAGGGGCATTTTCCGGGTAATCCGGTAATGCCGGGCGTACTGCAAATAGAAGCTTTGGCGCAATGTGGCGGTATACTGGCCATTAACCTGGCAGGAGAAGGACAGTACGATACTTATTTCCTGAAAATTGATAACTGTAAGTTCAAGCAAATGGTACGCCCAGGCGATACCATGATCCTGAAAATGGAGTTGACAGCGCCTATTCGCCGTGGTATTTGCGAAATGCGCGGAACAGTATATGTAGGCAATAAGGTGGCTACAGAGGCTGATTTAGTGGCGCAGATCGTAAAGCGTTGAGTAACGGAGGCTCTTTTATTCTAAGATAAAAAAATTTAGCTATGAAGTTTCGGTATATCATCTTCAGTGCGCTGCTGTTGGCTGGTTTGATGTCCTGCAAAAAAGAAAAAACCGATGATTCGGTTGAAGGCAGGTTCCAGGGAAACTGGATAGAAAGCAGTGCCAGGCAGATTACGCTCGTAGTTACAAAAGACACCGGCGGAGATGCCAGTACTCCCAACCTGTTTTTGAACATTGGAAATACCGGTTATCCAATGGTTTACCGGTTTAACAGCTCCGGCGACTCTATTTATTTATCGTCTTCGGAGGGGCTTAGTAAGCCGTATAAGATTGCCTTTTCCGAAAAATCGTTTACTATAAAAAAATTCCATTCAGCATTACCTGATCTGGAAGAAGTAACGTTCTATAAAGTGAACTAGCGCCTGCCGGAAGGCCCGGGTTTCTGCATTCTGTAACCTGCTGCAATATAGGTTTTCACTATATATGCACATTTCAATTTAAGTGCCTTAAAACGCTCATTTTTTCGTAAATTTGCCCATTGCCTTGAGGGCATCATTTTTATGTATTTTAAAGAATTATGAGCGAAGAAATAAAGGAAGTTGCAGCAATTGAAAAACCCGCTTATGGGGCGGATAGTATACAGGTTTTGGAAGGGCTGGAAGCAGTGCGCAAACGCCCTGCCATGTATATTGGCGATATTGGAGTTAAAGGGTTGCATCACCTGGTTTATGAAGTAGTGGACAACTCTATTGACGAAGCGCTTGCAGGCCATTGCAAAAATATAGACGTCATCATTCATGAGGATAATTCCATTTCGGTGCAGGATGATGGCCGGGGTATACCTACAGGGATTAATAAAAAAGAAAATAAATCTGCACTTGAAATAGTGATGACCGTCCTGCACGCCGGTGGTAAATTCGATAAAGACAGTTACAAGGTATCGGGTGGTTTGCATGGCGTAGGTGTAAGCTGTGTAAATGCGTTAAGCACCAAAATGATTACCACCGTTCAGCGGGAAGGCAAAGTTTTTGAGCAGGAGTACCATATCGGTATTCCGCAATATGAAGTACGCGAGATCGGTATCTCTGATAAAACCGGCACCCATCAGCATTTCTGGCCGGACGACTCTATTTTTATTACTACAGAATATAAGTTCGATATTCTTGAAGGCCGCCTGCGTGAGCTGTCGTATCTTAATAAGGGCATCCGTATTACCCTCACAGATCTCCGGGAGAAGAATGAAAACGGGGAGGTGATCTCTAAAATTTTCTACAGCGAAGGCGGTATTACCGAATTTGTGGAAATGTTGGATAAAAGTGCTGGTCGTACCCCTTTGATCCCTAAAGTATTAAGTGTAGACGGTCACGATGAAAATTCTAATGTGGCCGTGGAAGTAGCGCTTACTTACAACGATTCTTTCAGCGAGCATATTTATTCCTATGTAAATAATATCAACACTATTGAAGGCGGTACGCATGTTACCGGTTTCAGGCAGGCGCTTACCAGGGTATTTAAAACCTACGGCGATAAGAACGGCATGTTTGAAAAAGCCAAGGTTTCGATTGAGGGCGACGACTTCAGGGAAGGACTGAGCGCTATTATTTCAGTAAAAGTGCCGGAGCCCCAGTTTGAAGGGCAAACGAAAACCAAACTAGGAAACAGCGAAGTAAGCGGTGTGGTACAAACTACTGTTGCCCGTGTGCTGGAAGCCTACCTGGAAGAAAATCCCAAGGCTGCCAAAACGATCATCGATAAGGTGATCCTTGCCGCGCAGGCCCGTGCTGCGGCCCGTAAAGCCAGAGACCTGGTGCAGCGCAAATCGGTGTTAAGTGGTGGCGGGTTGCCGGGTAAACTGGCCGATTGCTCAGATCGTGACCCCGAGCGTTGTGAACTTTACCTGGTAGAGGGTGATTCTGCGGGCGGTACAGCCAAGCAGGGCCGCGATCGCTCGTTTCAGGCTATACTGCCTTTGCGTGGTAAAATCCTGAATGTGGAAAAAGCGATGGAGCATAAGATATATGAGAACGAAGAGATCAGGAACATTTATACTGCACTGGGGGTAACGGTAGGCACCCCTGAAGATCCCAAAGCATTGAACCTGGCAAAGCTTCGTTACCATAAGCTGATCATTATGACGGATGCCGATGTGGATGGAAGCCACATTGCCACGCTCATATTGACCTTTGTCTTCAGGTATATGAAGGAACTGGTAGAGCAGGGATATGTGTACCTGGCACAGCCTCCATTATACCTTGTTAAAAAGGGGAAAGAATCGGCTTATGCTTATAATGAGGAACAGCGGAAGGCATTGGTGGAACGGCTAGGTGCCGGCAGGGAGGATACTGTAAATATCCAGCGTTATAAAGGTTTGGGAGAAATGAATGCTGATCAGCTTTGGGAAACCACTATGGATCCCGATCGTCGTACCTTAAAGCAGGTAACCATAGAAAGCGCTGCAGAAGCAGATCGTGTTTTCAGCATGTTAATGGGAGATGAAGTTGCCCCCAGGCGCGACTTCATTGAAACCAATGCCAAGTACGCTAAACTGGACATATAACAGTCAGGGCTTTATATACTCCCTGATATACTTAAATAATTGTTCCTCTGCAGGATCTTCGGGCTTTTGTTTTTCCGCAATATATTTTTTGTAAAAAACAGAAGCCTGGATTTTATTTTTCAGGTAGATATCATATATCCTGGCTTTGTAATATAAATCGGTTGGATGGTTAAAAATATAATAAGAGCTATCGTATTGCGCGATGGCTTTTTTATATTCTTTGGTAGCCTCGTAATTATCGGCTTTACTTCTGAAATAGATCACAGCGGTTGATATCAGGTTTTGTTGCAGGCACTCATCCAGCAGCAGGTTACTTGTAACATAGTTTTTCTTTTGGGCATGGCATTGGGCAGCGCAGTAAGTCAGCGATTCATTTTTCATATTATTTACTTCCATCCACTCGCAAAATGCAAGGCATTTATCAATTTGTTTCGTATTTAAATAAGCATAGGCAAGATCGGTATATGCCAGAGGTTCAGTTGCCGAATCTTTCAGCAATCGTTCGCCCCAAAAAATCACTTCTTTGTATTGGGCATTTCTTGCGCTGTAGTTAATTTTTCTGGCAATCACCTCTGCATTTGTCGAATCTGTTTTCAGGAAGTTGTTAATAACAGCTATAGCATTATCTCTTTGTTTTTGGAGAATGAGCCTGCTTGAATAGCGCAGTACCGCATCAGGCGCCCGGGGGTTGAGCTGGTATGCTTTTTCGGTATAAGCAAATGCCGAATCATTCATTTCTAAAGCGCTGAACATGGATGCCGCATATAGCCAGTATTTATATTGATCTGGTTGAACCAGGGTGAGTTTTTGGTAAAATGGAAGTGCGTATCCATACTTCCTCATTTTTTGGTAAATAATGCCAGGGTATAGATTGGCCTGAAGATTATCCGGCTCTTTTTCATGCAGTTTTTGATAAACAGCAAGCGCATGCTTACTATCGCCGTTCATGTAATAGCAATATCCCAGGTTCAAAAGATATTCTTTATTATAGCCGCCAGGATCGGCTTTTTTTAGCCAACTTATCGCTTTAGTGTATTCCTGTATTTGCAAATATTGTTGCAGGCTATCAGTGCTGTTCCCCTGCGCAAAGGCTATACTCGGATTTGATAATAATAATAATAATAAATTGATTATCAGTTTTTTAATCATTTTTTGTACAATTTTGGATGTGCAAATTTTTTACAATATAACTAAATATTTAGTTATATTGTGCCGATTTTATCGAATATTTCCGGTTTCTTTTAACTAAATCCCTTAATTTCATTTTTTCTTAATTAAAAAACAACAGCTATGGCAGATGCAACACTTACAGCTTACAATGTAAAAACCAAAGAGAAAAACGTTCCTATCCAGGAAGCCGTTATATCAAGAACAGCTAAAGGCGGCTATATCGCAAAAGGACACGATGGTAAAGGAAATAAATTAACCGCCCTTTTAGGAGAAGCAAAAGCGCTTGCCGCTATTAAGGCGGGTGTGGCAAAACAAGATTGGTAGAAAATTGTTGTAATTTTCGCATTTAATATAAGCCCGGCAATTCAGCCGGGTTTTTTGCTATATGGTCATTTATGTTGAAGCGGCTATTTTCAGCGCTTACTCTTTTTTTAACCTGGTTCGTTATTTGGGGGATGTTCCCCACTTCGAGAGCAAGGCACGGGCAGAAATCTTTTTAAAAAATGTTGTTTTTTCCTGCCGGGATGTATTTTAATATAATGGCAACGTTTGCGTAAATAAACTGGTGTTGTAATGCTGCTGAAACCGGTATTCTTTTTTACCTTGTACACCCTAATAGCTTGCGGATGTTAAAGAATTTTATTTTAGGATGGTTGCTCACTACCACCACAATTGTAGCTTTCGGACAAAAAAGCTGGGATCTGCCAAAAGTTGCAGAAACAAAATTTAAGGCCGATAGTTACCCAATAACAAAGTATGGAGCGGTACCCGACGGGTATGTATTGAATACAAAGGCTATCCAGCAGGCAATTGACGAGTGCACCGCAAAAGGCGGAGGTATAGTACAGGTTCCCGCCGGGTTATGGCTTACGGGGCCCATTGTATTAAAGAGTAATGTGAACCTGAACCTGGCGGTGGGCGCTACTTTGTTGTTTACAAAAGATAAAAGCCAATATCCGTTGATTAAGGCTAACTGGGAGGGTTATGAGCAAATGCGTAATCAGTCGCCTATTTCTGCTGAAGGAGCTGATAATATAGGCATAACCGGTAAAGGAATCATCGACGGTAACGGAGATGTATGGAGGGCGGTTAAAAAATTCAAGCTTACCGAAAGCCAGTGGGAGAACCTTGTGAAATCAGGGGGTGTACTGAATGCTAAAAAAGATCTTTGGATGCCATCTGAGAGCTACGCTAAAGGTGATGCAACAAAAGATCCCGGAAGAATTGAGGCGGGCAGGGATGATGCCTTTTTCCAGTCGGTAAAAGATTTTTTAAGGCCTAATCTCGCTGTGTTTACAAAATGCAATAAAATACTGCTCGAAGGGGTTACTTTCCAGAATTCACCGGCATGGTGCCTGCATCCGCTGATGAGCTCCAACATCACCGTAAGGAACGTCACGGTTAAAAATCCCTGGTATGCGCAAAATGGCGATGGAATCGATCTGGAAAGCTGTAGCAATACGTTAATAGAGAACAGTATTTTTGATGTGGGGGACGATGGGCTTTGTATGAAGAGCGGACGCGATGCAGATGGGCGTGCCAGGGCAATGCCTACCAAAGATGTGATTATTCGCGGATGTACGGTTTATGCTTCACACGGAGGGTTTGTGGTGGGCAGTGAAATGAGCGGTGGCGTTAACAATGTATATGTAAGCGACTGCACTTTTATCGGAAGCGATATAGGCCTGCGTTTTAAAACAACCCGGGGAAGGGGCGGTGTGGTAGAAAATATTTTCATCAGGAATATTTATATGAAAGATATACCGGGCGAAGCCATACTTTTCGATATGTATTATATGGCAAAAGATCCCATACCCCAGGCAGGCGAGAAAAGAGCGCTGCCTAAAATAGAAAAATTACCGGTTGATGAAACTACCCCGTCTTTCAGGAATATCAACATCAGCAATGTATATTGTAATGGCGCCGAAAAAGCAATATTTATCAGGGGGCTGCCCGAAATGCATATAAAGGATATCAAAATAGAACATTCGGTATTCCAGTCACAAAAAGGCGTAGACATACAGGAAGCCAGTAATATTACGCTTAACAATGTAAAAGTATTTAGCAAAGAAACCGCACCGGTTATAGATATTATTAACAGCAATAATATCTCTTTTAAAGGATTTGAGTATAATGTTGATGCCAATACCCTGTTGCGTGTTGCAGGTGAAACAACTAAATCCGTGTCCCTGCAAAAAACAGATTATAGCAAAGCAAAAGTAAAGCTGAAGGCAGAGCTGGGCGCATCGGAAAAAGCGGTATCGTTGCAATAGGATGATAAATTAAGATCAGTATGGTGAAGAAAATATTATTTGTAGTTATTTGTTTTGTATCGCTTCAAACAGAAGCCCAGCAGGTTCCTTATTCTCAGCAAATGGCGCTTACCGCAATGCACTTATGGCCCGATTCGTTCAGCATGGGCGGAAGACCGGCCCGGTGGAGTTACGACCAGGGTGTTATTTTAAAAGGAATAGAAGG
This sequence comes from Niabella aquatica, assembly GCF_054779315.1. NCBI lineage: Bacteria > Pseudomonadati > Bacteroidota > Chitinophagia > Chitinophagales > Chitinophagaceae > Niabella > Niabella aquatica. The sequence goes on from NZ_BAAGYM010000016.1 coordinate 48,394, forward strand.
TGTTTGGCAGGCAACAGGAGATGCCAGGTGGTTTCAATATATAGAACACAGCATGGATCATTACGTGAGGCCCGATGGATCGATCAAGGATTATGATCAGGAGCATTATAATATTGATCACATTAATAACGGGAAGGCTTTGTTAACCATCTATCGTGTTACAGGAAAAGAAAAATATAAAAAAGCGGTTGAGCTTTTAAGAAAACAATTACTTACCCATCCAAGAACCAAGGAAGGAGGCTTCTGGCATAAACAGATCTATCCCTGGCAGATGTGGTTAGATGGCTTATATATGGGACAGCCTTTCTATGCGGAGTATGCACAGGTATTTGGAGAAGACACTGTTTTTAATGATGTTGCCCGGCAGTTCGTGCTGATGGAAAAAAACAGCCGCGATCCTAAAACAGGGCTGCTGTATCACGGTTATGATGAAAGCCGCGAGCAACAATGGGCTGATAAAAAAACGGGTAAGTCGCCGCATTTCTGGGCCCGTGCATTAGGTTGGTATGGCGTAGCTATGGTTGATGCCTTGGATTATTTCCCCGAAAATCACCCGGGCCGTAAGCAGATTATCGATATCTTAAAAAGGTTTGCTGCTGCCGTTGTAAAAGTACAGGATGCCAAAACCGGTATGTGGTACGATATTGTGGACCTGCCCAACAGGCAGCCTAATTATCTGGAGTCATCAGCCACCGCTATGCTTTCTTATACGTTGGCAAAAGGCGCCAGGAAAGGATATATTGCGCAAAGCTATGCCGCCAACGCGAAAAAAGCTTTTGACGGGTTGGTAAAGAATAAGCTTACAACAGGCGCTGATGGCTTTACGAATCTCGAAGGCACTGTTTCTGTGTCTGGTTTAGGAGGTAAACCTTATCGCGATGGTAGCTTTGAATATTATATGCGGGAGAAAGTCGTGCAGAACGATCCTAAAGGAATGGGCGCTTTTATCCTCGCTGCCAACGAAATAGAAATGATGCCTAAGCTTTCTGTTGGTAAAGGCAAAACAGTCGTATTAGATAACTTCTTTAATAATGAATGGCAAAAAGGTCCGGGCGGGCAGCAGCAGCCCTGGCACTACGTTTGGGAAGAGCGCGACAACAATGGGTACTATTTTTTGGGCAGCATTTTTGAACAACACGGGGCCGCTTTAAAAACCTTAAAGCAGGCCCCTAATGCTGGTAACCTTAAAAAAGCATCGGTATATATTATTGTAGATGCCGATACAGAAAAGGAAACAGCAGCACCTAATTATATGACTGCTGCTTATGCAAATAATATTGCCAATTGGGTAAAGGCCGGCGGGGTACTGGTAGTATTAGGGAATAACTCTGTAAATGCAGAGCAGGATAAGATCAACCTGTTAACACAAAAATTTGGCATAAAGTTCAATGGCGATGATCAGCTGATGGTAAAAGGTAAAAATTATGAGCAGGGCGCTGTTAAAATTGAGACAGGTAATCCCATTTTTAATTCGGCTGAAAAAATTTATATCAAAGAGATCAGCTCATTGAATGTGAGTGCACCGGCTAAAGCAATTTTGAAAAAAGATCATTTTAATGTAATGGCTACGGCTACATATGGGAAAGGAACAGTGTTTGTTTTAGGCGATCCCTGGATTTACAATGAATACGTGGATGGCAGAAAACTGCCCGAAGTATATGAAAATTACCAGGCCGCTACAGATTGGGTAAAATGGTTGTTGAAAAATGCCCTGGTTAAATAATGGTTGGGATAGGTGATGGAGTTAAAATTCTATCTTAGCAGCAAAAGATTAATTATGAAGTATTTTTTTATTGCTATTTCATTGATGACAATTACAGCAACGCTTTCATCTTGCGGAGAAAGTTCATATGCACAGAAAGAAGACTCCGAAGGCAATGGTGTTACTGCCGGTTCAAAGATCGTAATGCTGGATAATTTTTTTAACAATGAGTATAAAAAAGAAAACGGGCAGCAGGTTAAGTGGCACTACTTGTGGAGCGATACCAGTATGGGTGGTTACTCCGAACTCGGCAATCTGTTCAAAAAAGAAGGTGCAGAACTGGCTACGCTGACAGAAGCACCTTCCGCTGAGAATTTAAAGCATGCAGCTATTTACATTATTGCAGACCCTGATAATGAAAAAGAAACAGCCGCTCCTAATTTTATGACGGAAGCATATGCAAATACTATTGCCAACTGGGTAAAGGCCGGCGGGGTGCTGGTTTTGCTGGGTAACGATTCTTCTAACTGTGAGCTGGATCACTTTAATATACTCTCTCAAAAATTTGGGATCACATTCAATAAAGATAACCGGCTGGTAGTTCAGGATCCGCATTTTGAGCAGGGAGAGGTTAAGGTCAATGAAGGCAACCCTGTTTTTAAAAAGGCCAAAAATGTGTATATAAAAGGTATTTGCTCTGTAACTGCAAATGCCCCCGCAGAAGTGATCTTAAAGACCAGCGATTTTGATGTGATGGCTGTTGCAAAATACGGTGAAGGAACGGTGTTCGCATTGGGCGACCCCTGGATTTATAATGAATATATTGGCCACAGAAGGTTGCCGGCTGAGTTCGAAAATGATAAGGCAGCCGTAGACTGGGTAAAATGGCTGTTGGAACAGTGAATGGCGAATAGTGAAGTCGAATGTGCAAAAGCCCCTTATCTGTGAACCATTAACCATGAACTATTAATTATGCAATATATATGAAACCGTTAAATAAAACAACTGTGCAGAAACCGGCTTACCCGGTTAAGATCATGCAATTTGGTGAAGGAAATTTTCTCAGGGCTTTTGTCGACTGGATGATAGATAAAGCAAATAATGATGGCATCCTGAACCACGGGATCGCTATGGTGCAGCCTATTGCCGGTGGTGAATTCGTGAGAACGCTTTTTGAGAAGCAGGATTGCCTGTACCATGTTTACCTGGAAGGTATCAAAGATAAGCAGCCGGTGAAAGAAGTGGCTCTGGTAAAGTCTATAGACAGTATCATTAATCCTTATAGTGACTATCAGAAATATGAAACATTATTTTTAAGCGAAGACCTGGAGATCATTGTTTCCAACACAACTGAGGCAGGGATCCGTTACGAAGAAGGAGATGATTTAAATGCCGAACCTCCCAAATCCTTTCCTGCAAAGATTACGGCCTTATTATATAAAAGGTTCCGGAAGTTCAACGGAGATCTGGCAAAAGGTTTGCAGATCGTTTGCTGCGAGCTGATCGAAGACAATGGCTCTACTTTACGTGAATTTGTACTGAAGTATATTGCCGCGAATCAATTAGGGGCAGACTTTGAAGCATGGGTGAAGACTGCCTGCAGCTTCTACGATACGCTGGTAGACCGCATTGTTCCAGGTTTTCCTAAAGAAACTATTAATGAAATAAAAGAAGAAATCGGTTTTGATGATAACCTCGTGGTGAAAGGCGAATACTTCCACGTATGGGCTATTGGGGGCGACAGCATCATTAAAGAAAAACTGCCTTTAGATAAAGCCGGCCTGAATGTATTGTTCATGGATGATATACGGCCGTTCCGTGCTAAAAAAGTACGCATATTAAACGGCGCCCATACAGCAATGGTCCCTGTTGCTTTACAGCTAGGTTGCGAAACTGTAATGGATGCTTTCAATACGCCCGAGGTAGAACAGTTCATCAACCGTATGGTAGCTGAAGAAGTGTTGCCGGGTATCGGAGAAGATCCTGAAGAGCTAAAAGCGTTTGCCGCGAAGATCTTAGAGCGGTTCTATAATCCATACCTGAAGCATTATTTAAAAGACATTTCTCTCAACTCTCTATCCAAATGGGAAACCCGCGATTTTCCTACGGTAGCAGATAATTACCATAAGCTGGGTAAGAAGGCAAAGCTTACCACTTTTTCTTTAGCCGCTTTACTGGTATTATATAGCGGCCAGTCTGAAATAAGCTTTACGCCAAACGATACACCTGAATTTGTAGAGCTGATCCGCGCTGCTTTTAATAAAGAAGATATCAAAGGCTGGGTAAAAGGTATTATAAGCAATGATAAAATATGGACGGCCCGGCTTGATGAGCTACCCGGATTTGCAGAAGAAGTAGCAGCCGGTGTAACAGCTATTTTAGACAAAGGAATGAAAGAAGCCGTTAAAGAGGCCCTCGCTTAATGCAAAAAGATCTCTACGGAAACAATATAAAGGAACTCGAATAATGGAAAAATATCTGCAAATACACCCAGATGATAATGTTTGCGTAGCTATAGAAGCTATTGCAGAGGGTGATCTGATAACCGTAAACGGTGAAGCGATCATTGCGAAAGACCCGATAGAAACAGGTCATAAGTTTGCTATAAAACCAGTCCGGGAAGGTGAAAATATTATTAAGTATGGTTATCCTATCGGACATGCCCTGGCGGATATTGCCACGGGTGATCATGTGCACACCCACAATGTAAAAACAAACCTGCACGATAACCTGCAGTACAGCTATAATCCCGTAAATCCCAGGCTGGATATACCTAAAAGCGATCTTAGTTTTAAAGGGTACCGGCGCTATAATGGCGATGCCGGTATCCGGAACGAGTTGTGGATCGTGCCTACTGTAGGCTGCGTCAATGGCCAGGCACAGGCTATCATTAATCGTATCAAAAGTGAGCTGGATGTAAGTCATATTGATGATATCCGGGTTTTTTCTCATAATTATGGCTGTTCCCAGTTAGGAGATGACCACGAGAATACCAAAAATGCATTGGTAGCATTAGCAAAGCACCCCAATGCCGGAGGTGTACTGGTTATGAGCCTGGGCTGCGAAAACAATCAGCAGAACGAGTTCAGAATAGCAATGGGCGAGTTTGATGAAACCCGCGTCAGGTTCCTCATTTCCCAGGAAGTGGAAGATGAGATAGAAGCGGGGTTTGAAATGATGAGCAGCCTGGTAGAAAAAATGAGGAACGATAAACGTGAAAGCCTGCCTTTGTCATTGTTAAAAGTAGGGCTGAAATGCGGGGGGAGCGATGGTTTTAGTGGTATTACAGCAAATCCTTTGGTAGGCCGTTTTTCTGATTGGCTGATTGCCCAGGGCGGTACTACCATTCTTACTGAAGTGCCTGAAATGTTCGGCGCGGAAACGATCCTGATGAACCGCTGCACTACAGAAACGGTTTTTGATGATACGGTAGCTTTGATCAATAACTTTAAGAACTATTTCCGTAAGTATGATCAGCCTATTTACGAAAATCCGTCTCCGGGTAATAAAAAAGGAGGTATTACTACTTTGGAAGATAAATCTTTAGGCTGTACCCAAAAAGGCGGTAATTCAGAAGTAGTAGCTGTATTAGACTATGCCGAGCCTGTAAAAGTAAAAGGCCTGAACCTGCTCAATGCACCGGGAAACGACCTGGTGGCCTCAACTGCCCTGGCTTTATCCGGGTGCCAGCTTGTTTTGTTCACCACAGGCCGTGGAACACCGTTTGGCAGTTTCGTGCCTACAATGAAAATATCAACCAATTCCAGGTTGTACAATTTTAAAAAGAACTGGATCGATTTTAATGCCGGTACTTTATTGGAAGGGCATGCTGCGGCAGAAGTAACCAGCGACTTTATCAATTTTGTGATTGAAACATGCAATGGTAACTTGTTAAAGCATGAACAAACAGGCTTCAAAGAAATAGCTATATTCAAAATGGGTGTAACATTGTAAAATTTTTTTATGGCAGATTTGGTTTTAAAAGTCCATCCTAACGATAATGTGATCGTGGCGCTTAAAGATCTTAAAAAAGGGCAAACAGTTCAATACAAAGGTGAAAGTTTTGTGTTACAGGATGATGTAAATGCAAAGCACAAATTTTTCGTTCATGATATGCAGCCTGGCGATGAGATCATCATGTATGGTGTGCTGGTAGGTAAAGCGCAGCATTTTATTCCTGGCGGTGGAGTGATGAATACGGAGAACACCAAACATGCTGCCGATCCTTTTGAATACCGCCCGTATCATTATACATGGACGCCTCCTGATGTTTCTCGGTTTGAAGGCAGAACATTCAATGGTTACCATCGCAGCGATGGTCGTGTAGGCACGGCTAACTACTGGTTATTTATGCCTACTGTTTTTTGCGAGAACAGGAACCTGGATGTGATACGCGAAGCGCTGCATAACGAACTGGGTTATGCGGTTACCGATAAATATAAAAGATATGCCCATCAGCTCGTGGAAGCATATAAGAAAGGTGAGAATATAGAGCAGCTGGATCTTACGCCTATTCATCATACAACGGCTAATGAAAGGGTATTTAAAAATATTGATGGTATCAAGTTCTTAAATCACCAGGGTGGTTGCGGTGGTACACGACAGGATGCGGGTATACTGGGCAAATTGTTAGCTGCCTATGCCGATCATCCTAATGTGGCAGGTGTTACTATATTAAGCCTGGGCTGCCAGAACCTTCAGACAAAGCAATTATTAGAAGAGATCCAACTGCGAAATCCCGGTTTTGATAAGCCCCTGCTGGTGTACGAGCAGCAGCAATCGCAAAGCGAGGAGCAGCTGATAGGCAATGCCATAAAAGACACTTTTAAAGGACTGATCGAGGCCAATAAAATGGAACGCCGGCCTGCTCCGCTGTCTAAATTGGTATTGGGCGTAAAATGCGGCGGCAGCGATGGTTTCAGCGGTATCAGCGCCAACCCCTCAGTGGGTTATACCAGTGATTTGTTAGCGGCTTTGGGCGGTAAGGTTTTATTGGCCGAGTTTCCTGAATTATGCGGCGCAGAACAACAATTAATTGACAGGACCATAGAGGAAGACAAGGCCAAAAAGTTCATTCACCTGATGACCACTTATAATAGCCAGGCAGAAGCAGTGGGTTCGGGCTTTTATATGAATCCTTCACCCGGCAATATCAAAGATGGTTTAATAACCGATGCTATTAAAAGTACCGGTGCTGCCAAAAAAGGAGGTACATCGCCAGTTGTGGATGTGCTTGATTATACCGAGCCCGCCACCAAACCTGGATTAAGCCTTGTTTGTACGCCAGGGAACGATGTAGAGGCCACCACAGGTAAAGCCGCATCGGGCGCTACTTTGATACTGTTCACCACAGGTTTGGGCACGCCTACCGGTAACCCGGTTTGTCCTACTATTAAAGTATCGACCAATAATGTGTTAACGAAAAGAATGAGTGATATTATCGATATTAACTGCGGGCCTGTTGTAGAAGGAGAAAAGACCATTGAAGAAATGGGTGAAGATATTCTGGAATACTGTATTAAAGCTGCCAGCGGCGAAGTGATACCCAAAGCAGTATTGCTTAACCAGGACGACTTTATCCCCTGGAAGCGTGGAGTGAGTTTGTAATTGCGGAAGTTTATCCCCCTCAGTTTTGAAGAGGGGTGGGGAGAGGCTGTATACACCGGAAAAGGATAAGGCGGAAGGACTTCATTCTGCGGAGTTAGAGGTAGGATAATTTTACTTCAAACGTTTGAATACTGGTACTGTAAAGATCATTCAATAATTGTGGAGATTTCTGATTATTTTTCGATGAATAAAACAGGGATAAAAATATTTCAGTGACATCATAAATTTAAAAAATTGAGATACCAATAATATATATGATATATGGCAAAGAATTTCTTAGACGAGAACTTTTTACTGGAAACCGGTACCGCGCAAACGCTGTACCATGAGTATGCAAAGCAAATGCCTGTTATTGATTATCATTGCCATCTTCCCCCGGACCAGATTGCAGCTGATAAACAGTTTGAGAACCTGACGCAGATATGGTTATATGGCGACCACTATAAATGGCGTGCCATGCGAACGAATGGAGTAGCGGAAAGCTATTGTACCGGTAATAAAACGGATTACGAAAAATTTGAAAAATGGGCGGCAACTGTACCTTATACCATGCGCAATCCTTTATATCACTGGACGCATATGGAGCTGCAGCGCTACTTTGATATATATGATATTTTAGATGCATCCACTGCACAAACGATTTACGATGAATGTACCGCTAAGTTGCAGACCCCGGAGTACAGTGTAAGGAACCTTTTGCGTAAAATGAAGGTTAAAACGGTTTGTACTACTGATGATCCTGTCGATAGCCTCGAACATCATCAGAAAATAAAAGATGACGGCTTTGAAATCCCGATCATTCCGGCATGGAGGCCCGATGCGGCGATGAATGTAGCCGATCCGGCCGTTTTTGAGGCTTATATAAAAAAGCTTGAAGCGGCATCCAACACGCATATAACGTTCTTTAAAGACTTTATAGATGCCTTAAAAAAACGTCATGACTTTTTTGCTGCCATGGGCTGTTCCGTTTCCGATCATGGATTGGAGCACATTTATGCAGAAGATTATACAGAGCATGAAGTGCATTTGATTTTCGATAAAATATATGGCGGGCATGATCTCTCGTTAGAAGAGCAAAACAAGTTTCGTTCTGCAATGCTGGTGATTTTTGCAGAAATGGATCACGAAAAAGGCTGGGTGCAGCAGTATCACCTAGGGGCTATCCGCAATAATAATCTTAAAGCCATGCGCGAGCTGGGCCCCGATACCGGCTGGGACTCTATTGGCGACTTTTCCCATGCCCGTTCCATTTCAAAATTTCTCGGAGGCTTGATTGCCAGGGATAAGCTAACCAAAACAATTCTTTATAACCTGAATCCGGCAGATAATGAGTTAATGGCTACTATGATAGGGAATTTTAACGATGGTTCAGCCCCGGGTAAAATACAATGGGGCTCCGGTTGGTGGTTCCTGGATCAGAAAGATGGAATGATTAAGCAAATGAATGCACTTTCAAACATGGGTTTGTTAAGTAAGTTTGTAGGTATGCTTACTGATTCGAGAAGCTTTCTTTCTTTTCCCAGGCATGAGTATTTCAGGAGGATATTATGTAACCTGTTTGGTAATGATGTGGAAAATGGAGAGCTGCCGGCAAATATTGAATGGATCGGCCAGGTAGTACAGGACATTTGTTTTAATAATGCGAATAACTATTTCAACTTAAAATTAAAATGGTAGTTTCGGCGAATGAGCAAAACGCTTATACAATAAAGGAACTATGAGTTTAAATTATTTTGATCTGACAGGTAAAACAGCCCTTGTTACAGGCGGTAACAAAGGTATTGGGGCGGGGATGGCACTGGGTTTGGCCGAAGCCGGCGCTGATATTATTGTGGCTTCCCGAACCGTAGAAGAGGGGGCAGAGATAGAAAAAAAGGTAAAAGGGCTGGGCCGTGGTTTTAAGTTCTATAAGATGGATGCGGCCGACCGTAACAGTGTGTATGAGTTCATAAAAAAAGTGCTGGCAGAAAACCCGCGTATTGACATTTTGGTAAATAATGCCGGAACCATCATGCGTAAACCGGTGGCAGAGCATCCCGATGGATGGTGGGACGATGTGCTGGCGATAAATCTGGACACACCGTTTATCCTGGCCCGAGAGTTTGGTAAGCACATGCTGGAACATGGGAAAGGAAAGATCATTTTTACCTGCTCTTTACTCTCTTTTCAGGGGGGCATTAATGTTCCGGGTTATGCAGCCAGTAAAGGGGCTTTGGCCAGTGTAATAAAAGCTATGAGCAATGAGTGGGCTGGCAGAGGCGTAAATGTGAACGGTATCGCCCCGGGGTATATTAGTACAGATAATACGCAGGAGCTGAGAGAAGATGAAGACAGGAGCAGCTCCATATTAGGCAGGATACCTGCCGGTCGCTGGGGAACGCCCCGGGATTTTGCCGGTCCGGCCGTGTTTTTGGCTTCACAGGCCTCAGACTATGTAGACGGTACGCTGCTGGTGGTGGATGGAGGCTGGCTGGGCCGTTAAATTTGAATATAATTAAAACATACAATAACATGAGCAACAATCTTTTTGATCTTACAGGCAAAACAGCGGTGGTAACGGGTTGTGATACGGGAATAGGCCAGGGAATGGCAGTGGCGCTGGCAAGCGCAGGCGCTGATATTGTAGGCGCTTCGATAGTTGACGATTGCAGCGCAACGCAGCAGCAAATTGAAGCTTTAGGCCGGAAATTCACTTACCATAAAGTAGATATATCAGACCGTGCCCAGATATATGATTTTCTCAAAAAAGTATTTGAGCAAAATGAGCGTATTGATATAGCCTTTAATAATGCAGGTATTATTATGCGTAATCCCGCTGCAGAACATTCAGATGAGTACTGGGATAAAGTAATTGACATCAACCTGAATGCCCAATTTATATTGGGGCGTGAGTTTGGAAAGCATATGATAGAGAAAGGGGGTGGCAAAATTGTATTTACCTGCTCTTTGCTCAGTTTCCAGGGAGGTATCAATGTGCCGGGCTATACAGCCAGCAAATCGGCACTGGCAGGGCTGGTAAAAGCATTTGCCAATGAGTGGGCCAGCAAGGGAGTGTGTGTAAATGGTATAGCCCCGGGCTATGTGGCCACGAACAATACGGCCGCTTTGCGTGCGGATGCTGAAAGAAGTGAAGCTATCTTAAGTCGCATTCCTGCCGGACGTTGGGCAACCCCTGAAGATTATAAAGGTCCTGCTATCTTCCTTGCTGCGCCGGCATCAGATTATGTGAACGGTACGGTATTGATAGTAGATGGCGGCTGGATGGGCCGTTAGAAGGCACGTAGGTAATAATTAATAATTAATAAAAAATCACTTTAACGCTTCTCCCCTGCAGGAGAGAAACAGGGAGTGAGGTCAATAAAACAATGGCAAAAAAAGTAAGCAGTGCTCCTGCACTTAAAGATTACAGGACAAACACGTTTGTAGACGGTGAGATGGAGATCCGCTTTGCAGTGGGCCCGGAAGAGACCCAACAGATGGACACCCAAAAGCTGATCGATAATTTTTTGATCAAAGAGTTGATGGTGGCAGATCAGCTGAAGCTGGTCTACAGTCATTACGACCGTGTTATCGTTGGCGGCGCTGTTCCGGTGGCTAAATCGCTAACACTAGGTAATCATCCTGAGCTGCGTGCAGACTATTTCCTGGAAAGAAGGGAAATGGGCATTATTAACGTGGGAGGTAAAGGTGTGGTAACTGCCGATGGACAAAAATATGAACTGGAAAAGCTATCCTGCCTGTACCTCGGGAAGGGAACAAAAAAGGTAACCTTTGCATCCGCTTCTAAAAAGGCGCCTGCTGTATTTTATCTTTTATCAGCGCCGGCACATGCCACTCATCCTGGCACTGTTTTTACAAAAGAGCAGGCTTCTCCGGTAGACCTGGGAGCAGAAGCAACCTCTAACAAAAGAACAGTGTATAAATACATTCATCTCGATGGTATTAAAAGTTGCCAGCTGGTAATGGGCTTAACTATACTGGCTCCGGGCAGCGTGTGGAACTCTGTTCCGCCACATACGCACACGCGCCGCATGGAAGCTTACTTTTATTTCGATCTTCCCGAAGATCAGCGGCTGTTCCACTTTATGGGGAACCCTGTAGAGTCGCGGCACCTGGTAATGGCCAACAATGAAGCGGTAATCTCGCCACCCTGGAGCACGCATTTTGGTTGTGGTACTGCCAATTATGGCTTTATCTGGGGAATGGCCGGCGAAAACCTGGTATACAGCGATATGGATCCGGCGCCTGTTCATACATTAAAGTGAGTAATCAATAATCAATTACTGGTTGCAGGTTCCAGGTTGCAAGTAACCAGAAACCGAGAACCAGAAACCAGTAACTAAAAAATCTAAATTTCAAATATCAAATTCTCTTATGTCAAAAAAAGTAATAACCCTTGGAGAAGTTATGTTGCGCTTATCAACACCCGGCTTTCAGCGTTTTGTACAGGCCGAATCATTTGATGTAACTTATGGTGGTGGCGAAGCCAATGTTGCTGTTGCTTTATGTAACTATGGTTTAAATGGTGTGTTTGTTTCGAAAGTTCCTGATAACGCGATCGGACAGGCTGCCATAAACCATTTACGCCGTTATGGTGTAGATACCGGCTTCGTGGCGCGTGGAGGCGACAGGTTAGGAATTTACTTTTTGGAAACCGGCGCTTCTATGCGTGCTTCGCAGGTTATTTACGACCGTGCCGGTGCTTCTATTGCCGATGTGGACGCCAGCGAATTTGACTGGGATAAAATATTTGAAGGGGCAGACTGGTTTCACACCACAGGGATCACACCTGCTTTAAGCGATAAAGCGGCTGCTTTAACTTTAGCTGCTTTAAAGGCTGCCAAAGAAAGAGGGGTTACTACTTCTATCGATTTGAACTATCGCAAAAAGCTATGGAGCAAAGAAAAGGCCCAGCAGGTAATGACCGAGCTGTGCAAATATGTAGATGTATGTATTGGTAACGAAGAAGATGCCGAAACCACCCTGGGATTTAAAGCTGCTCATAGTGATATTACCAAGGGTGAACTGAACCTTGACGGTTACAAAGACGTGATCCGCCAGATGAAAGAGAAGTTTGGTTTTAAATATATAGCCTCCTCTTTACGCGAAAGCTATAGCGCCAGCGATAACGGCTGGAGCGCTTTGGTAAGCGATGGCTCTGAGTTTTATCATACCCGTAAATATGATGTTCGTATTGTAGACCGGGTGGGCAGTGGTGATAGCTTTGCCAGTGGCCTGATCTATGGTTTGGTTACAGGCATGAGTATGGCCGATGCGGCTGAGTTCGGTGTGGCAGCATCTGCTTTAAAACATACAATTCCCGGAGATCTGAACCATGCTACGCTAAGCGATGTAAAAACGCTGATGAAAGGAGATGCCAGCGGAAGGGTACAACGTTAATGCCCTGCGACCTCCCGGCAGGGGAGGCTTTTATAAAAAGGAAAATAATTTTTAAATAAAAAGATCCCTCCCTTGCGGGGAGGGCTGGGGAGGTGCCTTATGATCATTGATTCATTACAAAATGCAGCCAAATACTATAGTGTTCATCCGCTATTTGCCAAGGCTTTTGAGTACATAGCCGGTGCTGATCTTGCAGATATACAACCGGGTACTTACGAAATTCAGGGCGACGAACTAAAAGCCATTGTTTCTGATAAAGAAGGTAAAGCCCGGGAAGAATCATTGCAGAAATTTGAATGCCATCGTAAGCATATTGATATCCAGGTTTGCATTAACGGGATGGAAGAAATCGGCTGGAAGCCTGTTGAAAAATGTGAGAAAGACAACGGCGGTTATGATGAGGCTAAAGATGTACAGTTCTGGGGCGATGAGCCCGATACGTATTTTACGCTTACCAATAACCAGTTCGTCATTCTTTTTCCCGAAGATGTACATGCGCCCATGATCGGCGCTGGTGAGGGAAGTATAAAGAAGATGGTGATTAAGGTAAAAATATAGTTGAAAAGTTTAAAGCCCGCCTGACCGGACGGGCAGGGTTTAAAAGTTGACAGGGTTAAACCTGGTCTGACCGTCCCGGTCTGACCAGTTATGGTGAAGGATACCTGTTTGCGACAGGCAAGTGTAGGTTGAGATATGCACAACAGTATCCCGAAGGCATTCGGGATTGAAGAGTGCGACGCAAAACCGATGGGTAGTGCTCATTAGCCGGTAACAAGAAAATAATCATCAAAATCAATTTAATCAAATAAATCAGGGTTCAGACAAATGGCTACAACACAACAAGCAATAGATACAATTATAAAACAGGGAATGTTGCCCTTATATTTTAATGCCGATGAAACAGTAACGGTAGAAATTCTGCGTGCTGTATATAAAGCAGGAGTAAAAGCAATTGAATATACCAGCCGGGGCGAAACGGCTTTAAAGAACTTTACAAAGATGGTAGCAGTACGCAATGCAGAAATGCCGGGCCTCTTATTGGGTATTGGTACGGTAAAAACATTAGCACAGGTAAAAGACTACATGGCTGCAGGTGCCGACTTTTTAGTAAGTCCGGGCTACGTTGCAGCAATAGCTGAGTATGCGGTGGCTAACGATGTGCTATACGCTCCGGGATGTATGACTCCTACCGAAATTATAGCTGCGGAAACTGCAGGTGTAAAATTCATTAAATTATTTCCGGGCGATACTTTGGGAACAAAGTATTTGTCTGCCATAAAGCCGGTTTTCCCCAATCTTTTATTCATGCCAACAGGTGGCGTGGATACAACCAAGGAAAATATTGAAGGCTGGTTTAAAGCCGGCGTTTGCGCTGTGGGTATGGGAAGCAAGCTCATCAGCAAGCAATTAATGGATGATAAAGATTACGTTGCTATAGAAAAAGCCACCAGGGAAGTTTTTACTACTATTCAATCAATTAAAAAATAAAACGACATGCAGCAGGCCAATGGAAATGGTAAGATGACCAATTACAGGTGGACAATGGTGATTTTACTTTTTGTAGCAACTACCATCAATTATCTTGACCGCCAGGTATTATCTCTTACCTGGGATGAATTTATAAAACCGGAGTTTCACTGGAATGAGGATCATTATGGAACAATTACTTCCATTTTCTCTATTGTGTACGCCATTTCCATGTTGTTTGCGGGTAGGTTTGTAGATTGGATGGGAACCAAGAAAGGCTTTCTCTGGGCCATTGGCGTTTGGTCTGTAGGTGCCTGTTTGCATGCTTTGTGCGGCGTGATCACAGAAAGGTATGTAGGGCTAAATACGGCAGCCGAGCTGATGCAGGCCACCGGGGATACAGCCGTAATCATTTCAACCATAAGTATGTATGCTTTTGTTGTGGCGCGTATTGTACTGGCGGTTGGTGAGGCCGGAAATTTTCCTGCGGCTATTAAAGTAACGGCAGAATATTTTCCTAAAAAAGACAGGGCTTATGCTACCAGTATATTTAATGCCGGGGCATCAGTAGGCGCATTGCTGGCGCCTTTGTCTATACCCCCTTTAGCTACAGTATTTGGATGGGAAATGTCCTTTATTATTATAGGTGCCCTGGGTTTTGTATGGATGGGTTTTTGGGTATTTATGTATAAAAAGCCGCACGAGCATCCGCGTGTAAGCCCCGAAGAGCTGAATTATATACTTTCAGACAGGGATACTGAAACGGAGGAGGAAAAAGCCATTTCGGCCGTGCAGGACAAGAAGATCTCTTTTATTGACTGCTTTAAGTACAGGCAAACCTGGGCTTTTGCTTTTGGTAAATTTATGACTGATGGGGTATGGTGGTTCTTTTTATTCTGGACGCCCTCTTATCTCAATACCCAGTTTGGTATAAAAACATCAGAAGGGTTGGGAATGGCGCTGATCTTCACGTTATATGCTATTGCCACATTCTCAATTTATGGTGGGAAGCTTCCTTCTATTATTATAAAAAAAACCGGTCAGAACCCTTATGCGGCACGTATGAAAGCGATGCTCATTTTTGCATTTATCCCGCTTTTGGTTTTACTGGCTCAGCCCATGGGAACTATTTCGCCCTGGTTTCCTGTAATTTTGATCGGGCTGGGCGGCGCAGCACACCAATCGTGGTCAGCTAATATTTTCTCTACTGTAGGAGATATGTTCCCTAAATATGCAATAGCTACTATTACCGGCATTGGCGGTATGGCAGGAGGGGTAGGTTCTATGATTCTTCAAAAAGCTGCCGGCAGGTTATTTGTTCGTGCCGGGGAAACTCATATGACGTTTTTAGGCTTTGAAGGCAAACCTGCCGGATATTTTATGATATTCTGCTTCTGTGCGATTGCCTATCTTATTGGATGGATCGTTATGAAGGCGTTGGTACCTAAATACAAACCGATCACAGATCTTTAACAAGCTTAGAAAGAAGCGTATATGAAAAAAGTGCGATCGGTGGTCGCACTTTTTTATGTTGTGGGGTTTGAGATGTTTTATACCCTCTTTTCTTTTTATCTCAACCTGTACTTTTTCTGTACTCTGGGACTGTTAAAATAGTCGTTCAATTGTTTTTCAGAGAGATTTTCAGACATATCTGTAGGAACTTCGGATAGTTGTGTCTGGCTTTGCCTTAATTCTTTCTTCAGGGTTTCTGTTTTAGTATTGATCAACGGGTCCCTGTCTCCCGATAGCTTGTTTTCAAATACAATATATTCGAGACGTTTGATGTTAGACCGGAGAAGTGTGGCCTGGTTTTGTTCCACTTTTCTGTCGGGAGCAGCAGCCTCCTTAACAGGCACAGCAAAAACACCCAGCCCAGGCAGGATTTTACCGGTATTTTGTTTGCTTTTGTTATCGCCCGCTGTGGTAGCCAGCACCGTACCGGTTAATGTGGTAGAAGCGGTGGTAATGTCAAAGCCCGAACGCCAGCCCTTGGTCTTTTTTATTTTCCTGTCAATTTGATAAAAGGTGTATTTATACCTCAGGATATACGTACTGATGTTACTCAAAGCATCGTTATATTCCTGTGTGGCAATATCATAGTTCAATCCATCCTTTACAATAACCCTGACTTTAGCCGAATCGGAAAAATTAAAATTTGTAGTGCCAATGAATAATAACGTAACTGCCTTTTCTTTATTAGGATCTTTTTCATTTACAAAGTCATATCCCGGCGTCCATTCAAAATTGTCATCACAGCTCTTCGGCAGCTTAAAATTGCCAATAGATATATCGCTGGACATCAGGATTTTTTCGATCGGGAAATTGCCGTTTTCACACAGTACTGCAAAACTTAATTTATCGCCTTCTGTAATAGTTACAGGGCTAACCACAGAAGGTTTTATGCGCGGGTATACTACATCGCTGCTGTAAAATATAACATTCAAAGTAGTATCCAGCTTGTCTAACGGGTTAGAAAGATTTTGTACACCAAATTTTACAGGATATTCCCTGTCATATTTCAGCCTGCCCGATAAGAAAAGAGATTTATTGGTACGAAAGCTCAATGTACCATCGTCTTTATCTATTTTAAACCCAACGGGTGCCTCTTTAATATACCAGTGATATTGCCGGGCATTTTTATTTATTAGAAACCTGTAATTCAGGCTCGAATCTACGTGCAACGAAAAAAACGGGCTGAAATTAACAATTCTCAGGGACGTATCAAATGTATGGTGAGGTATCTCCTGTAAAGACTTTAACGCAGCACTGTCTGGCTGAATCTGGGCATTGACAGAAGAGAGTGTACCTGTTAATAGTAAGATAAGGAACGAATAGCGCATTTTTTGATGCTTTGAATTTTCAGTATCTGCAAATTTACACATAAGACGGTTAAAACTGGCTGTTGGCAGCATCAGAATTGCAATAAGTTAAAAAACCCTTCGTGGAAACGAAGGGTTTAAACCAAAACTAACTGCTTATGAGAAAAACTTGTATTATTGTACTTCTATATCTTTTGATGCTGCTTTTGCTTCTTCCTTGCGCTGTAAAGTAACTATTAGGATTCCGTTAACATATTTAGCAGCGATCTTTTCTGTATCTATTTTATTATCAATAGTGAATGTTCTTTTAAAGGAACGCAGGTAAAATTCTTTCCGGATATTTTTGCCTGTTCCTGCTTGTTCTTCTTCCTTTTTTTCAGCAGCAATAGTCAGGAGGTTATTCTCCACACTAATCTTAAAATCTGCTTTTTCATAGCCGGGAGCAATTACTTCGATCTGGTACTCGTTTTCATTTTCGGTAATATTTACCGGTGCATGCCCCTTAATATTAGGTTTGGCAGCTTCTGTTTTTAAAAGAGCAGGCATTTCTGTAAAAAAATCGTCTACCAGGCTGGTAAAGGTTCTTTCAAAAGGAACGCCATTGAATTTTACGTTTGTCATTGTCATATAGTTTTACTTTTTTAATTAATTGGTTACGATTGGGGAAAGGCAAATTATAAACCAATACAATTTAAATGACAAAAAGTCTTTATATTATTTAAAAGTAAGACATAATGTCTTATTTTCTGTTTTTTGAACGTAATACTGGCATAGAGAAGGTTGAAGAATCTTCTTCTTAAAAACTCTTTGTATCAGCCATCGTTCACCTTCTCCAAGGCCAACGCTAATCGGTCCTGCACTTTTGGGCCTTTTAAATATAAAATGTTATGCACGCAATATATTATGATTACCACCCGAACATTTCATTTATTTTTGTGTTGAGTTTAAAAGTAAAATCTTCAAATAATTTAATTAAGTATGTATCCCGCAGAAATAGTAATTCCTATGAAAGAGGAATTAACAGATAATGGATTTATAGAGCTTCAGACTCCTGAAGAAGTAGAGACCAGCCTGGCACAGGGTGGTACTAACCTGTTAGTAGTTAATTCGGTTTGTGGTTGCTCGGCCGGTACGGCCCGGCCCGGAGTTTTGCTGGCCATAGCTAATGCAGAAAAAAAGCCTGACCATCTTACCACCAGCTTTGCCGGTTTCGACATTGACGCAGTGAAGAAAGTTCGTGAGCATTTGCTGCCTTATCCTCCTTCTTCTCCGTCCATTGCTCTGTTTAAGGATGGTAAGCTGGTGCATTTCATTGAAAGGCATATGATAGAAGGACGGTCGGCACAAATGATCGCTCAAAATCTTTTGGCTGCTTTCGATGAGTATTGCAGTTAGGACGGTTTATAAGTTGAAATATTCACAAGGATGCGTAGCCCGGCTATGCATCTTTTTTGCTTTATACCTCATTAACATATAAACATGTTAACTTTTCAACCCACTTTATCGTAATATTGCCGCTAATTATAAAATGTCAGCTGCATGTATCCTAATTTATATTATGTTTTCAGAGACTGGTTTGGGGTAGAATGGAAGTTTTTACATTTTGTAAATTCTTTTGGCTTTTTTGTAGCCGTAAGTTTTCTTATCTGCTCGGTTGTGCTGGCACGGGAGCTGAGGCGTAAGAGCAGGGATGGTGTTTTTCAGCCTACAGAAGAAACCATAACGGTAGGAGAACCTGCCTCTGTAAGCGAGCTGGTAAGTAATTTTTTATTGGGCTTTGTGCTGGGCTACAAAGTGCTCGGCCTGCTGTTTGTTGATAATACGTTCAAAGTAAATCCCCAGGAATATATTTTTTCATTGCAGGGCAACTGGCTGGCCGGTATTGTATTGGGCGCCGTGTTTGCGGGTATGAAATGGAGAGAGAAAAACCGGCAAAAGCTGGCCCGTCCGGAGAAGAGGACAATAAGGGTATGGCCGCACGACAGGGTGGGAGAATTTACTATGATCGCCCTGGTATTTGGCCTGGTAGGTGCCAAGTTGTTTGATACTTTCGAAAACTGGGATTCTTTCTTAAAAGATCCGTCATCTATTTTTTCAGCATCGGGCCTAACTTTTTATGGCGGACTGATACTTGCCGGTATTGCGCTTTGGTGGTACACCCGCAAGCACAAAATTCCTTTCATCCATTTTGTAGATGTAATGGGCCCGGTGATGATGCTGGCTTATGCTTTAGGAAGGATCGGCTGCCAGGTATCGGGCGATGGAGACTGGGGTATTTATAATTCAGCTTTTAAAACCACCCCAAACGGAGGCGTTCTTCCTGGAAGCCAGGCCGATTTTGACGGTGCCCTGGCCGCTAATGCTGAATTTTTTGCAAGACATGAATCGCACTATGCGTTTTTTCCAAAGCCCGGGTTTTTAAAATTCCTTCCTGATTGGTTCTTTGCCTATGATTTTCCTCATAATGTAAACGAAACAGGGGTAAAGCTGGCTAATTGCACCGATCTGCAATACTGTAATCATTTACCGGCACCTGTATTTCCTACCTCTTTATATGAAATAATTATATGCCTTATATTGTTCGGCATATTGTGGATGTTAAGGAAACGGATCCGGGTTCCGGGGCTTTTATTTGGTATCTACCTTATCTTCAACGGAATAGAGCGTTTTTGGATAGAGCGCATCAGGGTAAATGTAAAGATGGACTTTTTGGGGATGGAAATCACCCAGGCGCAGCTCATTTCTTCAGGGATCATTATTGCAGGTATTGCAATGATTATTTTTGCCCGCACAAATTATAAAAACATAAAACCAACAGCCGGTTAATTACGTTATAGGATAGTATTGTGGAAAATTTTAGAAGATTAACGATAGTTTTAAGGCTTGTTTCTCAAAACTATTGATTTTCTTCTGATTTCTGCGTACTTTTGCAAGTTATTATTTATATTTAGGCGTGGTCCCATGCTTAATTACCAAAAAGGTTATATACAATTTAAGATATGCGTCAGCTCAAAATTGCCACACAGATTACTAATAGAGACTCGCAGGCAGTTGAAAAATACCTGCAGGAGATCTCTAAAATTTCCATGATTACACCAGAGGAAGAAACAACGCTTGCTCAAAAAATAAAAATGGGTGACCAGCGCGCTTTGGATAAGCTCGTTCAGGCCAACCTGCGTTTCGTAGTGTCTGTTGCCAAGCAGTACCAGCACCAGGGTTTATCTTTAAGTGATCTGATCAATGAAGGGAACCTGGGACTGATTAAGGCTGCCCAGCGTTTTGATGAGACCAAAGGGTTTAAATTTATTTCCTACGCAGTATGGTGGATCCGTCAAAGCATTTTACAGGCCCTGGCAGAGCAGGGACGCCTGGTGCGTTTGCCTCAAAATAAGATCGGTACCTACAATAAGGCCAACAAAGCTTATATGGCTTTCGAGCAGGAGCACGAACGGGAGCCTTCTACTGAAGAGCTTTCAGAGCTGCTTGAAATGAGCGAGACAGAGATCAACAATATTTTCCAGAGCAATACCCGCCACACTTCCCTGGATGCACCCGTGCATGAGGCAGAAGATGTAGCGATGGGCGACCTGCTGGAGGGCGGATCAGATACCGATGACGATGTAATGAAAGATTCTCTGCGCAACGAAATTCGCCGTGTATTGAAGTCCCTTTCCCCAAGGGAAGCAGAGATCGTAAATGCCTATTTCGGCCTGGACGGAGAGAACGGGGTAACTATTGAGCAGATCGGCCAGAAATATGACCTTACCAAAGAACGGATCCGCCAGATCAAGGAACGTGCTATCAAACGCCTTCAGAAGGCAAGGTACAGCAGCGCTTTGAAATCTTACTTAGGATAAGCTAATTATTTGATAAAATCTTTGAAAACTCTGGTGAATAACCAGAGTTTTTTTATTATAGCATAATAATGAAGTTTTTATGAGAAAAGCACTTGTGGTGATCTGTAGTATACTGTCTTTCTGTGCGGCATTTAGCCAGGATGAAGTAACGATGTACATGACGGAGGCCGGATTAGTTTACAATCAAAAGTAATTTGATTCCATCCGTGTTTCAGGCCCCATAGCTATATCGTTAATAAGCCGTACTAAGAGCGGAGATACTACATTTACCGATATTAAGATAGCTCCTATAGAGCAGCCTGGAGTTGTGACAAAATATGAAGATACTGTTTTGCCAGAGTTGGTATTTTCTGATTTGCAGGGGAAAAAATATAATACCAATGACTTAAAAGGATATGCATTATATATAAATTTCTGGTCCACCTCCTGCGGACCCTGTATTGCAGAGATGCCGGATTTATCCCAGTTAAAAAAACGGTACGAAAAGAAAAAAATACTATTTATTGGTATTGCACCGGAACCTGCTGATGAACTTCAGCGTTTTTTAAAAGAGCACCCATTCGATTTTACCATTGTAAGCAGTGATGAAATATTCCAGTTGCTGGGAATAGATAGCTATCCTGTTAATTTTTTTGTTGATAAAAAAGGCGTAATAAAAAAAGTTAGCACGGGTACTCCTGTTAAGAAAAATCCAGACACAGGAAAATGGGAGGTTAGTGTAATAGAGAATTATTCTAAAATAATTGATCAGTTAATGTAATATGAAAGTACTTGTAACAAGGTGCTAATGGTTTTGTAGGTAGCTATATTGTGGATGAGCTATTAAAAAACGGGCATGAAATATTTGCCTCTTCACGCACAGGCGATATGTCATCATCAAAGAACAGCTTAATCTGATTGTAAAAATTTTCTATCATAAAATGTAGTAATTTTACAATATGAATAACTGGAAAGAACGCATAACAGTCAATCCCCAACAATGTGGCGGAAGGCCCTGCATCCGGGGTATGCGCATCCGGGTAATAGATGTGCTTAATCTTCTTGCATCCGGACTTACTCAGGAACAAGTGTTGGAGGAGCTGCCAGACCTGGAAAAAGCGGATTTGGAAGCAGCACTCCGCTATGCCAGTCACAAATTAGATCACCCGGTATTGGCCGCATGATGACTATCTGGATGGATGCACAATTATCTCCTTCGCTGGCGGCCTGGATAAACAGTAATTATACTACCATACAAGCCCACTCTGTTCGCTCATTAGGATTACGAGACGCTCCTGACATAGAAATATTTAAGCAAGCCAAAGAAAAGCAGGCTATAGTAATGACTAAAGACGAAGACTTTCTTCACCTGCAGGAACAATTAGGAGCGCCTCCTGTTATTATATGGGTTACTGCTGGCAATACTTCCAATGCGAGGATGCGTGAATTATTAGGAATGTACCTGGACACCATTATCAGGTTTATAAAAGACGGAGAATGTTTGATTGAAATAAGCGGAGGATAGTCATAGTATTTGTTTATTCATTAACGAATTGATATGAAAGTGCTTGTTACCGGCTCTAACGGTTTTGTAGGTAGCTATATTGTGGATGAGCTATTAAAAAGGGGGTACGAAGTATTTGCCTCTTCACGCACAGGCGACCTGTCAGCTTTCAACAGCAATAAGAACTATCGTTTTATACAGGCCGACTTTACAGATCCCTATGCGTTGCACGATGCGTTTGAGTTTGTACAACCTGATGTAGTAGTGCATAGCGGCGCTATGAGCAAGCCTGACGATTGCGAATTAAAACAGGCTGATGCATTTGATGTAAATGTATTTGGTACCGTGCAGCTGCTTTTAAATGCAGAAATGTATCAATCGTTTTTTGTCCATCTTTCCACCGACTTTATTTTTAATGGGGAAAAGGGTATGTACAGGGAAGAAGATAAACCCGATCCTGTAAGCTATTACGGTAAAACCAAACGGGATGCGGAAGAAGCGGTGATGGAATATAAATATGGCTGGGCAATTGCGCGTACCTGTTTTGTTTATGGTAAACCATTTTACGGACGCGGCAGCTTCATTAGTATGATCGAGCAAAAGCTCAGGAACAATGAGCCTTTTAAAATAGTGAACGACCAGGAGCGTACGCCCACACATGCAGCAGACCTTGCCAGGGGTATTGCATCCATTATTGATAACCGGGTAGAAGGTATTTATAACCTGGCCGGGAAAGACGTACTGACGCCTTATGAAATGGCTATGGCCACGGCTGAATATTTAGGCATAACCGATCATCAGCTACTCCCTGTAACGCGCAACGAATTTAAAGAAATAGCAGAACGCCCGCTAAGAAGCGGATTGAATATCGATAAGGCCGGGAAGGATTTTGGCTATGCGCCTATGGGCTTCAAAGAGGGGCTGGAAAAGACCTTAGGCGATTAATGTAGGTGCCTCTTAGCGTATTTTTAAATATTTTTTCTCTCCAGCTTTAACAGCTGCCTTCAGCCTGTTTTCTTTAGGAGGCACCGGGCAGCTGTATCTTCCCGAAACGTAGGCACAGTAAGGGTTATAAGCTTTATTGAAATCTATTACCAGGGTATCATTCCTGATATCAGATATTTTAAGATCTATATACCGCCCTGTTTCATAAGATTCTTTTCCGGTAGTGGCATCTGTAAAAGGTAAAAAAAGATGATCGGCATATTGCGGATTTTGTATAAGATCCTGTGATTGATACGCGTAAAGTATTTGCGGCACGCCATCCAATACAAAATACAGCTTCCCATATTGCCTGTACATTTTTGTTTTACCGTTTGAGGTTGGTAGCGCTAACCAGGGTGCTTTTTTTACATACTCAAATCTTGCATTTACTTTATAGGTTTCATCAATTGTAAAAAACTGCAGGTGTTTCCTGGCATCGCCTTTTACTACTTGATGCGTAGTTACATAGCTGTTAATGTACTGTTGCATGCTGTCTTTATAGGGTCTTCCTGAAAATTCGAGGGCGTTGAGAATTGCATATTTCAAAACACATCGAACCGATATTGGGAATTTTTAATTCTCCAGCCACTTAAAAAACACTTTTCGTTGTTTTTTAAGGTCTAACCATCAATTAGTTGAAAATCAATGTTGCCTCAAAATAGCCGTTTTTACGGGAAAAGGCTCATTTTACGACCATCAAAACCTCTTGAAACTTAATGCTGGCGCGCGTTTCCCATTTTCAGGTAAACCGTTTATAAGTAGTGGTTTGTGCATGAGCTATTCCAGCGGATAGTAATATAGCGATTAGTAAAATTTTCATCTGTATATACTTTTAAGTGTTATGTTTTCCAGGTAAAAAAATCTCCGCTATCATACAGCGGGCGCTGCCCCCGCCATTATCTTCAATGTTATTTAACGGAGCGTGAATGATGGGGTTGAAAGAGCGGAGCAGGCTGACCTGGTCTTCATGGAGTGAATGAAAAGCTCTGGTTGACATAACGAGCAGCTGATCGCCCGCTGTGTTCTCCAACTGTAACATATTACCCACAAATTGATTCATTTGTTTCCGGCTTATTTCTATGATTTCTTTACCGGTTTCGGTGAGCCTGGAAACGAGCATTTGCTTTTGAACGGTATCCCTGATACTTTCAAGACATATAATTGCGTATTGGTCAGCAATGCACATCATCACATTGGTATGATAAATTTCATTACCGCCTGCATCAAAAGCATTAAACAGTACGGGCTGATAACCCATAGCATCGCAAAAATCATATAAGGCAGTAGGGCAGGTGCGTGGCGAGAGGCAGGCATAGGCCAGGTAATGATCCCTGTCTAACACCATACTGCCTGTGCCTTCCAGGAAAATGCCCTGCTTTTCGTAGCCGGTAAGGTCCATAGTACTTCGTATGAAAAATGATTCCTTGATGGTGGCAATGCTATTTTTATTTCGCTCCAGCTGCCGGTTGGGCGCGAACATAGGGTATATTACAACTGTACCGTCTTCGTGAAAGGAGACCCAGTTATTGGGAAAAACAGCATCGGGTGTATGCGGCTCAGGCTCGTCTTCAATCACTGTTACATCAATGCCGCCGGCGCGGAGTATATGTACAAAACCATCAAACTCCTCCAAGGCTTTTTGATGAATATTTAATGGTGCTGATATCTTTTGGAAATGGTTATTGATGGCTGTTTGCGGATTGTAGGCAAATGCCGCCGGGCGTATCATTAGTATATGAGAAGTGGTCATTTTTTTAAGTTCACAGTTGATAGATGACAGGGGTGAAAAGGGTTAAAGTTTAAAAATATATTGGTTATTGGATGCTGGTTACTGGTTACTAGATGCTGGTTACTGGATACTGGATATGAGATACGGGTCACTTATCGTACATTATACTGGTCGCTGATTATTCGGATACAGAATTTCTATACTACATAATGAGCGGTATATCTTCGACCATCTTGTAAACCTTTATACTTCCTATTAAACCACTCTCAACTATATTCAACCATTAATTATCCTATCAACTTTTCAACCATCCTCCGACTCCCTCAGCAACGGCATACTCATGCAGTGAAACCCGCCGCGGGCACGTGAAAGCTCTGCCGAAGGCATAACAATAAATGTGTTTGTAATATCTTTTACGGTAGTAGATCCTTCTTCTAATTGCTGCAACAGGTCTTTTACATCAATGGTGTTGAAGCCTGCTTTAATAAAAGCCTGTAAGGTTTTGTCATTACGGTCATATCCAACAACCACGCCTTCCTTTAAAGCCAGTAAATTACAGCTGTCTGTCCATTGCTCTCTGGCATCGAAGGGGAACTCGTTATTCCCGGAGTATATAAACCTTACTTTTTCTGTGCAGCCCAGATCATTTTTACTGATGTCAATAAGCAATTCTTCAAGATTATCAAAGTAAACGGGGTTGGAAATATTCTTCTTTTTGAACTGTATAATGCTTATCACTTCTTCTTTTTTACGGGTGTCCAAAGCCTTTTGTATATCATCTGCATCCTCTTTTTTAACATGCTTCCGGGAAAATTTTCCCAGCATGATCCACATATTTTTTTGTACCTGCGTAAAAATGGTGTCAATATGCATATAATCCCGCTTTTTAGGGATCTTAATAACCGATACCTTTTGTACCACATTCTTTTCAAAAAGTATTTTTATAGCAATATGTGCGGCTTCCAGCGAGGTGCGCTCACTAACGCCGATGAGCACATGCCCGGCACTTACTACCATGATATCACCGCCTTCAAGGGTAACCAGTTTTTCTTCCGAATCTGATGGAAGCAGGAACTGCTGTGCACTTGCGGGCAGCTCAATTATTTTATCCCTGTAATTTTTGAATAAAGGATGGTGGTAGAAAATATATTTCATCAGCAAGGCTTCGCGGGTGCGGGCCTGCCTCGCGGGCTTGTTTAGCAGGATGTGGTCGTTGATCACTATGCCGATATCTCTTGTAAAAATAAAATTAGGCACCGGGGGAAAAAGCATTTCGGTTTCTTTATAATAAGTGCCGGTAATAAAAATATGCGCCAGCTCTTTTGCGTCTGCCTGTATTAATTCGTTCTGCAACTCATACGAACAGTTTTCGATAGCGCACACAGACGCTACCAGCTTTAACCGGATATCCACCTGTTCGAGAATCTCTGCTAACAGCCATTCGATCTCTATCACGTTAGTTGACCTGTAAAAGTGCCTGCTTGACGGTTTATAAAATTCGTAATTGTTTTCGGGTGCATCAATTTGCGCAAGTCTCCCTTTTATTTTGTCAGGGTCAAGAAAATAAAGCAACAGCTTTATATAATAGTCGTACTCTTTGCGCCTGATGGTTTCCAGGTGCACAATATCCTCAAAAAGCCAGTCCTGGGCTTTGGAGGGTACTACCTTACCCAGGCCGCTGTCGGGACTATGTACCAGGAGCCGTTTTAATGTGCCTGTTTCTGACGTTACATGAATTTCTTTTTCCTTCATCATCCTGTAGTCTAAGATAACGCGGTTTTTACTGCGAAGCAAGTTTATTTACTTAGCTTGCAGCCCGATGAAAAAATCGTTTTTACAACTGCATACCGCGGTGCTGCTGGCCGGGTTTACAGGTGTGCTGGGCGGACTGATTACAATGAACGAAGGGCTGATCGTATGGTACAGGCTGCTTATTACGGCTCCTACGCTTTGGGTATTGTTTTACGCCACCCGGAAGCTTCAACGGATACCCTTAAAAGATATTTTGAAAATATGCGGCGTTGGCTTTATAACTGCGCTGCACTGGCTGTTTTTTTATGCATCGATAAAATATGGAAATGTATCTATCGGACTGGTTTGCCTTTCGGTGGTGAGCTTTTTCTCCTCACTGCTGGAACCGCTAATTAACAAAGTGCGTATTAAACCTGCTGAGTTGTTGTTTGGTCTTATGAATGTTTTGGGGATATGGCTTATTTTTCACTTTGATACAAAGTATAAAACAGGAATTTTGCTTGGGCTGATCTCCTCTTTTTTTGCCGCGTTGTTTACCATATTTTTAAAATTGAGAATGGTTCGCATTAATATGCAGACCGTGCTCAGCTGGCAAATGACCGGCGGCTTCATAACGTTGTCGCTGGTAATGCCGTTTTATCTGAAGGCCTTTCCTGTAGCAAGTTTAGTCCCCTCGCTGAGTGATTTTTTATGGCTGCTGGTGCTGGCCTGGTTATGCTCGGTAATAGCTTTCCAGTTTTCAATGAGCGCGCTGAAAAAGCTATCGGCCTTTACCGTGAATTTATCATACAGCATGGAGCCGGTATATGGTATCTTAATGGCTTTTTTTCTTTTCAAAGAAAACCAGGTGCTGAACAAGGGTTTTTATATAGGCACGGCAGTTATATTTTTTACACTGGTACTGCATATGGCCTGGATGAAGCGAAAAAACAGGTTGCATAGTGAATGGCAGGTGATAAGCAGTAAATAGGTTGAGTGATGTTGCCGCGCCGGTTATCCGATCCACAACCTGCAGGTATCATACATTATGTAATCTTTCTGCATGCTGCCATCGTAGGTATTGAGCAGGACTATGTGCGCGGCCTGATAACCAACAATATCTGGAGGAATCTGCCTGTTGGTGTTTTACCGCTGCTATATGGCTATACGCTACATACAACAGCGGTGTTTGATGCGTTTAATTAACACCATTAACAGCTACTGTTGCATCTATTTTCTGTACAAGGCCCTGTAACACCTTACCGGGGCCGGCCTCTGTAAATGTAGAAGCACCATTGGTAATCATTTCCTGTACACTTTGTGTCCAGCGAACGGCACCTGTAAGCTGTGCAATAAGATTTTCCTTAACCTCGTCCTTATCTCTTACCGCTTTGGCCACTACGTTCTGATATACGGGGCAAACAGGGTTGTGGAAAGTGGTTTTTTTGATGGCTTCCTGTAATTCTTTTTGAGCCGGTTCCATTAAAGGTGAGTGAAAAGCGCCTCCTACCGGCAACACTAATGCACGCCTGGCACCCGCTGCTTTCATTCTTTCGCAGGCGGTTTCAATGCCTTTCATACTGCCGCTTATTACTAACTGGCCGGGGCAGTTATAGTTGGCCGGAACCACAATTTCGCCTGTTTCTTTTTGTACCCCGGCACAAATTTCCTCTACTTTTTCATCGGGCAGATTGAGAACGGCAGCCATAGCAGAAGGATTGATCTCGCAGGCTTTTTGCATAGCACCGGCACGAACGGATACGAGCTGCAGGGCATCTTCAAAAATTAAGGTGCCATTGGCCACTAACGCCGAGAATTCGCCGAGCGAATGGCCTGCAACCATATCAGGCTTTGCATCCTGTATGGTACGGTATGCTATAATAGAGTGCAGGAAAACCGCCGGCTGGGTAACACTGGTTTGCCTGAGCTCTGCTTCTGTACCGTTAAACATAATATCTGAGATACGAAAGCCTAAAATCTCATTTGCCTGTTCGAACAGCTTTTTTGCAAATATGCTTTCTTCATAATGGCTTTTCCCCATTCCTGTAAACTGCGATCCCTGTCCGGGAAAAATGTAGGCATGCTTCATCTTTAGTAGATCGTTTTATTTCGGTCGTTTTAATCAAATAATATTATACATGCAATATTCATGAAGAGCGCCGATCGCTATCGGGCGCTGCATCTGCCTGGGGTTGCTTTTTTTGCAGCAGTCAGGCGAACAGTTCATAAGCACTGCCTGGTGTATTAATAACAACTTAATGCAAATCTGCACTTATTAATTTTAAAAATTCGCTTCTGGTAGAATTTTTTTGGAATTCTCCATCGAAGGCGGAAGTAGTGGTTACCGAGTTTTGTTTTTGTACGCCGCGCATCATCATACATAAATGCTTGGCTTCTATTACTACGGCCACACCAATAGGGTTAAGGGTTTCTTTAATGGCATTCATAATTTGTACGGTGAGCCTTTCCTGCACCTGCAGCCTGCGGCTGTACACATCCACTACCCGGGCAATTTTGCTGAGCCCGGTGATCCACCCGTTCGGAATGTAGGCCACATGCGCTTTTCCGAAAAAAGGCAGCACGTGGTGCTCGCACATGCTATATAGCTCAATATCCTTTACCACGATCATTTCGCTTATATTTTCATGAAATTTAGCCGAATTGATAATAGCATGCGCATCAAGGCGGTATCCCTGCGTTAAGTATTGCATGGCTTTGGCCTGGCGTTCAGGGGTTTTCAGCAGCCCTTCCCGCAGCGGGTCTTCACCCAGCAATTGCAGTACTTCCTGATAGTTTTTGATGAGGTCATTGGTGACTTGCTCATCATACGTTTCTGTTTTGCTGTAGGACATATAATGTTTCGATATTCTGCAAATATATCTGATATCCTTGCTTTTAAAGCGATAAGGCCGGTATAATATTTTAACCGGCATCAACCGGTCTGTGATATTTAACAAGACCGGTAATATACAGGCTGCCAGAAACAACCGGTATACAACGTTCAGTAAATCAATGCGCAACACCAGCTGTTTCAAGATGATTTTTGAAACTTAATGTCGTTTGCTTAAAGTTGTTGGTGATACCTATCAACATTGGCGATAAAAACGTAACCGGCATCGATTGCAGATTGGGCTTTTAATTAGCGGGGTACTCCACAAAGTTCCTGGGTGTTTCGTACAGGCGTACCTGCAGGTCGAGCTCAGGATCTATATGCGGCCTGATTAAATTGTAAATGACAATGGCAATGTTTTCGGCTGTGGGATTCAGTGTTTTAAATTCTTCTGTGTCCAGGTTCAGGTTTTTATGATCAAACTTCTGAACCACTTCTTTTTTCAGGATCTCACTAAGCACTTTCATATCCATTACAAATCCTGTTTTGGGATCTGGTACGCCGCTTACCTTTACCACCAGGTCGTAATTGTGGCCATGATAATTAGGATAGGCGCATTTACCGAATACATTTTCGTTAGTAGTATCATCCCAGTCGCTATAGTACAAACGATGAGCTGCGTTAAAATGTTCCTGCCGGTAAACAGATACTTTCATTATCCGGCTAAAGTAGCAAAAAAAAGTAATTATTTGTGATTCTATCAGGGAGGACGCCTCTTCTATTCGAGCCTAAAGCCATTCATCCGGACCAATAATAACCTCCCTTTCAGGGTTTAAGTGGGATGCTATACGTTTTGTATAATCATTGCACCGCTGAGGGGGTTCCTTAATAATCAGGCAAATACGTCTGAAGGTTCTGAAAAGATCATAAAACCGAGGGCCGGTATGGTAAAAACGCTGCAAGGAGTGATAGGAAGCATAAAAAATCTTTCCAATCAGATGCGTTTGTTCTGAATGATTATTTCAGCCAGGGCACCTGTAAAAGTTTTTTGCCGTATTTTTAGTGAAAACCTGGCGGTGGCAGTGCAGCCACTATCGCGTCTTTGAATAACAGCTACATCTCGAAAAGCACGCGGGCAGGATGCGTCCCTGGGGTGATTGCCTCCACCTTATAAAATGAATTGATGAACAATCGCTGATATAAAAATGTTGTTACCGGTAAAGCATATGAAGTGATGAAAATATTACAAGCCTGTTTAGTAGCTGCGGAAAATAGTAGCCTGGTTGTTTTTGAAAAAATAGTGGCTGAGTTTAAAAGCATGACCGTAACCGGTCCCTATCCGGTAGAAAACGCTATAGATGCAATGCCTGTACAGCAGTTTGATCTGCTCATCCTGGATAAAGCATTGCCTGCTGAAGCTTTAAAAAAGCTGAACAGGGTAGGTGAAATACTCCTTCCTGATGCTGCTATTATCGAGTTCCATCTAATGGATGAGGATTTTATCCGGTTCCGGTTAACCAGCATAATGGCGAAATGGGAAGAGGCCCGGTCTGAAAGTCAAATAAATTTTATGGACGGGCCGGATTTAAAAACATCTTAATCTCTATACTATGAACCGGAGCCTGCTTTTGGTAACTTTTGTTACTGCATTCGCATCCTGTAGCTGCGGAAACGCGCAAAAACCGGGAGCAGCAAAGCTGGATGCTGCAGCTTTTTCAGAAAAGATCGCTCAAACACCCGGAGCCATTATTTTAGATGTGCGTACACCAGGCGAGTATGCGAAAGAACATATTAAAGACGCCGTGAACTTTAACTGGAATGATCCCGGCTTTAAGGTGCAGGTTGCTAAAATGGATAAGTCAGAGCCGGTATTCGTGTATTGCCTGAGTGGTGGCAGAAGCGCTGCTGCCGCTAAAAATATGCGCGAGCAGGGGTTTACACAGGTATATGAAATGGAAGGCGGTATTTTAAAATGGAAATCAGCGGATCTGCCTGTAGAAACGGATCTTAAAATGCCTGCTGTACCAGGGATGACCCTCCGGCAGTTTGAAGAATTGATCAGGTCAGACAAAAAAGTTTTGGTAGACTTTTATGCAGCATGGTGTGCTCCATGTAAAAAAATGAAGCCTTACCTGGATGAAATTGCAAAAGAGATGGCGGGCAAGGTAAAGGTAGTGCGTATCGATATTGATGCCAATCCTGAAATTGCAAAAACCCTGAAGATAGATGCATTGCCCTTGCTGCATCTTTACCAAAACAAAGAAATGATATGGTCAAACACCGGGTACATGGATAAGGAAGGGATAGTAAAGCAATTAAAAAAATAGGAAACCCTGTATTTTTCAGCAAGCGCTCTCAACATATGGTAATATATCTGTGCTTTGCTATTCATGAATAAACCCGCAACTCCCGTTACATTAAGCCTGTTAGTTGCTTTCGTATTAAACGGTCGTAATGGCATTACCATATATTTGCTTTAAGCTTTGCGCCTTTTGCCTGCAGGTTTTGTATAAATGAGCAACCCTCCACAAAAAAGAAGCCGGCATCCCAAAAGATACCGGCTGTTGTATTATTACCTGCTTACGTTTTACCTTGCTACATTTACTGCTCTTTTTTCCCGGATCACTGTAACTTTTATCTGTCCGGGAAAGGTCATTTCAGTTTGTATTTTCTGTGCGATCTCGAAAGACAGCTTGTCGCTGTCCTGGTCGGTTACTTTATCCGATTCCACAATTACGCGCAGCTCGCGCCCGGCCTGGATGGCATAAGCTTTTTCCACGCCGGGATAGCTGGTGGCCAGGTTTTCCAGGTCTTTAATACGTTGCAGGTACTGCTGCATAATTTCGCGGCGGGCGCCGGGGCGGGCACCACTGATCGCATCGCAGGCCTGGATAATGGGAGAGATCACGTATTGCATTTCCACCTCGTCGTGGTGGGCGGCAATGGCGTTTACCACGGCCGGATTTTCGCCGTATCTTTCAGCCAGCTTGGCGCCCAGCAAAGCATGGCTCAGCTCACTCTCTTCGTCGGGTACTTTACCAATATCGTGCAGCAGGCCGGCTCGCTTCGCCAGCTTGGGGTTCAATCCTAGTTCTGCGGCCATGGTAGCGCAAAGATTGGCCGTTTCCCTGCTGTGCATCAGCAGGTTTTGCCCGTAAGAAGAGCGGTAGCGCATCCGGCCTACCATTCTTACCAGCTCTTTATGTAAACCGTGAATACCGAGGTCGATAACAGTACGCTCTCCGATTTCCATCACCTGCTCTTCGATCTGTTTACGTGTTTTTTCCACTACTTCCTCAATACGTGCGGGGTGAATACGGCCATCCGTAACCAGGCGCTGTAAGCTCAAACGGGCAATTTCACGGCGCAGCGGGTCGAAGCACGAGAGCAGGATGGCTTCAGGGGTGTCATCAACGATCAGGTCTACACCGGTTGCCGCTTCCAGGGCGCGGATATTACGGCCTTCACGGCCAATGATCTGCCCTTTTACCTCGTCACTTTCCAGGTTAAAGACCGTGATCGAGTTTTCAATAGCCTGCTCGGCAGCGGTACGCTGGATGGTTTGTATAATGATCTTGCGGGCCTCCTTATTGGCCTTTTGCTTGGCGTCGTCAATAATTTCCTGCTGAATGCCGATGGCCTGTGTTTGCGCCTCGTTCTTAAGGCTTTCTACCAGTTGCGTTTTAGCCTCTTCGGCGGTAAGGCCGGCTATTTTTTCCAGGCGCCGGATATGCTCTTCCTGATGCTTTTCGAGCTCTGTACGCTTTTTGTTTACCAGCTCTATCTGCTTGTTCAGGTTGTCTTTGATGGCGTCATTGTCTTTTACCTGTTTATCCAGGCCGGCTTCTTTCTGGCTAAGGGATTGTTCTTTTTGTTTGATGCGGTTTTCGTTTTCTGCCAGCTTCCGGTTGCGTTCGTTTACTTCCTTGTCATGGGCCGATTTTAACGATACGAATTTTTCCTTGGCCTGCAGTTCCTTTTCTTTCCGTATGGTTTCGGCATTCAGTTCGGCCTCTTTTACAATGGTTTGTGCTTTTAAATGGGCTTCATCGATCTTTTGTTGTGTGTTTTTAGCGAAGATAAATTTACCCGCCACGATGCCCAACACCAGGGCCACTGCTGCTACAATAATTATTGTGGGTTCCATTAAAATTCATTTGTTTTTTCTTGCGAAAAAGGTTCTGTAATTCTTATCTTGATATCAAAAAAATACCCAAGCCATGGGTTGGGTAGTGGGCGAAGATAAAAATAAATTTGGGATTTGGGGGGTGAGATTTTGAGTCCCTTCTAATTCGCCGCTTTACTACAACGAATTGAGGAAGACAGGAAAAAACTTAAAAAAGAGGACGACAATCATATTTCATTTTGGATTTTCCTGACAAAGGTCATGCTTTGCTATTTTTTACTATATATACCTTTATCCGGTCATTGGGTTTTCGCCATTCAATTACCTTTTAGATTGCGTGCAGCCCTGTAACCAAGGGTAATTTTTTGCTGACTCCCTGTTGTGTAAACTTTCAATGATAATAGTATGCTTAGCCGTTATGAAACAAATGTAAGGGCCGCCATAGCCTTTATAAAAGTCCTGAACGTAAAGGTCAATAACCAGACAATTGACGAAACGCTCCAAAACCATCCTGACTGGCTCTTAACATAAATTAAACACATGCGCTCATTCTTTAAAATTTTTTAAAAATGAAGAAAATACTACTTACGCTAATTTGTGTTATTACCGTTGTTAGCGCAAAATCTCAGGAATTTATTATTGAAGGTAAGGTAAATGGCAACCAGAGCGATAATCTGGCGTTTCGTTATTTAAATTCCGAAAAGAAAAAAATATCGGACACGATACCCGTCATTAACGGACGGTTTTCTGTAACGGGGACTGTTAATGGCTGTTCTGCCGGCATTTTGCGAAGTCTCAATGCGGACCCTAGGAAAGATATTTCATGTATAATTTTCCTGGAGCCTGCCAAAATGACGATCACTTATGATTATGGAAATGTAAAAGCCGCTACAATTGAAGGTTCGGCTTCTCAAAAAGAATATGAACGATTAAATAATAGTATGGAAGAAGCCACGGCAATAACGGATGCCTACATACAAAAGATAAATGCAATAAGGGTTAGAATTGAAAAAGGGGACTTAGATGCCAATGTAGGAGCCGATAGCATTAAGGCATTATATACAAATACTTTGCCTGCTATCAACTTTAGGGAGAACCAGAAATTAACTTATATAGCTCATAATCCCGATTCTTATGTAAGTATGGATATGCTGGTTTACCAAATAGCACGAATCGCAGATGAAAAAATCGATTCTCTTTACGCCAATCTTACAGATAAAGTAAAATTTAGCACAATCGGTGATGAATTTATTGCCAGCTATGCCAGGTATAAGAAAGCTATAAATACACAATACCCTTTTGAAAAAATAAATATCGGCGAAAAAGCACCTGGCTTTGCTTACCTTAAAACAAACTCAAAAGACAGTATAAACGACCAGTCTTTGAATGGCAAAGTATATCTTATTGAATTTTGGGATTTAGGCTGCCTGCCATGTCTAAGGTTTAATATAGAGATAGAAAAGATCCGGAAGCAATATGAAAGATCGGGTTTTGAAGTGATCGGCGTAAGCAGAACCTCCCCGGAAAACTTAACGCAGGTAAAGGCCTACCTTAAAAAGAGCCACTTATCTGCCTGGAGGCAGGTTTCCATAAATAAAGAAATGAAAACTGATGATGACTTAATGTATAGGGGCAGCTTTGATAATTATCATACGCTTGAAGTTCCCCGGTCTGTCCTGGTCGATCGGAAAGGTAATGTGATTTACAAAAAAACCGGCTATTTCCAGGGTGATGAAGAATATTTAGAATCATTAATTAGAGCAGCCATTAGTGACTAAAATTTAACTAAGCGAAATGATCTTTACTATAAAGATTGGCCAAACCTGGAGAGAAAAAACATGTGTTTATTGGCCATTCTAAAACAAGGTATTAAATTACTTGGCGTTTAATCGCACCAAGTAATTTATTTGAGATAATTAACTGAAGTTCTCAGCGTATGAAAAAGATAATAATATTCTATTTGGGTATATTATTGGTGCTGCAACTTGCGGCACAATCCAAGACAATTACTATTCATGGCATTGTAAATGATAGTACAGTTAAAAGTATTGAAATATCGCATACTGTTACGCTCTTCTCTTTGAAAAATTGCCAGCATTACAAAGCCCAAGAATACAGGCAATGGGTTAATTGAAGCCATCTAATATTCAAACGAATAATTTATACACTAAATTTCTGGGTATAAAACTACAATAATACAATAGGGAAATCGAAACATGTATTTACCATATGATCCCTCTTTATTTTTCCTGTTAATTAGTAAATTGAGTTGCTTTACTTTTATTTAAACAAATCATTAAATAAAGAAAAACTAAAGGAATTATTAATAAAAAAATATGGTATGACCCATACTCCCGCAATAACACTGTTCTTAAATATTGCAGCAACAAGGAAACCGTTGCTTAAGCATGAGGCCAAAGGCACAGCGGAGGTCATTACCAAAGACAGGAGGCTGATTGAACGATTGTTTGATAACTTTAAAATATGTGCTGAATAAATAACCTACCCCAGTTCCCCGTCTATCAGCGCTTCTATTTGCTGTAACTGGCCCAGCAAATGGTTCTCATCGGCAATAGATACGTTTTTTTTGCTGCTTTCGGTTACAAACCATACCAGCACCATAGAAATATAGTCCTGCATATCCTTGCCTGGAATTTTGGTCTTAAACTCTATTATTTTTTCATTGATGATCTTTACCGACTGCCGAACGGTTTGCTCGTCTTCGGGCGACATTTGTACGCGGTAGATCCTGTCGGCTATATTGATATTGGCGGGAATAAGGGTTTGTTGCATGGATAATGAATGATGAGTAATGAGATGGTAAATAGGGTACTCCCCGCTCCATCAGGAGGGGGCAGGCTCACACGCTGAGCAGGGCAATACATTTATCAATTTCCTTAATGTAGCCATTGATCTTTTTTTCAAAGGCTTTCTTTTCCCCGGGATCCATTAAGGCCTGGCTGTACTTTTTGGCATCCAGCTGGTGTTGCAATGCTTCTGCTGTCTGGCCCGCAGATCGGGCCTGCTGCCGGGCCTCAGTAAGCGCCTCTTTCAGCAGTTGGTTCTCTTTTACAACGGCCGCATTTTGCTTTATAAGTAATTGCAGCTTTTCCTGTACCTGTTTTATTTTATCTTCAATAACCTGCGACATATGTGTTGCCAAGGGGGATTATATCATACTAATTGCTTCCTTTCAGGAAAGATACATCAAAGCGCAAAATGTAAAATATAAAATATTGAATGTAGAATGTTAAATTTCCCGGAAAGCCGAAAGCAAAGGCTGAAAGCAGGTCGCTGGTTACAAATTTCCAGTACCGGTATCTTGCAACTTCTTCCAGACTTCCGACTGTCTTTAAACAACCGTTTCCGTGATGCGGATCCATTCCTCGCTGATATGATCCCGCTCTTTTATAGCATCGTGCAGGGAGGTGGCATGAACGGCACCTTTAAGAATGCCTACCATTACATTATAATTGCCGTTGATGAGGAACTGCACTGCATGATAGCCGAAACGGGTGGCCAGTACCCTGTCGGCAGCAGTGGGAGCGCCGCCACGTTGTATGTGACCCAGTATGCACATACGTACATCTGTACCAGGTAATGTAAGCCTGAGATAATTTTTGATGCCTTCCGCGCCGCCATATTCATCTCCTTCCGTAACCACGATCAGGTTCACATTTTTCTTTTTAGCGTCTTTATCGCTGAGCGTCTGGGCCAGGTGCAGCAGGTCGGTCTTTTTTTCGGGTATTAATATGCTCTCGGCCCCGGTAGAAATACCGCTGTTGAGCGCAATATAGCCTGCATCCCTCCCCATGACCTCCACCACGAACAGGCGCCCGTGGGCTTCCATGGTATCACGGATCTTGTCAATGGCTTCCATCGCCGTATTGATCGCCGTATCAAAGCCAATGGTGGAGTCGGTACCCGCCATGTCTTTATCTATGGTGCCGGGGATACCGATACAGGGTATATCGTACTCCGTGCTGAAAACTTCTGCTCCGCGAAAGCTCCCGTCTCCCCCGATAATTACCAGCGCTTCGATGCCGTGCTGCCTGAGGTTTTCGTAGGCCTGCGCCCGGCCTTCGGGCGTGAGAAACGCTTTGCTCCTTGCGGTACGCAAAATGGTTCCTCCCCGCTGTATGATGTTGGACACATCGCGATCGCCAAATTTCCGGATGTCATTTTCGATCATCCCCGAATAGCCGCGGTAAATGCCATATACTTCCAGATTATAATACCAGGCTGTTTTAACAACAGCCCTTATTGCTGCATTCATACCCGGCGCATCCCCGCCTGAGGTAAGCACGCCGATCTTTGTCAGTTTTCTCGCTTCCATAAAATTCGTCCTTTATTTCCTGATTTCTGCCTGCAGGTCTGTTTCAAGGGTTTTCATGATCTTCTTCATCCAGCCGTCTATTTCAGCATCGGTAAGGGTCTTTTCTTCGTCGAGGAAGGTAAAATTAACCGCTATGGATTTTTTACCGGCGCCGAGCTTTTCACTTTCAAAAATGTCGAATAGCTGTACGGCCTGTAGTTTTTTCAGGTTCAGCTTTTTTACCTGATCTGCTACTGCTGCATATTTTAACGATTGGGGAATCACCACCGCAATATCTCTTTGTACCGCAGGGAACCTGGAAAGTGGCTTGAACTGCACGTTGGCTGCTTTTGATTTTTTTAGGATCAGGTTCCAGTTAAGGTCTGCAAAAAACACCGGCTGTTTGATATCAAAGCTTTCCAGCATTTTTTTGCTAACCAGCCCCAGCCGGCCCATTAGTTCCTTACCAGTGTATACGCTCAGCCCATATTGTAATTGTGGTGTTTCGGCCTCATCAAAGCCGGCGCCATCAATACCGGCCAGGGTCAGTACTTTTTCTACCGCGCCTTTTAAGGTAAATAAATCGTTGGCCGGGCTTTTCCCCTTCCAGGCATCTGCCTGTTTGTTACCCGTAAGATAGATACAGAGATGCTCCGGTTCTTCAAAACGGCCTTTATCGTTCACTGCATAGGTTTTCCCGTATTCAAATAACCTCAGGTTATCATTTCGGCGGTTCAGGTTGTGTGCCACAATCTCCAGGCCTGTTTCGAGCATCTGCGGGCGCATAATATTCAGCTCCGCACTCAGGCTGTTCTTCATTTTTACCATATTTCCCGGTGCTGCTTCGCTGAAGTAGGCCTTGTTGGTAATAGAATTGGTAAGGATCTCGTTAAAGCCCAGCCCGGTCAGGTAGCCGGCTACTTTTTCCTTTAAGGCTTCGGCCTCGCGGTTCATTTCCACCGCCGGTGTCATGGTAACAGCAGTGGGTATGCCCACATTATCCAGCCCGTCAATTCTCAGTATTTCTTCTACAATGTCCGCAGGCAGGCTGATATCCGGCTTATGATAAGGAACCGCAATTTTAAGAGAGTCGATATCTTCTTTCTCGATCACGAATCCAAGGGCCGTCAGTATTTTTTTTACCGCGTCGGGATGATAATTCTTGCCGCTTAATTTTTTCAGGTAATGGTATTTAAGCGTTACCGATGTTTTAGGTTGTTCATCGGGATAAATATCAATAATATTGGAGGCCACTTCGCCGCCGCAAAGCTCCAGTACCAGTTGTGTGGCGCGTTTCAGCACATTTACGGTTGCCGAAATATCTGTTCCTTTCTCAAACCGGGTAGCGGCATCGGTTCTTAACCCGTGCGCAAAGGAGGTTTTGCGAATGGTAATACTATCAAAACAGGCACTTTCCAGGAAGATATTCCGGGTAGTAGCGGTTACGCCGCTGTTAATACCTCCATACACCCCGCCTATGCACATAGCGCCTTCGGCATCACATATCATCAGGTCAAAATGGTTCAGCTTTCTTTCCTTGCCA
This sequence comes from Niabella aquatica, assembly GCF_054779315.1. Classification (NCBI taxonomy): domain Bacteria; kingdom Pseudomonadati; phylum Bacteroidota; class Chitinophagia; order Chitinophagales; family Chitinophagaceae; genus Niabella; species Niabella aquatica. Next base: position 87,987 of record NZ_BAAGYM010000016.1, read on the forward strand.
TCGAGTGTAATAAACGGCGTATCCTGCGGCAGGTTTTTCACGATCACTTTTTTACCGGCAATTTTATCTGCATCAAAAGCATGTAAGGGCTGCCCGGTTTCGTTCAAAATGAAATTGGTAATATCCACCATATTGCTGATGGGCTTTACGCCAATCGCTTTCAGCCTGTTTTGCAGCCACTCGGGGCTTGGGCCGATAGTTACATTATTGATGCAGATGCCACTGTAGCGCGGGCAGGCCGTAATGTTTTCGACGGAGACTTCAACGGGATTTTTTCCTTTGAATGCCGGCAAAGCTTTTATAGCCGGGATCCTGGCCCCCCCGTTTTTTTTATCATGGTGAGACAGGTAAGCCGATACATCTCTTGCCACGCCCCAATGGCTCATGGCATCCATGCGGTTGGGTGTAAGGCCTATCTCAAAAATGGTATCGGTATAAATTTTAAATATTTCAGAAGCCGGGGTGCCGGGTTTTACCTGTGCCGGTAATACCAGGATGCCCTCGTGGGAGGTTCCTACGCCTATTTCATCTTCGGCGCAGATCATTCCCTGGCTTTCTTCACCACGGATCTTTGCGGCCTTCATGGTAAGCGGTTCGCCGGTGGAGGGATAAATGGTAGTGCCGATAGGGGCTACTATTACTTTTTGTCCGGCTGCTACGTTAGGGGCGCCGCAAACAATGCGTAAAGGTTCCGGCTTCCCGATGTGTACCGTGGTCAGTTTTAGTTTATCCGCATTAGGATGCTTCTCGCAGGTGAGTACTTCGCCTGCTACAAGGCCCTTCAACCCGCCTTGATGAGATTCGTAAGGTACTATAGCTTCCACTTCCAGTCCGATAGAAGTTAAAATATGGCTCAGTCTTTCGGGTGGCACCGCTTCGGGCAAACCTGCCAGTCCGGCAGGCAGGTACTCGCTCAGCCAGTTGTAAGAAATTGTCATCTTCTGAAAATCTTTTTGCCCGGAGAACCTCTCCGGGAGGCCGCAAAGATAAGCAAATAGGGAGAAGGGAATAGGGAGGCGTGAACTATTGAAAAGTTTGAAAGTTTAAGGTTGCTGGTTGCCGGTTTCAAGTAACCAGTACGATGTAAGGTGTACGATGTACGACAAACCAGTACCCAGTATCTATGAGCCATGAAATAGGAATTATAAACTGTATAGTACAGAAATTCTATACTTGAATGATTCATAACCAATGTGCATTTGCCGGGAGCTTTGAGCTTTATGCTTTCAGCTTCCGGCTACAACCATCCTGTCAACGGTCATCTGTCCTCTGTCAACTTAAACAATGCTCAATGGGCTGAATATTGATTTATTGAAAAATTGATTATTGAATATTTCACGATTGTTGTATAGAATATCTGAACACTCAATATTCAGTGCTCAATAATCAAAGCTCAGTTGAATATTGATTTATTGAAAATTGATTATTGAATATTCTGATCCGGCATCCAGTAACCAGCATCCAGTATCAAGCATAATGTACGGTATAAGGTGTACGATGTACGATATGAAAGCTGGAAGTAAAAGGCTGAAAGCAAAAGCCGGTTACACAATCCAGTAACCAGCAACCAGTAACCAGTAACTATTATCCAGTAACCAGCAACAGTATCCCAAAAAAAACTCCCCCGCCGGAGCGGAGGAGCAGGTTCATATTAATGGTGTATTGTTTTACTCTTTCGGATCCATGATCCTGCCCATAAATAAAATGGTATTGGAGGTTTTTTCGCTGATGATAAAGCCAAACGGGCGGTCGCAAATAAACTGAGGAGGCGCAGCCGGTAAACTGGTAGTAAACATCCCGGTGGTAGTAACTGCGGCTGCTTCGGTGCCTTCTTCATCCACCGCTGCAAAAGTGTTTTGCTTTACAAAACCTACATATAGAGGCTTTAATTCTCCTATTCCATCAAATTTCGCATTTGTTTCAAAAGCCTTTACCATACCCATTTTTTGAAGTGTTTTGTTCAGGTTAAAATCCTGCTCCAGCTTAAATTTAGGTAAACCCACTTCCACAGACCGGGTGTAGAAACTATTTTGTAACTGGCCCCAGGCATCAGCATTCATTTCATTTAGAACAGAAGCAAGACTTTTGCCGGTGTTGGGCAAGATCAGTGTTGCGCGGAACTGGCCATTGCCATAAGGCACCTGTAACGCGGTAAAATCATTTCCCGGTGCCAGCCGGAACGTATCCGTCTGGTTCATCATTTTCACCGTTTTCTGCCCGCCTCCTTCCAGGTAAAAAGACTGTTTTTTTGTATTTTTTCGATCAAATTTAGCGCGCCAGTCTCCTTTAAAGTATAAAGCGTTCATCAGCAGCATTACCAGGTCGGCGCTAAGCTCATCCAGCACTTTAGGGATTTTGCCGTTGGTATGGTCGCTGGCCCATTTATTTATAATGTCTTTATCAGAGGGTATAAAAGGCAGGCCGGTTATTTGCGCATCAAAGGTATTTTTCATGGTATTTAAAAACGGGGTTTCTGCTGTAAACCCGTTTTTATAAAAAATGGCATTGGCCAGCGCCATTTTTACCAGCGGATCGGCCTGGGGCAGCTCTGTTAAAAGCGTTTTGTAGGCGTTGTTCATCGCTTCCTGCGAAAGATTTTCAGATCTTAATGCCTTCATTATCTGGGATCCGGTTTCGCCCCGGGCGCCATTTACCAGCATCCCCAGCGCTATATGCAGGCTTAGCGGCGAAACAAAGATATCCTTCTCCGCTCCGGTCTCAGCCTGCAGGGCCTTAAAAAAGTCGAATGAGAACACCGTAAATACATCAGCAACAGGGGCCGCCAGCTCAATAGGGTGCTGCACACCGGCCTGTTGCCGTTTTTCTGTTTCTTCGGGTGCAGTATGGCTTTTGCTGCAACTGATTAAGATGATCCCGGCAATAGCTGAAACGAGAATCGTTTTTTTCATATTACGGGCGTTGGTTGATATATATGGTATAACAGACGGTAAAAGAGCGGGTTTCGCAGCAGCGGTGTATGTTTTTTCCAGGAAACGTTTTAGGCCTGTAAACATTTGCCTGATATGTACTATGTCTTTGATCTGTTGTCCCGGGCAGCCAACGTATTGCTGCTCAGTTAAAAACATACTTATCAATCCCCGCCATGTAATAGCCGTCGGTATCAGCTTTTTGGAAAATTGCATGCAAGAGTTCGTCAGGCCGGCTGCCATTGCAGAATGTTCTTCCGCCGGGTTGAGCGGCTGTTTGTTGAGCGGTCTTTGATAGCGCCTTTAGAAGCGGCCGTTCCTGCCATCAGTTAGGCGCTGCCCGCGCAAGCGCCCATGTGTCAAAGGCTTATATAGATGCCGGAAAAAGCATACGGTATGGGCCGCGCCATGTGCCCACAAATAAAGTGAGTCCCCGGTAATCTATCAGAACTGCGGTGCGGCCATATATTGACAGATCGTAATATAATCAGTTGGCCAGGCTGCAATGCCCGGCCGGTTCCTGCGAAATGTTAATAACCTGTGTTTTCATGTAAGGAAAATGTTCGGAAATAAAGATTTTTTTCTACCCTTTTTAGGGTCTAAATTCGCCCTTTGATTTCGCGGGTAGATAACAACCTCAACCAATATTTTTAACAAAAAACAAGTTGGATTGCGCCCTATCGAATCGTTGGTAATTACTGATGAGTGGATATTTTATCGTTTGAATTGAACCATGGACCCTATAAATGTAAATAAAGACCGGAAGCAGAAAAGAAGAACGGGCAGCGCAGTAGACCTGGGCACAATGGTGTACGGCAAGGTACCGCCGCAGGCGCGTGAGCTGGAGGAAGCCGTGCTGGGCGCCATTATGCTGGAGAAAGGCGCTTTTGATGCCGTAATAGAAACCATCCGCAACCCCGAATGCTTTTACGTGGATGCGCACCAGCGTATCTTCCGGGCCATACAATCGCTGGCCAATAAAAGTCAGCCCATTGATATACTTACCGTGGTGGAAGAGCTGCGCAGCAAGGAAGAGCTGGAAATGGTGGGTGGCCCGTACTATGTTACCCGGCTCACCAATACGGTGGTTTCGGCTGCCAATGTAGAATCGCATGCGCGCATTATTATGCAGAAGTTCATCCAGCGCGAGCTGATACGCATCAGCGGTGAAATTTTGAGCGATGCTTACGAAGACAGTGCCGATGTGTTCGACCTGCTGGATGATGCCGAATCGAAGCTGTTTGAAATTACGAACTCCCACATGAAGAGCACCATGCAGTCGATCGACTCCGTGCTCGTGGATACTATTAAGCGCATCGAAGACCTGCGCCACCGTAATGAGGATGTAACCGGCGTGCCCAGCGGCTTTAAGCCCCTGGATAAAGTTACCTATGGCTGGCAGAACAGCGACCTCATTATCCTGGCGGCCAGGCCGGCGGTGGGTAAAACCGCTTTTGCATTGAACCTGGCGCGTAATGCCATTATGAACCCGGCAAAACCAACGCCGGTGGCCTTTTTCTCCCTCGAAATGAGCGCAGCGCAGCTGGTGCAGCGGGTGCTGGCAGCCGAAAGCGAGATCATGCTGGAGAAAATTGCCCGCGGTAAAATGGAAGAGCACGAAATGAAGCAGCTGTATACCAAAGGTATCCAGCGTTTATCCCAGGCGCCTTTGTTTATTGATGATACGGCGGCGCTGAATATATTTGAGCTGCGGGCCAAGTGCCGTAAGCTGAAGAACAAGCATAATATAGGCATGGTCATCATCGACTACCTGCAGCTCATGAGCGGCGCCGGCGACAACCGGAACGGTAACCGGGAGCAGGAGATCAGCACCATCAGCCGGAACTTAAAGGGGCTGGCAAAGGAGCTGAATATACCCATCATCGCCCTGTCGCAGTTAAGCCGTGCCGTGGAAACAAGGGGCACCAAGGATGGCAGCCGGGTGCCGCAGCTGAGCGATCTTCGTGAATCGGGCGCTATTGAGCAGGACGCCGATATGGTCATGTTCCTATACCGGCCCGATTATTACGATATGAACACCAATGCCGAAGGCGAGGATCAGAAGGGGTTGACCGAAGTAAAAATAGCCAAGCACCGTAACGGTTCTTTGGAAACCGTCAAGCTGAAAGCGCTGCTGCATATACAGAAATTCATTACCTGGGACGATGACCCTTACAATGCCATTGGCCTGGGCGGCGGTACCTGGCGCCCTGTGAATGACGATGCGGAAGGCGGCGGCGCGCGGCTGTTCCAGGCGCAAAGCAAAATGAACAATATGAGCGATGATGAGCTGGACGAAGCACCGTTTTAAGCTGGTTCATAGATATTGCTAACAAGTTTTTAACTTCAAAAAATATGGCCGAGCTATATGAGGCTGTTGCTTGATGAAAACCTTCCCAAGAGGCTAACGCCGGATTTCTCCGATCATGAAGTTTTTACGGTTCGTGATAAACGGTGGAATGGTATATCTAATGGTGAGTTATTAAAATTATTGTTAGCAGATGCTTTTGACCCATTAATGACGTTTGATAAAAATCTGCAACACCAGCAGAACTTATCAAAATATACCATTACTGTTTTTGTATTAAACGCAAAAATCAATCAATATGATGAATTGGTAAAACTGGTGCCTCAAATAAAGGAGTACTTAAACTGTGGCTTAATGCCTGAAGGTCCTGTTGTTATTAAATTAAAACCTTGTTACCCTATTTTTACATAAAGAATTTCAACCCTGTTCAAAGAGAGCTGATATTGGACGAAGATAATTCGCGCCATGTCGTGCAGGTATTGCGTATGAAAACCGGGGATGCCATGCACCTGACAGATGGTAATGGGTATCTTCTTACGGCCGTTATAACCAACGATCATAAGAAGCATTGTGAAGTAAGCATTAACTTTATAGAACCTAAACCAAAAACAGACCCTGAAGTAACCATCGCTATAGGCCTTACCAAAAATGCTGCCCGCTTTGAATGGTTTTTAGAAAAAGCTGCGGAATTAGGTGTAAGCAGGGTAATACCTTTAATTACCAAAAGAACCGAAAAGCAAAAGTTTAAGGAAGAGCGTTTACAAAACATCCTGGTAAGTGCCATGCTGCAAAGTCAGCAGGCCTGGCTGCTGCAATTGCAGGCTCCTGTTATATTTGATGATTTTATACATACGGAAGCTTTTCAGGCTGTGACTAATAAATATATAGCCCATTGTATAGAAAGCGATAAGCAATCCCTGCAATACCAGCCCGCTCCATCCATTATCCTCATCGGTCCTGAAGGCGATTTTACACCGGAAGAAATTACGATGGCTTTGGAAAAAGGGTACCGGCCGGTAACCCTGGGCAGTACCCGGTTAAGAACCGAAACTGCCGGGATGGTGGCAGCGGCTTTGCTACGGGTAGGGTAATTTTCCCATTTAGAATGGATTAAGTGTTGAAAGGGATCGGAAATATCCCCCTTTGGAGGGGGTTGTCCGCCATAGCGGACGGGGGAGGATAACATTTCAATTGAACTAACCGATCTGTTTTTTCTTCTGATCGGTCTAATCTGCAAGAAAAGTGTGAACATTGCTAATGTTATTCAATATTTGATTGTCTTCTTCAGCTTTTGTCATTTCTTTTCGAAGACGGCTGGCCCAGGGCCTAAGTGCTTTATTGTAATGGTGATTTTCAAACAGGTTTTTCATAATTATAAAGTTAGCAGTTTCCAATCCTCACCCTTCATCTGCTATCTAAATAACAGGCTTCTCAAAATCTTCCTTCAAAAGGGAACATATTTCCGGCTAGTATCAACTTCGGGCCAGAGCGGGATATGCAGTTTTCAAAATGTTATACAACCACTAAAACCTGAATAGCATTGATACCGTTACATTACTTTTGCAGCTATGGTAACAGCAGTCATTAATGGGGTCATATATACCGGTAATGAAATTGTACACAACAAGGCACTGCTTATTGAGAACGGTAAGATATCGGCTTTAGCGGATGAGGTACCGGGCCATGCCGCAATATATGATGCAAAAGGAAAAAATATTGCCCCCGCTTTTATAGATATCCAGCCTAATGGCGGCTACGATTTGTATTTCTCCAAAGAAGTTTCGGAAGCGGCACTGGAAGATATGTACCGGGCCAGCCTCGATCATGGCACCGGCTTTATACTGCCTACGCTTATCTCTTCTGCTCCCGAAACCATACTCAAAGCCATCGAAGCAGTACGGGCGTTTAAGCAAAAGCAGCCCGGCGTATTGGGCATGCACCTCGAGGGGCCTTTTATTAACCCGGCCAGGCGCGGGGCACACCCGGCGCATATTATAAGAAAGCCCACTGACAACGAGCTGCGCACCATTATAAAAGCCGGCAGCGATATTATTCAAATAATCACCATCGCTCCTGAATGCTTTACCGAAAGCCAGCTGCAGCTGTTGCTGGATAGCGGCATCTCTGTTTCAATAGGGCATACCACGATCGGTTACGATCAGGCACAATATTATTTTTCAAAAGGCATCAGGCTGGTAACGCATTTATATAATGCCATGACCCAGATGGGCCACCGGGAATGCGGCCTTGTGGGTGCGGTATTCGATAACAGCCATGTATATGCCCCGCTTATTTTAGACGGCGGCCATTGCCATTATGCCGCGGCGCGGGTAGCTTACCGGCTGAAAGGGGAGCAGCTGATATTACTGTCGGATGCCGCTTTTCTGGGAAGAAAAAAACAGCGGTTCGACTGGGAAAACCTGGATATTACCTTAACGGACGGTTTTTACCGCGATCGCAACGGCAACCTTGGCGGGGCTGCCATATCCATGGCCGATGCGGTAAAAAATGCCGTGGCGCATTTGCAGGTGCCTGTGCACGAAGCCGTGGCCATGGCCACCAGCCGGGTGGCCATGGCTATAAAGCTGAACGACCGCATCGGCTGCCTACAGCCCGGCTTTGCAGCGAGGCTGGCGCTGTTTGATAATAAAATGGAACAGTTGGAGACGTTGGTGCTTTAAAGCGATCCGGTAAGGCGGCTGGAGAACGGATCTCATACCCCACCCTGTTATACCAGGTCTTTACCGGTAGCCGTTTGGTCCGTATCTGTTACTTTTTTGCCCCCAGCCATGCCATTTGCAATAACGGGGTAATCTTCCCTAAACAGGTGCTTTAGCTGAAGGGTAATGATCCTGCGTACCGGCCGCAGGAACAGGTTTACAAATTTGCTTTGGGGGGCCATTGCTTCCATATTCTCCAATATGGATACCACTTCGGTATAGATCATCAGGTACAGCATCAGGTCGCCAAAGAGCCAGGCAAACTGCTGCCCAAAATTTTCCCCGGATCCGTACACAATGTTAAGGATTACCACCGCTACAATAATGCAGCCACCATATTGCAGTAGTTTTGCAAAAGATTTTCTTAACCCGCGGGAGGTAGGGCAAGCATATTTCTGAAATCTTGACATCAGTTAGGTGTTCATTGCATTCTCAGCATACTTCAACACACTTTTGTTCTTTGCCATTTACTCTATTTATATTATGTCTTAAAAATAATTTTCTTTCATCAACTCCTGAAACTTATCTACAAAAAGCCCTACGTGGTAACCATCTATTAAACCGTGATGTGCGTGTATGGAAATTGGCATTAACCTAACGCCATTATTTTCTGTCATTTTTCCGAAGGATATTTTTGGACAGCTATCCGGAAGTGAAAAGCTTCTGGTATGGGAAAGTGCCGTAAAATTCAGCCACGGGATTGCAGAAAAATGAATGACGTTTTCTCCCGAAATTGCAGGAACCAAATCAGTTGATTGCCGGACACGTTCTATTTCCTGCAGGCTGTTTTTATAAAATATATGTTCATCTTCGTTGTAATCCATATAAGAAAAGCCGAAAGTTCCGTCTGGTCTGTTGATTGTAGGCGAAGCGTTTACTTGCTCAAACAGGCACACTTGCTTCTCCACGATTCGGTACCGGAAATTTTCAATGCCATTGGCGGCTTTTAACGCCCGGTACAGGTAGTACAAAAAGAAAGAAATTCCTTTTGTTTTTGCCTGTAGATATGCTGTGGTACAGTCCACATTTACCGTTATGCCAAAAAAGGGTTCATCAAACTGAGAAAAAAAGCGGTAATGTTCTTTTCTGTTCCATTGGTCGATGTTTATTACAGTATTCATTGCTAAATGATATAATTCAAAATGTGGTTGATGTTTTTAAGCTCTACAAAATTCTCGTGCTGTAGTTGGTGGTCGTGCCGTTCGTGCAGCCAGGTGGTATGATAGGGAATGTGCCCGCCATAGGCTCCCAGTTCCAATACGGGGATAATATCTGATTTTAAGGAATTGCCCAGCATCAGAAAATGCTCTGGCTCACAGTTCAGGTGTTTCAATAGTTTTTGGTAATCGCTTACTTTTTTGTCGCTCATTATTTCTATGTGATGGAAATAATTTTCCAATCCGGAATTTTTCAATTTTCGTTCCTGGTCCAGTAAATCGCCTTTGGTAGCCACTATCAAATTAAATTTTCCTTTGAGCTGCTCCAGTGTTTCCTGTACCAAAGGCAAGAGTTCTATTGGCTTTTGAAGCAATTCGTTTCCGATAGCTATGATTCTGTCTGCAAGTTGCCAGGAAGCTGTATTGTTGGTAATTCTGCCTGCTGTTTCAATCATACAGAGCACAAATCCTTTCACTCCGTAACCGTAAAGCGGCAGGTTTTTCATTTCCGTTTTGTAGAGTTCCTGCGATACCGAATGTAGCGGCATATAGTCTTCAAACAGCAGGCTAAATTGTTTTTCTGCTTCTTGGAAATAGGGTTCATTTATCCATAAGGTATCATCGGCATCGAATGCTATTGTTGTTATTTTCTGCTTCATCTAACTGCTTTTTTTTAACTTTACAGTGCTTAATGAGGCAAAATTCTGAAAAGCGGGGAATTTTAAAAAGGACATTTGTCCCGATGAGAATATGTTAAGAACCAATCAATTATTTTTAGATTACACACGGAAGCTTTACGAACAACAGGAGCGTAAAGAGCATATTGTAGTAAAGCACTATTCCAAAGGGCAAAGGTTGTTTTCTCAAAATGAAAATCCTGCTAAAATAATGATGATACAGACCGGTATTACAAAATGCTTTTTTACGGAGGACAACGATAAAGAATATATTTTAGAGTTTTTAGGCAGCGGTGAAATCCTGGGAGAGATAGAGTATTTTCGTAAAGTTCCCTGTCTTTGTACTATTGAAGCATTGACCGAAGTAACGGTGTATGCCTTTTCTATGCCTTATTTTCAATCTCTTTTAAAAGGTGATATTTTTCTGAATGAATTATTGCTGAATGTTTTTGCAGAACGTGTGGTAAATACTGCCAGCAGAGCTTCTTATCAACAATTATACACGATAGAGCATAGTTTGAAAAAGTTACTGGATTTACAAACGAAGCAGCAAATAAGTATTTCGAAGGAAGATATGGCAGCTTATCTTGGTGTTTCGGTAAGAAGTCTTAACCGGGGATTGAAAAACCTGTCAAGCGACATTAACGGTATGGAAATTTAGTAATTGTTTACGCTGTCGTTTTTCCGGTGTTTAAGCATAGGGTATCTAAGTGTGTTTATTGTTTAAATTCTTCAGCGTTAAATCCTTCATTCAGAAATGTATTGCGTATGTGCATATATTTTTCTTTGTCATTTTGCATTCGGTGTCCATCTTCGAACAATACTAATTTTGCATTGGGATAAGCCTGTTGTATTTTCTGATTAATTTCATCAGAGAAAACTACGTCCTGCGTTCCTTTCAAAATCAACACTTCTCCTGTAAATTGATTTCTGTTGATGACAAATTCTTTGGGCTGTATTTTATTTGTTCTATGGTATTCCAGTACATCTGATACTGCTTTTAAAGAAAGCTCGTAGAGCAGATTGGTTTCTTTTTCGCTATTGTATCTCATCAAATCATAGCCAACCAATTCAAACCAGCGAACTCTTGCCATTATTTCCGATGGTGGTTTTATCATATAATTGAGTATGGAGAGATTGGTAACTGGCTTGAATTTATAGCGAAGTAAACTTCCACCGTCCTGCAACTTTTCAAGAATTTTCAGTTGTACCTCTTTGGGGTCTTTCTCTGTTCTTCCTGTTTGATAGAGGATATTGGCAAGGCTTTGTTTATCGATTGATTTTTTTTCTATTAAATCTTTAAGGACTTTTGCTCCTTCAGGATTAAATGCTTCAAAGTCCGGAGAATATTTTATCTCAAATTGTTTTGCCAAATCGGGTGCGCCGGTGGATTCTAATATCACACGATGTACATTTTTCCCGTATTGGGAAAGGTATTGCTGTGCTAAAACTCCTGCTCCGGAAGCTCCAAAAATGTTTATTTTATCTTCTTTTGCTAAAAGTCCTTTTTTAATCAAATCCAATCTCACGCATTCTATATCTTTAATTTGCTGGTCTGAATTGTACAACTGTAATGCGGTTTCATAATCCACTTTTCCGTCTTTATACACTTCAGGGAATAATGTAGGCGAATGTCCTCTGACGCCAATCAAAACATACGAGCTGCCGCCTATAATATTTTCAAAAACCCGAAAGTCCGTTTTTGTACTTACCAATTCCATTTGTCCGTCTGTAAGTAAAAATGTGATGTTTTTACTTTTATAGAAATTCGGACTTAACAGATAAAAGCCTCTGAATAATCCCTTGGTGAGTTCATTATGGTTAATGGGCAAATTAATGTAATGATGAAAACTATCTTCTGGCATTGCTGCATAAGTTGCATTCAGTGCTAATCTGGTTTCTGGAATCTTGTAGTAGTCACAATGCAAATAGCTGAGTATTCCTGAAATGATGGTCAGCATTATAGCAGTAATCAGCAGCCTTTTTCTTGATTTTCTCATTTGATTTTGGGCTTTGGTTATTCAATTTCCCTGAGTTCAAAATTTTCAACATTTCCAAAATCTTTTAATATTACTGCTTTCATATTAATTGCCAAACAGGTAATAAGGTAATTCGATAGTTGGGACAAACCCAACTTTTTGAGCGAGTTTATAAGATCCTGTATTTTCTAAACGGCACGCCCAAACAGGCTCAAATTGATGTTCTATGCAGTAATCAATGAGTGCTTGACATACGTATTGTGCAAATCCCTTTCCTCTGAATTCAGGGACGGTTTCAATTCCCAATTCAAGCTGTGAAGCGTTGATGCAAGACGAGTAAGCGGTTGACGCTAATTTGTTTTTGTAATAAAGGCTGAAGCCTACGCCACTAGTCAAAAAATCTTCTTCTGTTTCCCAAAAGTATGCAGGAACCACGCTGCCGGGCATATTTCTGAATACCTCGCTGTCTGTTCTTACAATTTTAATATTGTTGTCAATAACAGGTTTTCTGGAAGCTATGAATTTATAGTGGTCAAATTTAAAATTCACCCGGGTGTTCAATTCTACTATCCCCGATAATTTTTGCGCTCTATGCTCGGAAGAAGCAATTAATCTGTCGTCGAATAATTCTGATAAAACGTTGTCCCAGGTAGCAGGATATGCCTGCATCCATTCGGGTTTGTGTCTTGTGTTATCAACGTTCAATGCATAATCCTTAAACTTGTTATTAAACTCTTTATTTGTGCTATCTCCAATTAAAAGTGTCATTCCATAAGGGTGGATAATGTAAAAAGTCTTTGGCTCCTCAATGTTATCTACATAGATTTTGCCATTTATTTTTTGCTCTATGACAGCCTCTGCAAACAAAGTATTTATGGCTACATTTTTAATAGCTTCTGCCGCTTTTTGATAATTGTTTTCGGGTAAAATTTTCATTTTGGATGAGTATTAAATTTTTACATTGTATTTATAATTTTGGTGGTGAATAGCTAAGCAATTAGATATTTCATCTTCAAAACATTTTTCAAAGTTTAAATTTATAACGATTAAATTTTGATTCTAAGGACATTTGTCCCAGAAATGAATACGCATTAAATCTGTTATCTTACAGCATTTATAAAATAATGACAATTACCAAACAGCCTTTGTTCAGCTCAGGTAGTACAATTGTTTAGGATTCATGTCTGGTGGTTTTGGTATGGTATAAAGGTAAAAGGGCAAATGCGGCAAAAGTTTATTCGGGCATATTTTGGTTGCTACCCCCACTGAGGATGCGCGAATTTTTCCTCCAGGCCGGCATTTACATCAACGCTCTCTTCAAAGGGCACAAGAACTTTGCTTTTTTGTCTGCCAATTTTCTGCTGTCATTTCAAATTTTATTTCGCCTTTCCCGTGTGTTCCAATTTCAGTCCAGCCTGTTTTCCGATAGAAAGTTTCGGCTCTTGTATGAGGTGCAGTTCCTAACCAAACAGTTTCTTTTGTCTGTTCAAAATACCAGTCCAGCATGATGTCGTGCAATCGTCTTCCAATACCTTGTTTGTCAAAATTGGGGTGTACAAATAATGCCCAAATGTTGTTTTCTTTTAGGTCGGCAATGGAAAATCCAACAATTTTATTGTCCATTTCGCAAACCCAGCCTTTTCCTCTTTGAGTTATAAATGCTTCGCAATCTTTGTCAGTTACAAGGTTTGGGTCGGAAAGTGTATTTTCTTTTACCGCATTTCTTACGATTTGTATTTGTGCAATATCATCTATTTGAGCTTCTCTTATTTTCACGGCCTGTTCTTTTAAACGCTGTTAATATGCTTGCTAATTTACTAAAATAAAGTATAGCCATAAGTTCACATCTATGTATCCCCGGTGTATAAAATGCAAGAAGTGGCCCGGCTTTTAGGTCAGGCTACTTTAACCTGAGGGTATTTCTCCCCGTGCTACAATAATATATTACGGGGAGAAGTGATTAGATAAGCTAACCGGTAATCGGCCGTTTAAAAGTTGCTACATTTATTTAAAATACAATTCAATAATTTTTTGAGTTTCGAAATAAAAATATCAACAGGTATTGCCTACTTTTGCGCTTTATACCTCAAAACCATTTGTAATGACAACCAAAGCTATCTTTAACGGGCTTCCTCGGCCTGCCATTCTCTTATTTTTATTTTTAAGCGTTTTTGCCGTTACCCGGGCCCAGGTCGTAACTGTAGTAGCAGATGCAGGCAAAGGTATTTCTGGGCCGGCAGGGCTTGTCCCGGACAATAGCGGGCACCTTTATGCTGCTGACTGGGGCAACAGTGCCGTCTACAAAATAGATCTGGCCAACGGGTCAATATCGACGATTGTTGAAAGTACTGTTGACTTTTATAGCCCCGGGGGCATGGCTTATGATGGTACCCGGTATTTGTATGTGGCCCTGTCCAGTGGCCGGGCTATCAGAAGAATTGACCTTACAGATAATACGTTCATTACCATTGCCGGCGACGGAACACAGGGAAACGAGAACGGGCAGGGAAGTGCTGCACGATTTAAATATCCCTGGGGACTTGCCCTGGATGTAGCCGCAGGTAACCTGTATGTAGCAGACCAGGAAAACCATACTATTCGTAAAATCGATTTGAGTACGAATACCGTTAGTACTATCGCGGGATTAGCTGGGCAACAGGGAAGTCAGAACGGCCAGGGCAGCCAGGCACGCTTTGATAATCCCACGGGACTTGCGCTGGGTGCAAATGGTCAGCTTTATGTAAGTGATGCAAATAACAATATCATCCGTAAAATCGATCTGAATAACAGCAACACTGTAACAACCATCGCCGGGCTGGCAGGCGAAACGGGCAATACCGATGCAGCGGGTACCCAGGCACGGTTTAACTATCCCACAGGCCTGGCTTTATACGGAAACGATATACTTTTTGTGGGCGATAATTTTAACGGAAGAATCCGTAGAATCAACCTGAGCAGTAATAACGCGGTAGCAACGGTAACAGGCGACGCCGGGAGCCTGGATAATGCGGGCGGAGATGTGGCAGTAGATGCCGCCGGCAACCTGTATTTTTCTGACTTTTTTATGTCGGAAATCCGTCGAATAGGATCAGGGGCGGCATTACCGGTGACCTTTGGCAGCATTAACAGTTATATAAAAAATAAGGAACTCTATGTCAGCTGGCAAACACTTTCTGAAAGCAATAATGATCATTTTGACGTGCAGGTATCCGGGGATGGGGAGAAATTTGCCACTGTAGCTACTATTAAAAGCCAGGCAAAGGAAGGCAATTCTGACCAGTCCCTCAATTATCAGATATCACTCGGCGTTTCAGCCGCTACAGGCTTGATGGCGGCAGGATTACTATCCCTGTTCTCGCTATCAGCATGTAGCAAGAGGAAAAAATGGCTGGCGATTGGCCTCTTATCGGGAGCCATAAGCCTTACTGGTTACAGTTGCACGAAAGCGGATACGATCGACCCCATTAGTAAAAAATTATATATCCGCATAGCACAGGTGGACAAAGATGGCTCTACAACTTATAGTAAGGTGTTTATAACTAATCACGATTAGTTGTAAAAAACAGGATGAACTGAAGGAGTAGCTAAAATTAAAAATGAGAAAGGCAGTTGTATTATTGGTATTATTTATTTGTGTGATAACACGTACCGCGGCGCAGCAGGTGCCGGTAATACGTATTGACCCCGGCCAGGCTTACGGAGGTACAGTGTCTGAATACTTCTCCGATGTAGAATATATCCCTTTAGAAACAACAAAAGAAAGCCTGTTCGGGGATATTTATGATATGATTGTAACAGATAGCAGTTACGTTATTTCTGATTTAGATACAAAAACTATATTTTTTTTCTCGCTTAACGGAAAACTATTAAATAAAATTCGGGGACAGATTTTTATTTCGCATGATTTAAGTGAAAATCGAATTGTTTCTTTTAAGTTTTCTGAAGATCAGACTAAATTATATTTAACTTATCTGAGCCTTTCAGGGAGAAAAATATTACCTGATGTTCAGGTTGATTTAAAAGGCAACAGTATGCCTGTGCCGAAATTCTTAACCACACCTCTTGGGGATGATTATTTTTTGGTTTTGAATAATTGCATCTCAGACGGGAAAGAAAACAGGATACCGGAAAACTGTGATTTTTTTTCTATCTATAAAAATGATTCGCTTTATCGAAAACTTATTCCTGTAAAAGAAAATGTGTTGAAGGCTACTAAAAAATTATCAGGATATGTTAGTTTACCTAAAATAACAGAAGGGGGGGATTTTTACTTTTCATCTCCTTTGGATTTCAACATTTATAGAGTCAATAAGGATACTGCTGTCGCAATATATCGGCTTGTATTTCCTGGTGATAGGGTACTTGCAAAGAATATTGTTGAATCTGATAACGATAAATTTCTTGATAGTATAAAGGTTAAAGTATATACTGATAGAAAACTGATTCTGAACATAGAAAATATATTTTTTTCCGGATCTAAGTTCTTCTTTAAACTAAGGGTTCCGTCTTCTGTTGTTGCATATAATACGTCTATTAATGAGTATCAGTATAATTTTATATATGATACAGTATCAAAAAAATTAGTATCATTAGATAGGCTGACACCAGACAAAATGTCCAGTTTTTTGCCTGTTATGGGAGAGAAATCTAAAATGCGAGGGTTTATACCGTTTCAAAAGCATCTATACAGTTATATGTCTTCCTTGGTATTATTTACTGCTAAAGAAAAAACGGAATCCCGCAATCCTATATATCCAACTGTATTGCAGGAATATTTCAAAACCCAGAGCCGCAAAAGCAACCCGGTTATTGTGAGGATGAAGCTGAGGGAGTAGCTAAAAATAAAAAATGAAACAGGTAGTTATATTGGTATTATTTTACGGGTGTGAGCGCGCATAACCGGCGCAGCAAATACCGGCAACTAATATAGGTTTACAGGCAAATGCATAAGTTAATTGTTACAGATAGCATCGATTTTATGAATTTGATTTGATGTTAGTCTTTTTTAAGGTGGACTGCAGGTTTTTGCCTTTGAGCGGAAGGCTGTTCCTCAAGAAAGAATTGTGTTTTTTAGGTGCCAAAATAATGTTGGTAGCGTTATAGTTTGCATTATCTCCGGGAAGGAAACAGGAGACGGGGAGGAATCACTATATCCGGGATCTGCCTGAAAACATCCAACGGTTTTACCCGTTTCGCTTTAAAATATAAGGCATAAAGCAGTGGATTGATTGAAGAACGCTGAAAAATAATATTTTTGAAACGGTTGTAAGTGACCGTGAAAAATTTCTAAATAATGAACACCTTGACTTTATAAAATTACAAGGTGAAATGACAACAGAAGAAATTAAAAAATTAAATCTTGCTTTTGGTGAAAATCTTCGAAAGATCAGGAATTCAAAAAAATTTTCTTTGCTGCAGTTATCTTACAATTGTTCTGTTGATGAAAGTAAAATTTCAAAAATAGAGCATGGTAAGTTCAATATTAAATTATCGACCGTATACGAGCTAGCCAGCGGGTTAAATATTCCTGCCAGGCGGTTACTGGATTTTGATTTTGAGTTGGAAGAGGCATGACCCGGCCGCCATAAGCGTGGTCCGGTACCCGCCCGCAACACAGCGCAGGCCGCATGCCGCATGCTTTTTTGCAGGGTGGAGGTATGTATTTTTAATTTTTTTTGATCAGCGCTTCCATCGGGTTTCGCAGGTTTTGAAAGTCGGTCATGTCGATCCTTACTTTACCTACAATAATGGGGCTTTCTACCCTAACCGGAACGCGATTGGCATCGTCAGTTACCCAAACGGTCATTTTATCGTCATCTTTGAAGATCGTACCCTTTATCGTAGAGGGTTTTATTTTAATGGTCTTGAACTTGCCATATTTGGTCGTTATGGTTTCTTTTCCCAGGTACCTTACATACATCGTGTGCACTTCGTTATCCAGAAAGATTTTAACAGGCACTTTGTCGGAGTTGGGTTTCAATAAATTAAAATTGATATTCCTGGCCCAGAACACGGCACTTACCACGTCATGCACGCATTCGGGAACTTTAAAAACGCCTTCTTTGCTGATGGCGGTATTGGTTGCCCTGTTAAAACTCACGTTCTGGTATTTTTTATAATCGCCTTCGTTTACGTTTCTTACAAATTTTAAGGGAAGCAGGGTTTCTGCATCCATATAGGTTTCGTAAACATCTTTGGCTTTATAAGCCCATTCGTAAGAGGATAAAGTATGTCCTTCACCCTCAATATGATATACCTGCCGGCCATTCAGCTTTTCCAGGGAAGTGGTAAAAGAGCCGGCACCGGCTGCCATATTAATGATCTTTGCGGCGGTATAATAAACAATAAAGCTTACTTTTTCTCCTGCTTTAAACGCGGTATTGGTTATCCCGCAGTTTACATCCACAGGTGCCGCGTCCTGGTTAGCCGGTATTTTTGTATTTGCCATTATGGCAATGGTACATATTGCCAGGGTAGATAATTTAAGTGCTTTCATTCTTACTTTTAAAAATATTTTTTATACCCAGTATAAATAAGCTGCCTGCCAGGGCAGGAACCACCAGGTTGATGAACCATATGCTTAGCGAAGTTAAGCTCACTCCTAAATGGTTGGTAGTAAATAACCCCATTAGTTTAATGCTTAGTTCGTTTTTTAATCCAAGATCAGTAAATAAGGCAATGGTTGGAATAATAGCCATTATTAAAAACATTACACTTATTCCCATCCAGCTTTGTAATATACTAACATCTACTTTAAATAATTGAAATAATAAAAAATATTGAATACTGAATACTACAAAACGCGTTACGGATAAGGACAGGAATTTTAAAAGCAACGTTGCATGGATGTGCTCAACTGCCTCTATTGCCCATGAAAATTTGCTGACCTGTGGCAATTTATCAATAATTTTTATTAACCAGGGCAACCTGAAATAAAATAATGTTAATGTAACGACAATAATCGCTGAAGTGTATAAGATGCCATTGGCCAGGGAATAGGGGATATTGCTATTGGCCGTTATGTGGTCTTTTAGAAAAAAGAGGGCTATGGTACCCATCAAAAATGTAACGATCAGCTGGCTCATATTGGCTACAATAGTGAGCGCAACTGCTTTTACCCGGTTGCCTTCGCTCATATAAAGCACCCGGCCTATGTATTCCCCTATTGAATTGGGGGTGCTTATAGAAAAAGAAATGCCTGAAAAAACAGCTTTAAGCGCTCGTCCAAAGCTGATGTGCTGCACGCGGCGCACTGCCAGCATCCATTTGTACGCTTCCAGGCCCCAGTTTACCATCATGAATATAATGGTAAATATAAGATACAGCAGGGAAGGGCCGGAAAAAGACGACCTGATCTGTTGCAACGATACTTCCAGCCCTTCCTGGTTACGGATTTGCTGGTAAATAGACCAGGCCAGCCAGATAAACAATAGCGGCCCTAAAAAATAGTTGAGGAATATTTTAATATTTTTGTTCACCTTCACCTGGAAGGTAAAAATAATACCTGTTTGCAACAATCTTCCAAAATAATATTAGGAATAGATCCCGGCACCATCATTATGGGGTATGGGGTAATAGTCTGTCAGCACAAAAAAGTGCAGTTGCTCGAAATGCAGGGATTGAAATTGCCCGCCCGCAAAAGCAATTACGAAAGGCTGAACCTGATTTACCAGCGGGTCAATGAACTGATACAGTTGTATAAACCCACCGAGTTTGCTATTGAAGCGCCGTTTTTTGGTAAAAATGTACAAAGTATGCTAAAGCTGGGGCGGGCACAGGGCGTGGCTATTGCGGCAGCTATGCACCATAATTTGCCCATAACCGAGTATTCTCCCAAAAAAGTAAAGCAGGCGGTAACCGGCAACGGTAATGCCAGCAAGGAGCAGGTTTTTAAAATGCTGCAGCAAACTTTAGGGCTGAAAGAGCTGCCCGACTATTTTGATGCTACCGATGCACTGGCGGTGGCTATATGCCATCACTATCAATTACTTTCACCCATTCCGGCAACCAATGGATTTAAGGGCTGGGAAGATTTTATTAAGAAAAACCCGGAACGGCTGGCAGGTAAATAAGCAGAACGTACAGCGTTGGGAGGTGAAATCGATAATTCTCAAACTCAAAATGGCCGTTGGCTAATTATGGGTTTGCTGCTGCTATAGCCCCAGCTACTTTTATGTAAAAAGCGATATGAATGCAGGTAAATCAATGGGGTTGTTGCTGTTACTGGTAACGGCAAAGCCAGTTTTTGCACAATATGATTATGCTTCGTCTAATAGCGGGGGTGGCATTGTTTATTATGGAGCAAAGCAACAAACAGTTCAAGATGCCCGGGGAGATTTTGGCATAACTACCACTCCATCCTCCGAAGGAGTAGACCCTCATAGCAAGTATTACGTACTCTATCCCATGAGTGTGAAAAAGCCACAAACCAGTTTGGAATATTATCCCGGTGCGCAAAAAATAGATATCAGCTTTTCATTTGATACAGCTTATTGCAGGATCAGCGATATGCGCTATAGCATTACAGATATGGATACTACTGTTAACACAGGATGGCGTGTATTGCCCGCAGGCAGATGGGTGCCGCAGGGGGGAAGCAGGACCATTCTTTTTGCGAACGATTTTGATTGTAGGGATAAGGTGCTATTTATAAAACTATATAATATAAACAACCCTGAAAGTGTAATTACCCAGATAGTAAACACGCGCATATTAGAGGCGCCGCTGCTGCAATGTGGAGGAACATCCGACATCGTTCTAAAAAATGCTCAAAAATCTAAAAATAAAAAGATTGACGATTTTTTGAAACAAATCAAAATGGTTGAATTAAAGGGTAAAGTTCGGTTAAACACAGCGGAAAATTTTAGAGGGCTTGGTATTACCATTCATACTAAAAACTATCCTTTTTTCTTCAGAGGTTATCTTATCCGGGATATGGGCCGGGAAAAAGATACCGTTGATCTTGCGCTGAACTGGGAACCGGTAACCGATATGCAATTATACTTTTGGGCCAGGATGGGGGGTGACATTAAGCCATTGCCCCGGCCCTCCTATACGGCGGAAATTCCAGCCGGGCTTATTAACAACGGGGGAAAGTATACCTTACTTGTTACTACTGCCGATTATAGGGATAAAAACTCCAGAGCCAATTTAGTTACTCCCGTATTTGCCAGCACCAGTTTTGAAATCAGCCGCCCGTATATGTTCAGGCTGCGCGATGTGCTTTGGGGTGCAGGTGTGGCTGGTGCCGCATTGCTGGCTTTGTTCCTGTTTTTAAAATACAGGCAACGAAAAAAAATACAGGCAGAAAAGCAGGCCGCCCGGGAGGCAAAACTCAGTTTGCAGGCCGTTCAGTCCCAATTAAATCCTCATTTTATTTTTAATGCACTTGCGGGTATTCAAAACCTGTTACACAAGCAGGAAAACGAAAAGGCCAATGCCTATCTTACTACTTTTTCGAGGCTTACGCGCAGTGTGCTGAATGATGCAGAAAAAGAGCTGATACCGCTGAATGACGAAATAAAACTACTGAATGATTATTTACAAATGGAGCAATTGAGGTTTGGTTTTACTTACTCCGTTGAAACCGGCAATGGCATTGATACACAAAATACCGAAATTCCTCCCATGTTGCTGCAACCTTTTGTAGAAAATGCTGTAAAGCATGGCGTCGCTTCTATTAAACAGGAGGGTAAGATATTAATAAAAATGTACCGGGAGGAAAACGACCTTATTATCGAAGTGAAGGATAACGGGAAAGGCTTTAGCTCCAAAAGGCGTTACGATGGCAAGGGGCTGGTTTTGTCGGAAAACAGGATATCTTTATTGAATACCCTTTATGGTGATATTTTTGGTTTAGATGTCAGTTCGGGACTGCCGGGCGCCATTGTTACCCTAAAGATAAAAAGCTGGTTAAAATGAAAGCCATAATTGTAGACGATGAGCCTCATAATATTGAGAATCTTCAAATCATATTAAATAAAAACTTTCCATGGATTGAAATTGCAGGTTGGGCTGATAATAATACAGATGCTGTTTCCATTATAGGCTCTGTACAGCCCGATCTTTTGTTCCTGGATATACAGATGGGTGCCGGAACCGGATTTGAAGTATTGCAGGCTATTCCAGAAAGATGCTTTGAAGTGATATTTGTAACCGCTTATGATCAGTATGGCATTCAGGCTATTAAATATGCTGCTCTGGATTACATACTAAAGCCGGTAGATATAGCCGAGCTTACACTGGCAGTAAATAAAGCACGGGAGAAAATAGAGTTAAAACAGCGTAATGTGCAACTGGATTTTTTAATCGACCATATCCGGGGAAACAGAAAACCTGCTAAAATAGCATTACCCCAGATGCACGAAGTCCGGTATGTATCGGTTGACGATATTGTACGCTGTGAAGCGCAGAATACCTACACTTTTTTTTATCTTCTGGCAGGAGATAAGATACTGGTGTCCAAACCCTTGAAGGAATACGAAGAGCTGCTTTTACCGCATGGATTTGTACGATGCCATCAAACGCACCTTGTAAATACCCATTATGTAAAAAGTTATTTGAAAGAAGACGGGGGCTCATTGCTGTTACAGAATGGAGTAAAAATTCCGGTATCAAAGACGAAAAAAGAGCTTGTAAAAAAGGTACTGTTAAGATAGAGGCGCAATATACTTTTATCCCCAAAAAAATTAGTAAATTGCGGTAGAAATGGCAGCAGCAAAAAAATATAAGATTACAGAAGAAGATGAGCCGCTTTCCGTGGTAAGCGAACCGGATGATTTTTATTTTGAAAAGGCTGAAGACGATTTGCTTCGGGCGGCGTTAAAACGTAGCTACAAAGAGCGATTTTTAGTAATGACCACACTTATGAAACGAAGCATAATGTTCAAAAATGCTAAAATTACCTATAAGCCTTATAAATAATTAGTGTATTGGTATGGATATATTTGACGCAGAGTTGCTGGACTTCTGGACCTGCCTTAATAAGCGAAAGGTCAGGTATATCATGGTGGGGGCGTTGCTACAAATTTGAATGGCTATCAACGATCCACGGAAGACGTGGATGTATGGCTGAAAGAAACGAAAGTCAACCGGGAGAACTTCCGTAAAGCTTTTGAAGATTACTCCGGCGAAAATTATTACATGATCAATACTTGCAGATCGTTCCCTGATGGACTTATCTTTATTTGAATAATGGCTACCGGCTTGATTTAATGGTGGATATGAAAGGGCTGGAAGGTTATTCTTTTGAGCAATGTCTTAAACTGGCTGGTGTTGCCGATATTGACGGCGTTTTAGTACCTTTTTTGCATATTAACCACCTGATAGCCAATAAGAAAGCTGTCAATCGGCCCAAGGACCAAATAGATATTATTTACCTGTAACGGATTAAGGAAATTCAGCAAAACGAAGGCTTATAGCAGGCAATTGACAAAATGCAGGCAGCACTGCAACGCTTTCCAATTTTTTCAACTTTTAAACCTTCCAACTTTCCCATACTACCCTTATCTTTGCGCCAAATTTCAGCGAGTTATGGGATATATTGGCCTCAGGTCCTTTATAATGGCGGCTTTCAGCCTTTTTTTTACGTTTGCGACACCAGCGGTTTTTGCCCAGCACGAAGAAGCGCCTCATGGGGCGGCGGTAGGGGAACAGGGTACGGCAGAACATGAGGTAGCCGGAAAAGAAGCTTTTAAGCCCGGCGATGCTATTTTACATCATATTGCGGATTCGCATGAGTTTCACTTCTTTACCTATAAAAAGGGTGATGGCAGTGAATTGCACGCCACTTTGCCTTTACCGGTACTGGTATATTCACCTCAAAGGGGTTTTTCTGCTTTTATGTCTTCTAAATTCCATCACGGCCACGAGGTGTACAACGGCTATAAACTGGAGCATGACAAAGTGGTGCCTGTAGATGCAAACGGAAAGGTAGATGAATCAGTAAAAGTATACGACTTCTCCATTACTAAAAACGTAGCGCAAATGTTGCTGGCCCTAACCGTTCTGGTGGTTATTCTCATTACTCTTGCAAAAAAATACCAGAAAGGATACGGTGTAACTACTGCGCCCAGGGGTTTCCAGAATGCCGTGGAGCCGGTTATTACGTATGTACGTGATGATATCGCAAAGCCCAACCTGGGGCCTAAATACAAAAAGTATCTGCCTTACCTGCTTACTATATTCTTTTTTATCCTGATAAATAATCTCTTTGGATTATTGCCCGGTGCGGCCAACGTTACCGGCAATATCGCTTTTACTGCGGTAATGGGTATTATTTCTTTCTTTGTGATCCTGTTCAGCACTAATAAACATTATTGGGCGCATATATTCTGGTTCCCCGGCGTGCCGCTTCCTGTAAAGTTGCTCATGATACCGGTAGAGCTGTTAGGCGTGTTTACCAAGCCTTTTGCGCTTATTGTGCGTTTGTTCGCGAACATGACGGCCGGGCACATCATTATTCTTAGTTTTATCAGCCTCATATTTATTTTCGCCGAAATGAGCCATGTAGCAGGTTATGCGTTCTCTCCTGTTTCGATAGCATTCGCGGTATTTATTTATGTGATAGAAATTCTGGTTGCTTTTATTCAGGCCTACATTTTTACCGTGCTTACGGCAGTATTTATTAGCGGCGCTATTGGCGACCATCATTTTGAAGAGGATATGCAGGCGCATCATTAAACCGTTTTTTATTTTTAATTATATAAAATCACAATCATGGATGTATTAAACACTTTGTTGGAAGTAACCGGTAGCTGGTCTCACGTAGGTGGTGCCTTAGGCGCTGGTTTAGCAGCAATTGGCGCTGGTTTGGGTATTGGCCAGATCGGTAAAGGTGCTACAGAAGGTATCGCCCGTCAGCCGGAAGCTGCCAACGACATTCGTGGTGCTATGATCTTAACCGCAGCCTTTATTGAGGGTGTTGCCCTGTTTGCAGTAATTGCAGGCTTACTGGCTGTACTGAAGTAATAGCTTCACCAAAAATTTTATCGCATCTCAAGCAAAGGGCGGCGGGTGCGATAATCTTTAGCTCTTTTTATTATGTTGTCGGCTTTAGTACTTGTGGCAGCGGTTTTGTTCCGGTAGCTATCGGAACACACGGTGTACTGCGGAATATAAATCAACTAATAGTTTACATGTTTAAAAGTTAACGGGTGAACTACATATTCCTTGCCAACTTATCAACTTATAACTTATCAATTTTATAAAACAATGGGATTAGTTACACCAGACCTCGGTTATTTTGTTTGGGCGCTTGTGGCCTTTTTAGTAGTATTTTTTATACTTAAGAAATTTGCATGGAAGCCCATTCTGAAAATGTTGAACGAGCGCGAGCAAAATATTGCCGGCGCTATAGCCTCTGCTGAAAAAGTAAAAGCAGAGATGGCGCAGCTGCAAGGTGAGAACGAGGCTTTATTAGCTAAAGCCCGCGAAGAAAGGGGACAACTTTTAAAAGAAGCCCGTGAAACCAAAGACAAAATTATTAACGAAGCGAAAGAGCAGGCGAAAACCGAGGCATCAAAAATTATTGCAGATGCCCAGCAGGCTATCAATGCTCAAAAAATGGCCGCGCTAACTGAGGTTAAAAACGAGGTGGGCAAACTGGTGGTGGAAGTGAGCGAAAGAGTGCTGAGAGAAGAACTGAGCAGCCAGAATAAGCAGGAAGCTCATATCAACAGTATGGTAGATAGCATTAAGCTCAATTAACCGGGTAATAAAAGGCGCGTGTTGAGTAGTATTCCATTCAAATATTAAACTTCAAATAAAAAAATGCTTAATCCCCGTTTAGCATACAGGTACGCAAAAGCTTTATTGGATATCGCCGTAGAAAAGGGACAGCTGGAGCAGGTGTTTGCCGATATTCAATGGTTACAGGCTGTTTGTAAAAGTAATAGTGATTTTGTAAGCCTGCTCAGAAGCCCTGTTATCAAGGCAGATAAAAAGCAAAAGATTATAGAAGCGGTTGCTAAAGCAAATATCGGGGAAATTTCACAGGGGTTTATCCGCCTGCTGATTATAAAAGGACGTGAAGCCCATTTGCCTGAAATGCTGAATGAATTTATTGTACTTTACAAAAAATATAATAATATTCATACGGTAACGCTAACCACTGCGGTACCTGTAAGTAATGCTGTTAAGGACAATATTGTAGCACAGGTTAAAAAGGCTGCCGGTGTAGAAAAAATAGAGCTTAATGAAAAGGTGAACCCTGGCATTATTGGCGGCTTTGTATTGGAAATGGGCGATAAAATGGTGGATGCCAGCATTGCTTATGATCTGCGTGAAGTAGCTAAACAGTTTAAGAACAACGATTTTATTTACAGGGTCAGATAGAAAAAAGATTTCTGGATAAGAGAAAAGCCGTTGCACTTGCAGCGGCTTTTCTCTTATCGGTTACTTTCTTTTCACCAGGCAGCTGCCCACTTTGGTACCATCATCTCTTAGCATTGTAAGGTTGATTTCCTGCTGGCTGGCTTTTACTTTTATAAGCGTTCTGTTACCTTCTTTGGGGCCTCCGCCAATAATGATAGGGTAATTATGTTGCCCTTTTTCGGGAGCAAAGACCCCGTATTTATGGGTGTGCCCTGCAATAAACAGGTCTATTTTATATTTATCAAATAGCGGGGCAAACAGTTCCCGGCAATGCAAGGTTCCATGCCAGTCGCCCGAGTAAAAGTGGGGGATATGCATCATTACTACCCTGAAAGGTGCTGTTTTAAAAGCTTTGGTCTGCATTTCTTTTTCAAGCCAGCTGGCCTGCTGTTTCCTGTAATTATCAAAGTCTACGATGCCAGCATAAACTTCGTGGTCATCGGGCTTATCTTCGCCGGTATCTAATACAATATTATAAACAGGCCCCCATTGGTAGCTGTAATAGTATCTTCCGGAAGGAGATGCGAAATAATCGGCAATCTCACGTGCAAATTTACCCCTGGTCTCATGGTTGCCGCGCACAAAAAGAAATGGCGTTGTGCCGGCAAACACGTCGGTACAGGGTTTTAATAAGTGATTGATGAGCTGCTGCTCATCGGTCTGATAATCAAACATATCTCCGTTCAGGAAAACATAATCGTAAGGATCATCACCGTTCAGCTTCATCAGCTGCGCAAAAGATTGAGGGCGGTCGTGTATGTCATTCATCACCAGCCAGCTTACTTCCGGAGCCCCGGGGTTTATGGTAGAAAATGTTTTTACTTCGCTGCTGATCGTTTCCCCATAGGTTAATTGGTAAGGCTGGAAACCGGTGATTTCTTTTGATACCACGCGATAGCTGTACCGGGTATTGGGTTTTAGGTTGGGCAAATGCACATTGTTAACACGGTTGTAGGCGTTTACCAGGCCGTTGGTTACTTCATGTGCTTTCTGATCCAGCTTTTTGCCTGCTCCATATTCTACCCAGCTGTAACAAAGCTTATTCGTGATCCATACAATATTCATACTGCCGGGGGCCGGGGCCTGCAGGTAAGGCTGCGATAAAAATACATGCCCCTCATCCGGGCGGGCTGTAAGCCCGTTTACATCTTTTATAAGTGTTGCTCCATTGCCAATGCCCAGCGCTCCGAATATCCCGGCTTTGGAAATATGACCGATAAACTCCCTGCGTTTCACAGACATGATTAACTAATTTTTATTCCTGATATGTTTATAAATCCTGATGGCAAGCATTAATAGTACTACCAGTAATACAGTACCCGCAATTCCCCATACCAGGCTGATGCCCTGTTTTACTACTACCAGCATTACAATGGTAATAAGAAAGATCGTTGCTATTTCATTCCACAGGCGCAGCTGCTGGGAGCTGAACCTGAAAATGCCTTTAAGCTGCTGCCTGAAAATAATATGTGTTGCCAGGTGGTACCCGTAAAGAAATACAACCAGTACCAGCTTCAGCAATAGCCAAAGCCCGGCTTTTTCAAATAACAGGGCAACCCACGCACTTTTAAACAAAACGATCAGTCCGAATAATAAGGTAAGAACAGCCGAAGGCCAGGTAATGCCATACCATAACCTTTTCATCATAATGCCAAACTGGTGTTGCAGCGCTTCTTTTACTTCTTTAGGTTTGTCGTTAGCTTCTACATTGTAAATAAGCAGGCGCGGCATGTAAAATAACCCGGCGAACCAGGTTACTACAAAGATGATGTGGATAGCCTTAAAATATAAGTATGCGTTAGACATTGCTTTCTTTAACGATTGTCTTCGGTTGATGAGTAACCGCAAAGTTGAGGGAATTGGCGATAAAACAAAACTTATTTGCTTCCTTATGAAGACCTTCTGCCTTGCTTATCATCTCTTTTGACAAAACCGTTACAATTGGATGCAGCGCTACTTCGGTAAACCTGCCGCTACCGTCAGCATTTTCTGTCATCATACCTTTGGCTTTATCTTCATAATAGGTAACGATTACTCCGTTGATGGCGCATAAATGTAAATACCAAAGCATATGGCAATTGGCAACAGAAGCAACAAACAGCTCTTCGGGATTATATTTAGACGCATTGCCTCTGAACGAAGGGTCTGAAGATGCTTCAATAACAGGTTTATTTTTGACGCTTATGGTATGGTCGCGCTGATAGCCTTTATAATCAATAGTCCCATCCTTGCTCTCCCATAAAATAGTAACGTTGTAATGATGCTGCCTGCTCATATGATGAAGTATAAAAAAGCCGCGGCTTGCGGCTTAAAAAAGAGATCAGTTTAAAAGATACTTCAATTCACTTTGAAGTACCTTGAATTTTCTATCGCTAATTTACAAAATTTTCATACGGAGCATCAACCGCCTCCTCTATCAGTTGCACCAATGCGTCTACCCATACTTCATTGGTATTAACACAAGGAATATATTCGTACTTTTCTCCGCCATGGGCCATAAAGTCTTCTTTACCGCGTTCTTCGATCTCTTCCAGCGTTTCCAGGCAGTCGCTGATAAAAGAGGGGCAAACCACTTTTATTTTTTTAACGCCTTCCTTTGGCAGGTTGGGCAGCCGTTCCTGTGTGCTGGGCAAAAGCCACGGGTCGCGTCCGAGGCGGCTTTGATAGCTTTGCGCCCATTGATTTTTTTTCAGCCCCAGCTTTTTGGCCACCAGCTCGCTGGTCATGGTTACCTGGTGGCGGTAGCAGGTGGCATGCGAAGCGCTCGATTTGTAGCAGCAATTCTCTACCTGCATACAATGGCTTTGGGTAGGGTCTGTTTTTAATACATGCCGTTCGGGGATGCCGTGGTAGCTAAACAGCAACTGGTCGTACTCATCCTGCAAATAGGGTTTCATACTTTCCGCAAGGGCATTAATATATGCCGGGTGCTTATAGAACGGCGGTACGGTTTTCAGCTTAAAACGATATTGATGTTTGGCATGAATTTCTTTCATGTACTCCACCGCAGTTTCCCAGCTGCTCATAGCATAGTGGGGATATAAAGGCACCAGAATCACTTCCTCCAGTTCCGGTACTTTAGCCAGCAGGTTGTCGTAGGCCGTTTTGGGATGTGGCTTGCGGTACCGCATTGCTATTTCCACCGGAGCTGCTACTTTGAGTTGTAATGTTTCTTTAAGGCGCTCGGTAAGTACGATCAGGGGCGATCCTTCGTCCCACCAGATCGTTTTATAGGCTTCTGCCGATTTTGCAGCCCTGAAGGGAGTGATAATACCTCTAACCAGCAATAACCGTAGCAGGTACGGCTTGTCAATCACCCGTTCATCCATCAGAAACTCGTCCAGGTATTCTTTCACATCGCTGCGGCTGGTAGAATCCGGCGAGCCTAAATTCATTAATATAATTCCTCTTTTCATTTATTATGATATCAGCAGATGCATTCCTGTAGCTATCGGGACAGCATCGGTATTCCCATTGTACCTCTCATTGGTCCGGTTGCAGGTCATCATTTACGTACGACGTAAGGAGAACGGTGTACATTTATCCTGAATCCGTACATCCAATATCGTATATCGTACATGTATTCACCTGCCGGGGTCCAAAAAAAATTTCCGCGAAGGTAGCAAATTGTTATGGTGGGGCATAGAAATTTAAGAGTGATAAATATGATTATGATCATAAAAAGAACTGATATTTTTTTTGTTGCCAGATGACAATATTATGACGCTAACAAAAGGATCGTTATATACATTTGCACCACTCAATGTCTGCAGAAGAATTTCATATTTCAAAACAGGTGCTCGACAGGTTTTGTGTGGCCGGGATCAACTACCATAAAGCTGATGCTGCCACACGGGGATTGTTCTCTATTAATAACAGCGAATTTGCTGCCCTGGCGCAGGAAGCCAAAGCTGCGGGGATAAAAAGTGTGTTTGTGGTATCTACCTGTAACCGTACAGAAATTTACGGGTTTGCAGAGTCGGTAATACAGCTGGTGAACCTGCTGCTGGAACATTGCAAAGCCGATCGTAAAACTTTTTTTGAATATGCTTATTTAAAAAACGGCAATACCGCGTTGCGGCATCTGTTCCACGTGTCGGCCGGCCTGGATTCCCAGATCCTGGGCGATTACGAAATACTGGGACAGATCAAAAAATCGGTGGAGCTGGCAAAAGATCATGACGTCATTGGCCCGGTAATGGACCGGACCCTGAATTTTGTTTTCCAGGCTTCTAAAAGGATTAAAACAGAAACGGAGCTGAGCAATGGTACCGTATCTGTTTCTTTTGCTGCTATAGAGTTGCTGCAGGCCATACCTGATATTGCTGCTAAAAAGATACTGGTAATTGGTGCCGGCAAATTTGGTTCTAATGTTTGTAAAAACCTGATCAGTTATTTTCCGTCTGTAAAGCTTACGGTAATGAACCGTACGGATGATACAGCACTGGCTTTATCAAAAGCCAGCGGTATTCATTTTTGTGAATATAAAGCCCGCAGGGAAGCGATTTCCGCAGCAGATGTGATTATTGTATGCACGAATGCCAATGAGCCTACGGTGCTGCCCGGGCATTTAAATGAAACCGATGATAAGCTGATATTAGACCTTTCTGTTCCCGTGAATGTACATCCTGATGTAAAGCAAATGAAAGGGAAACTGGTAATAGATGTAGATGAGATATCTACCACTATTTTAGATAAAACCCTGGCACGGCGGCGCGAAGAAGTGCCCAAGGCGGAAGCGATCATTGAGCATTATACCCAGGAGTTCTGGCAGTGGCTGAAAGATTATCGCTATGTTCTTCACCTTAAAACGTGGAAAAGCAAGCTGCAGGAAATTGATAAATTGCAGGATTTTACCTGTGAATTTGCTAAAGATGCGGTATTAAAAGAGCAAACTTTAAAAGCCCAGAAAGCGGTAAAGCAATTGGCTGTAAATCTTAAAACAAAAAATGACAAGGGTTGTCAGTTTATTAATTTGATTAATGATTACCTGCAAATGTCCTGATGCAAAATAATCCCATCCGAATAGGTACCCGCGAAAGTCAGCTGGCCATATGGCAGGCCGATTTAGTAAAAAGTTTACTGGAACGTAATGGCTGTAAAGCTGAGCTGGTTTATATAAAAAGCGAAGGTGATTTAGACCTGGTAACCCCGTTATATGCAATGGGCGTGCAGGGCGTGTTTACCCGTAGCCTCGATATAGCCCTTCTTAACGGGACAATTGATATTGCAGTGCATAGCATGAAAGATGTACCGGTACAGTTGCCGCAAGGCATCACCCAGGCAGCCGTGTTGAAACGGGCGAATTATAGGGACGTATTAGTTCACAGAGTTCATATAACAGGCAAGGAAAATAAGCTGTCGGCTATCAACGATCAACCGGCATCTCTAACCATTGCAACCAGCAGTATCCGCCGCCGGGCACAGTGGCTGCACCGCTATCCCAATACTACAATAGAAAATCTGAGGGGGAACATCAATACCCGGCTAAAGAAAGTAGCAGCAAGTAACTGGGACGGGGCTATTTTTGCAGCGGCAGGTTTAGAGCGCATTAATCTTCGGCCAGAAAGCAGTACAGACCTGGATTGGATGCTGCCTGCTCCTGCACAAGGCGCGATTATGGTGGTGGGCAGAACGGATGATACCCGTACACTTGAGGCCGTTTTAGCGTTAAACCACAGCGATACAGCAACCTGTGTAAAGATAGAACGTGATTTTTTGAGCGCTTTAATGGGCGGATGCTCCACACCTATCAGCGCTCTTGCTGAAATAGTGAACGGTGAAATATTGTTTAAAGGGAATATTGTTACCCCCGATGGAAAAAATAAGGTTGGAGTGGAAAAGATTTTTAGTTGGCAGGATGCAGCAACAGCCGGAGCAGTTGCCGCAGGAGAAATATTGCAAAACGGTGGAAACGCAATCATCGAAAAACTAAAAAATGGCTGATGCGGAAAGGAAAATATTGAGCACAAGAGTTTTAGAACCCGCTATAATAAGTGCAGCAGGAAGAAAAGGGATTCTTATCGATTGTATTTCATTTATTGATATTCATTACAAATCAATAGCCGGTATTAGCCAGCAGTTGGGAAATATTGATACCGGCGATATTTTTCTTTTTACCAGCCAGCATGCCGTGCAGGCAGCGTTTGAGATTTTGAAAAATTTGAAGAATAAAACTTATTGCATATCCGGCGCTACTTTTCATGCAGTAAAACAAACCTCTTTGGATGTGATAGCTACTGCAGCCTATGCCGGTGATTTGATACGCTTAATAGCTGTGAATGAAAAAGCCCGCTATGTCTTGTTTTGCGGAGATAAAAGATTACCAACAATCCCCCATTTTTTACAGCAACTGCAATTGAAGTCATCAGAAGTGATTTGCTATGAAAACCGGGCAAGTTCCAAAAAAGTAGAGCAACAGTATGACGGTATTATGTTTTACAGCCCATCGGGCGTGGAAAGTTATTTTGAGCTGAACAGCGCAGCCCCTCATCAAAAATATTATTGCATAGGAACTACTACAGCCCAGGCAATATTAAAGTACAGCAAGGAAAATATTATCATCGCAGAAAAACCGGAGATACGTGCGATGCTCGAAAAAATAAATGGATCATGAGAAGAGACAAAAATTTGCAAAACGATTTATTGGTTAGAACTTTATTAGGAGAACCAACAGAACGAACGCCTGTATGGATGATGCGCCAGGCAGGAAGGTACCTGCCTGAATATATTAAGCTAAGAGAAAAATATACTTTCTTTGAAAGGTGCCAGAATCCTGAGCTGGCCTGCGAGATCACTTTGCAGCCGGTGGATATTATCGGTGTGGATGCCGCTATTCTGTTTTCAGATATCTTAGTGGTGCCGCAGGCAATGGGCATGGAAGTGCAGCTGATAGAAAAACAGGGGCCTTTATTGCCACAACCTGTAAAAACGCGGCAAGACCTGGAACGCATCTGTGTACCGGATGTAGCAGACCGGCTGCATTATGTATTTGATGCCATTCAACTGATAAAACAGGAGCTGAACGGGCGGGTGCCATTGATCGGTTTTGCGGGAGCTCCCTGGACATTGTTGTGTTATATGGTGCAGGGAAAGGGAAGTAAAACTTTTGATGAGGCGAAAGGATTTTGCTATCAAAACCCTGATCTTGCGCATACTTTATTACAGATGATCACGGATACTACTATCAGTTATTTAAAAGGACAAATTGCCGCCGGGGCTGACCTGGTGCAGATTTTTGACAGCTGGGGTGGACTGCTGGGTAAAAAGGATTTTGAAACATTTTCATTGCAATATATCCGCCAGATCGTTGCAGCCGTGAAAGAAGAAGCACCAACGATCGTTTTTGCGAAAGGTGCCTGGAGTTCTTTAGGTGAAATGGCTGCAACCGGGGCCCATGGCCTGGGGATCGACTGGTGCGTCGAGCCGCAAATGGCAAGGCAACTGGCCGGCAACAGCGTAGCCCTGCAGGGAAATTTTGACCCGGCAAAACTCTTATCACCCATTCCTGTTATACAAAAAGAGGTAAAGGAAATGTTGCAGGCTTTTGGCCCTGGCAGTCATATAGCCAATCTGGGTCATGGTATCCTGCCTAATGTGCCTGTGGATCATGCAAAGGCATTTGTGAACACGATAAAAGAGTATAGCTGAAAATACGATCTGGCCATTTTGCTGTCTTAAAATTTTAGGAATGAGAAAAGAAGAAACAAAAACATTCAGGGACAGGTGGATCCGTTTTGTATACCATCTTCAGGAAACAATCTGTTCTGCCCTTGAAACTGAAGATGGCGCGGCGAAATTTAAAAGCGATACCTGGGAGCGTGCCGGAGGCAAAGGGGGCGGCGGACTGTCGTGTATTATGGAAAACGGGGTTGTATTTGAAAAAGCCGGTGTTAATGTATCTGTTGTATATGGAAAGCTAACCGGCAGGATGAAGAACATTCTTCCTGTTTTTGCTTCGGATGAGGGCACCTGGTTCGCTTGTGGCATCAGCCTGGTGCTGCATACACAAAATCCGTTTGTGCCGGCAGTACATGCCAATTGGCGTTATTTTGAACTTCATAATGAAGAAGGAAGGGTAGTTGACCGGTGGTTTGGCGGAGGTTCTGATATTACGCCATATTATTTATACGAAGATGATATCAGGCATTTTCATACCACGTTTAAAAACGCGATCGATCCTTTCGGGAAGGATTTGTACCCGCTCTATAAAAAACAATGTGATGAATATTTTTCTAATACACACCGGGATCATGAAATGCGTGGACTGGGAGGCGTTTTTTACGATCATTTAAAAGCAGAGAGTGAAGCTGAAGCTGCAAGGTTACTGGCTTTCCAGGAAGCTAACGGGAACGCATTTTTAAAAGCGTATCTGCCCATTGTGCAAAAGCGAAAAAATATACCATACGCTGCAGAAAATAAAACCTGGCAGGAAATAAGGCGGGGCCGTTATGTAGAGTTTAATTTGCTGCACGACCGGGGCACTGTTTTTGGTATCAAAACAAAAGGAAGAACAGAAAGCATTTTAATGAGCCTGCCCCCTACAGTGAAGTTTATATATGACTATCATCCTGAACCCGGAACGGAAGAAGATAAGTTGTTACAGGCCTGTAAGCAACCGAGGGATTGGGTGGTAACAGAAATCTCAGAAGAAGAATGGGCCGGCAGGGTAAATAAATGCTGATAAAAATGAGACCTGGAAAGTATATGTTTTCATTGCTGCTGCTTTTCCCCTTTGCTTTAATGGCCCAGGATAAAATCTTTTTCAATTGGAAAGGCAATGCGCTTGAGGTTTTTGAAAAGCCTGATGTAAAAAGCAAATTGTTGGGCAAAATAGCAAAGGGAGCAAGCGTAGAAGTTACCGGCACTGTTGCGGGCATTTTTCCTGTATATCTTAGCTACTATGGTGATACGGTAACTGCAAAGAAAGAGGAGCACGATTTTAATGAGCGCGCTTATTACACCATGAAGTCGGCATGGGTAAAAGTGAAATGCAATAATACCACCGGCTTCGTGCCTGATGCATATCTGTCCCGCCTCGAGCAAAAGAAATTACCCGTAACTGAGGAATATAACGAAGGAGTCAACCGGGTGCTTGAATGTCTGGAAATTTATTTTGGTAAACCGGGTGCTTATAAAAAGGATGAGTTGGAAAAGCAGGATTCGATGGAGGTGCATACCAGCGAAACATACCATTTTGCTGGCAAAGTGCATTATATATGGGTACAGCAATATTTTGAGGATTCGGGTGCCGGGGGTGAAACGCATACTATATTTTTGCCGGGCTTTAAACTAAATGAAGCGGTTTTGTTCCTGCTGCAGGTAACCGGTGCAGAAACTTTTCGCCCGGGAAATGTGAAATCATTCAATAAGCTAAAAAGCAGTTACGATAATTTTTCATGGTGGTATCAGCCTGTTAGCTATAACGATGATGGAGTGCTTATAAAAGCGCCTGACGGTCAGTACAGGTTTTATTATGAAACGGAAGGTAGTGGAAGCAGTGCGGCGTTTACAGAGAAAGATGGAGGTATAGAAATAGTGTACGGCTATGGAGAATGCTGAAAGTATTTATTAAACTTTTGAAGATATGTATTTACAAAGAAGAAACCGTATAACCAGGAAAACGGCTGCTGTACGGGCTTTGGTAGCGGAAACCGTTTTAACGCCCAATGATTTTATCATCCCTTTGTTTATTGATGAAGGCAAAAACATGAAAACAGCTATCCCGTCTATGCCGGGCTATTACCGTTATAGCCTTGATTTAATACTTAAAGAGGTAAAAGAATTGTGGGGCCTGGGCATTAAGGCTGTATTGCTGTTTGTAAAAGCTAAGGAAGAAGTAAAAGACAATACCGGTAAAGAGGCATGGAACCCTGATGGGCTGATGCAGCATGCTGTTAAGGAAATAAAAAATGCTGTTCCTGAGATGATAGTAATGACCGATGTGGCATTAGACCCGTATTCTGTTTACGGGCATGATGGTATTGTGGATGTTGAGAAAGGAACCATTCTTAACGATCAGACAGTGGAGGCGTTAACATTAATGAGCCTTTCCCATGCTGAAGCCGGTGCAGACTTTATTGCCCCCAGCGATATGATGGACGGGCGTATTGGCGCTTTTAGAAAGGCCCTGGAAGAGAACGGTTTTATTAATACAGGCATCATGAGTTATAGCGCTAAATATGCCAGCTGTTTTTATGGACCGTTCCGGGATGCGCTGGACAGCGCCCCGGGCTTTGGGGATAAGAAAACGTACCAGATGAATTATGCCAACCGCATTGAAGCTGTTAATGAAACGTTGCAGGATGTAGAACAAGGCGCAGATATTGTAATGGTAAAACCTGCAATGGCTTACCTGGATATTATTCGCGAGGTAAAAAATGCCGTAACAGTACCTGTATCGGCTTACCATGTAAGCGGCGAATATGCCATGATAAAAGCTGCGGCAGAGCGTGGCTGGTTAGACGAGCCTAAAGCAGTAATTGAAAGCCTGACATCTGTTAAAAGAGCAGGAGCCGATCTCATTGCTACTTATTTTGCAAAAGATGCGGCGAAGATATTGCACGAATTGTAAACAGTACAGGTGCTGATCCTGAACCCCACACTACGAATCATGAACCAGACCCTCATTAATAAATATAACATTCCGGGTCCCCGTTATACGAGCTACCCCACGGTACCTTATTGGGAAGAAGATTTGTTTTCGGCAGATGAATGGATTGAAACTTTAAAAAGAAGTTTTGAGGAAACGAATGATACGGATGGGATCAGTATTTATATACACCTTCCTTTTTGCGAAAGCCTCTGTACGTTTTGCGCCTGCCATAAGCGCATTACCAAACAGCATGGAGTGGAAGCTCCTTATATTGAAACGGTGCTGAAAGAATGGGAAATGTATGTGGATATTTTAGGAAAGCGGCCTAAAATAAAGGAGCTGCATTTAGGCGGTGGTACGCCTACTTTTTTTAAGCCCGAAAACCTGAAAATTTTGCTTGAAGGAATCTTTGCCCTGGCCGACATCAACGAACATCCCGAATTCAGCTTTGAAGGCCATCCGAATAATACAACGGCCAGGCACCTGAAAACCCTGTATAGCCTGGGATTCAGGCGGGTGAGTTTTGGTGTGCAGGATTATGATCCCCAAGTGCAAAAAACAATTAACAGGATACAGCCTTTTGAAAAAGTTGCCGAAGTTACATCCCTGGCAAGGGAAATGGGGTATGAAAGCATCAGCAACGACCTGGTATTCGGCCTGCCGCACCAAACATGGATGAGTATGAAGCATACCATTGAAAAAACAAAGCAGCTAAAACCAGACAGGATCGCTTTTTACTCGTATGCACATGTGCCCTGGATCAAAGGGGTAGGGCAAAGAGGCTTTGACGAAAGTGACCTGCCTTCACCGGAGTTAAAAAGGGAATTGTATGAAAAAGGCAAAAATCTCCTGGAGGAAATGGGCTATATAGAGATCGGTATGGACCATTTCGCATTACCAACGGACAGCCTTTATAAAGCCATCCAGGACAAAACCATCCACCGGAACTTTATGGGCTATTCTTCTTCCTCAACGCAGGTAATGATCGGTTTGGGAATGTCGGCCATTAGTGATAGCTGGTATGCTTTTGCCCAGAACGATAAATCCGTGGAAGATTATACCGCAAGGGTTAAAAACGGCTCCCTGCCGGTATTTCGGGGGCATATACTGAACAGGGAAGACCTGGTGGTAAGAAAGCATATCTTAAACCTGATGTGTAACCTGGAAACATCGTGGAATGAAGCAGATATGCATTTGCCGGAAATGCCCGGAATATTGTTGCGCCTGGAACAAATGGTGCAGGATGGGCTTATAGAGATACAGGCCGGTTCATTGAAGGTAACAGCAGCCGGCCGTGGCTTTGTACGCAATATTGCCATGGCTTTTGATTTAAGGATGATGCGTAAGCAGCCACAAACAAGAATTTTTTCAATGACAGTATAAAGAAGTATTATGATAATTGAAGTACCCGTTAATAAATCAAAAGCCCTGAAGCGGTTTGCATTATTCGTTGTACTGCTGATTTTGTTTACACTAATGGCGGTGCAGCCCCAATTGTTTGTAAAGGGCCATAGCTATGGCTTTATAAAAGTGGCAGGGTTTATAGGAACTTTTGTATGTATTATCTTAACCGCTTTTGTTGCGCAAAAAGTGTTCAATAAAAAGCCGGGGCTGACAATAGATAATGAGGGTATTACAGATAATTCCCTGGGAGTGATGTTTGCCAAAGTACGCTGGCGCGATGTAACGGATATTACGCACCTGCAAAATGCAGGCGACCATTATATAAAAATAACTATTAAAGACCCTGAAAAGTATATGGAGGCAGAGTCCCATTCATTAAAAAGAAAAATGCTCGAGATGAATTACAATACGCTTAGAACCCCGGTAAACATTGCAGCCAGCCGGTTAAAAATAAACTTTGATGAGCTGTTTGCTATAGTAAGAAGGGAGTTGGAAAAGCATCGCTAAATAGTACCGGAACAGGTAAGATAAAGCGTGCGGCACAGTCATTCGCTGTATAAGGCCTTCTCGCCTTTGGCAATTAATAAAAAACCATTTGATTAATCAGAATATGTATCAATACGAATCAAGCAAAATATTATTTGAAAGGGCGCTGCAATCCATTCCCGGTGGCGTCAACTCGCCGGTGCGCGCGTTTAAAAGCGTGGGCGGTACGCCATTGTTTATTAAAAACGCCAAAGGGGCTTACCTGTACGATGCAGATGATAACCGGTATATTGATTACATCGCGTCCTGGGGGCCAATGATCCTGGGTCATGCCTATGGGGCTGTAGTTAAAGCTATACAGGAGCAGGCCGTATACTCCACTTCTTACGGGACTCCAACCGAGCTGGAGATTAAAATGGCTGAGCTGATAAAATCAATGGTGCCGAACGTGGATCTGATACGAATGGTAAGCAGTGGTACAGAAGCCTGTATGAGCGCTTTACGTTTGGCAAGAGGCTACACCGGCCGGAATAAATTCATCAAGTTTGAGGGCTGTTATCATGGTCATGCCGATGCATTCCTGGTAAAGGCGGGGAGTGGTGTAGCAACGTTTAACATTCAAACGGTACCGGGGGTAACAGCCGCTATTGCTAACGATACACTTACATGCGCTTATAATGACCTGGAAGGTGTAAAAAGGCTGGTTGCAGAAAACCGGGATGAAATTGCGGCCATCATTATAGAGCCGGTGGCAGGCAATATGGGTTGTATTTTGCCGCAGCCGGGATTTTTGGAAGGGGTACGTGCCATTTGTAACGAAGAAAGAATCGTATTGATTTTTGATGAAGTAATGACGGGCTTTCGCCTGGCGCTGGGTGGTGCGCAGGAGAAGCTGGGTATTGGGGCCGACCTGGTTACTTACGGAAAAGTGATCGGCGCCGGGATGCCCGTAGGTGCTTTTGGGGGAAAGAGGGAAATAATGGAATGTATAGCCCCGCTCGGAAACGTTTACCAGGCGGGTACCTTAAGCGGGAACCCTATTGCAATGATCGCAGGGTTTACTTTATTAAGCGAGCTTAAAAGTAACCCGTTTTTGTTACAGCAACTGGATGCCAAAACGCAATACCTGCAAGGAGGGCTGGAAAAAGTGCTGAACGAATGGGGACAGCCGTATACAATCAATCACCTCGGTAGTATGATCAGTGTGCATTTTGGAGACAAGCCGGTTACAGACTTTGCCGGTGCGGCAGGGTGTGATATGGAAAGGTTTAAACAATTTTTTCATGCAATGTTACAGCGTGGAGTGTATTTGCCGCCATCGGCTTACGAAAGCTGGTTCCTGAACAATGCGCTGAGCTATGAAGACCTGGATAAAACAGTGCAAGCAGCAAGGGAGAGTTTGCAGACCCTGGGTTAGGGTTTTAGAAGACATAGCTGGAAAACTTTTGAAATCCTATCATTTAGACATTAAAAACCTGTTCAATACGCAATGTTGT
Organism: Niabella aquatica; assembly: GCF_054779315.1. Classification (NCBI taxonomy): domain Bacteria; kingdom Pseudomonadati; phylum Bacteroidota; class Chitinophagia; order Chitinophagales; family Chitinophagaceae; genus Niabella; species Niabella aquatica. The sequence goes on from NZ_BAAGYM010000016.1 coordinate 128,108, forward strand.
GGTGCGCTTGCCGACCATGTTTCTCGAAACACCTGTAGATAATATACCATCTCCTTTAAGGTGATTTTTTTGAGAGGAATAAATACGACAATTACTGCAGATGCATACCATTTTGTTGTCGTGTTTTATAACCGGCAGCAGCAGCGGGGCCATTATGGGTGTTTGCCCAGCAATACAATAAATGGGGTGCGCTTATTACTCTAAAGGATATTTTTGGCTGCCATCTATATATTTTGTTCTTTTGCTTCCTTGTTTAATCAATACAATTGCAAATGATAAAGGTAGGCGGTAGCAGACTGTCTTTGAAAGATTTTGAGGAGATTCTTCTATATAAAAAACAGATAGCGGTTGATGAAGCAGCTATTAAAAAGGTAAAAGCTTCTTTTGATTTTTTACAGCAGTTTTCCGATCATAAGCTCATCTATGGCATCAATACGGGTTTTGGCCCGATGGCCCAGTATAAAATCAGCGATGACAATATCCTGCAGCTGCAATACAATCTTATCCGCAGCCATAGTAGCGGAGGAGGCAATGTACTGAACCCGCTTTTAGGCAGGGCCGTGATGATAGCCAGGCTCAATAATTTCCTGCAGGGTTACTCAGGGGTAAATACAGAGCTGGTTGAGCTGCTAACGGCTATGATCAATGCGGATCTTGTGCCATGCATATATGAGCATGGAGGGGTGGGGGCCAGCGGCGACCTGGTGCAATTGGCCCATTTGGCCTTAGGTGTTATTGGTGAGGGTGAAGTATGGTACCTGGGGCAGCTGATGCCTGCGGCCCAGGGATTTGAGCTGGCGGGGTTAAAGCCGTTGCAGGTACATATCCGGGAAGGACTTTCTTTGATCAACGGTACTTCGGCCATGACAGGCGTAGGGTTACTGAATATCATCCGGGCACATAAGCTGCTCGATTGGTCGGTAACACTTTCGGCCATTACGAATGAGCTGATGGAAGTGTACGATGATCATTTTTCGTATGAACTGAATATCGTTAAACACCATAAGGGGCAAAACCATATTGCATCGGCCTTCAGGGATATCTTAAAAGGCAGCGAAATGATCCGCAGTCGCTCCGAGCATTTATATAATCCCGAAAATATACAGCACGATGTTTTTGAAGACAAGGTGCAGGAATATTATTCTTTACGTTGTGTAACGCAGGTATTAGGCCCGGTTTACGATACCTTGGCGCAGGCTGAAGCAATTGTGGTGAACGAGCTGAACTCGGTTAACGATAACCCTGTGGTGGATGTGGCCAGCCATAATATTTTTCATGGGGGTAATTTCCATGGCGATTATGTGTCTTTTGAAATGGATAAAATTAAAATCGCCATTACCAAGCTCACTATGCTGAGCGAGCGCCAGCTGAATTATTTCCTCAACAGCAGGCTCAATCAAAAATTCCCGCCCTTTGTAAACCTCGGTGTGCTCGGGTTGAATTTTGGGATGCAGGGCATCCAGTTCACCGCCACTTCCACCACTGCCGAAAATCAAACGCTTTCTTATCCCATGTATGTGCATAGCATACCTAATAATAACGATAACCAGGATATAGTAAGCATGGGCTTCAACGCTGCACAATTAACCAAAAAGGTAATTGATAATGCATATGAGGTCATTTCCATACAGGCCATGACCTTGCTGCAGGCAGTAGATTACCTGGAATGCCATCAAAAGATGTCGCCCAAAACAAAAGCCGTTTATAATGCGCTGCGAAACATTTTTCCAAAGTTTGTGGAAGACAGTCCGCTTTATAAAGATCTGGCTAAGGTCAGAACATGGCTCGAAGCCAACGCACCGGAAACGGTATATGGATAGTTATTATGTTACCGGCTGTTGAATAAATGGTGTCGGAATTGCGTCGCACTCTTGTGCGGTAGAATATAAGCAGCAGGTCGGGAAATCCAGGATTGAATATTTATCAGAGATACCGGCGACTTGCTTTTACTCTTCCGGGCTTTCGGGCCACTTCAACCTCAAACCCTCAACTTTAACCTTCAAATCTTCAATATGAAATGTGCTTTAGTAACCGGTGGCTCCCGCGGAATAGGCCGGGCAATATGTATAAAGCTGGCCTTCATGGGCTACTATGTTATCATTAACTATAAAGGCAGCCTGCAAAAAGCCGAAGAAACCCTGGAGGCGATAAAAGCCGAAGGAGGCGATGGGGCTTTATTACAGTTTGATGTGGCCGATCGGGAAGCAGTAGCAGCCGCCTTAAATGGATGGATGGAGGCCAATACGGATAAAATAATTGAAGTGCTGGTAAATAATGCCGGTATTAAAGACGATGTTTTGCTGATGTGGATGAAGGATGAACAGTGGGACAATGTTTTAAACACCAGCCTTGGAGGATTTTTTAATGTTACACGTATTATAGTAAACGGTATGTTGCGCCGGCGCTACGGCCGTATTGTAAACGTAGTATCGTTAAGCGGGCTGAAAGGCCTTGCCGGGCAAACCAATTATTCTGCTGCCAAAGGTGGTGTTATTGCAGCAACAAAAGCCCTTGCACAGGAAGCAGGCAAGCGCAATATTACTGTAAATGCAGTAGCTCCGGGATTCATTAAAACCGATATGACTGCGGATATGGATGAAACCCAAATGAAGCAATTAATACCGGCCGCCCGCTTTGGCACACCCGAAGAAGTGGCTCATGCCGTGGCGTTTTTTGTGTCCGCGGAGGCTGGTTATATTACAGGGCAGGTACTGTCGGTTAACGGCGGTTTATATACATAAACCGTGGATGAGAAATTGGGGATGATATTACTTTTGGGTTAGCCCGGGATCTAAAAGCATCGATTGCCTGACTTCTAAATGCTATCGGCTGTCTTCTCATCCTTACCATTTCATCAGGGCACTGGCCCAGGTAAACCCGCTGCCAAATGCAGCCAGGCATACCAGGTCTCCTTCTTTTACTTTTCCTGCTTCCCATGCTTCACAAAGTGCCAGCGGAACAGAAGCAGCTGTGGTATTCCCGTATTTCTGTATATTATTAAACACCTGGTTATCGCTTAAGCCTAATTTTTGCTGCATAAACTGAGAGATACGCAGGTTGGCCTGGTGTGTTATCAACAGGTCAATATCGCTTCCCCTGTAACCATTTGTATAAAGCGCTTCATCAATAACTTCCGGCATTTTTATAACAGCCCGTTTAAACACAGCCTGCCCGTCCATATAAGGATACATATCCTGCCTGTCGACCAGGTCCTGGTTGACAAAAAGGTTGGCATAAGGATTATTTTCATCCACCTTCGGTTTCCACCCGGGGTTGTGGGCCCCTGCATGAAAACCAGGGTTAGGCATGCTTAAAATTTCTGCATCTTCGCCGTCGCTGTGCAGGTGCGTGCTTAGTATACCGCGATCCGTACTGGGAGAAGGTTGTAGTATTACGGCTCCTGCACCATCGCCAAAAATAACCGATACATTGCGCCCGCGTGTACTGAAGTCCAGCGCATAGGAATGAATTTCGGCGCCAATGATCAGGATATTTTTATACATTCCTGTTTTAATGAACTGGTCGCCAATGCTCAATGCATACACAAACCCACTGCATTGGTTGCGGACATCTAAGGCGCCCACTTCTTTCAGGCCTAATAACCGCTGTACCAATACGCCGCAGCCGGGAAAAAAATAATCGGGGCTTAAGGTGGCGAAGATCAAAAAATCAATATCACCGGCAGTTATGCCTGCCCGTTCCATAGCTATTTTGGCAGCCTTGGCGCCAAGTGTAGCAGTAGTTTCTTCAAAGCGGGTGGCATAGCGGCGTTCGCGGATGCCGGTACGTTCCTGTATCCAGGCATCACTGGTGTCCATCACCTTTGTAAGCGCTTCGTTGGTAATCACATTTTCGGGAACGTATTTTCCGATACCTGCAATGATCGTTTTGTTCATACTAACAACTGTTATTATCGGGCAAGATAATAAATACAGGCAATTGGCAATAGTTGCATTGTTAAATTATTTCAGGAGGCTTTTAAAAGGTGTATAACCAGGAAATGAGCACCTGCCGGATGGGTTAAAATGCTCTTTACAACATTTTTGTGGCGGATGTGTTATACTTGCTCAAACTTTTATGCGCATTACAGAGACCGTTATAAATCCACGTTCTTTTACCAATGTAAAAAGATTACCCGGGCAGCACAAGAAAATAGCTACCTGGCTTTCCTTTTTGCTGATACCGCTTTCCGGGCTGATCACGGATATTTATATTCCTTCGATGCCGCATATGGCGCAGGATCTGCACCAGTCAGAAAGCGCTATACAATTAACCCTTACCTTGTTTTTGATCAGCTATGGCGCTTCGCAGTTTATAGCAGGCAGCCTGATCGATAGCTTTGGCCGGTTCCGCTTAGCGCTTTTCTCCCTGGGCGCTTTTGTTATCAGTAACCTGGTCATTATCAATACACAGCATATAGAGGTTATTTACGCCATGCGGATTGTTCAGGGCATCACAACTGGCTTTATAGTAACGGCCAAGCGTGCTTTCTTTGTAGACGTATATGAAGGGGAGAAACGTAAACACTACCTGAGCATGATGTCCATCGTATGGTCATCTGCCCCGGTAATAGCACCTTTTATAGGCGGCTACCTGGAAAAATATTTTAACTGGCAGGCTAATTTCTATGTGCTTGCAGGTTACGGCCTTATTATGCTGGTACTGGAATGGGTGTTTTCTGGAGAAACGGTTCCTGCATGGCGCAGTTTTAAGCTATCTTATATTATAAGAGATTATAAAATAATGCTGCGCGACAGATTATTTGTATGTGGGATAATAATATGCGGACTGGCGTATGGCTCCACAATGATTTTTGGATTATCCGGCGCTTTTATTATTGAGCACCGGATGCATTATTCGCCGGTAGTAGCTGGCTACGCTGCTCTCATAATGGGGCTGGCCTGGATGAGCGGCGGCTTCCTGGGAAAAGCCCTCATTCGAAAGCCTTTTCTGCCCAAGCTGAGGCTGAGCAATATTTTACAGATCGTATTTGTTGCGCTGATGATCCTGAGCACCTTATGGTTGTATAATATTTATTCTCTTTTGCTCTTTGCCTTTTTAGTGCACCTGTGTGTTGGCTTCATGTTCAATAATTATTTTGCGTTTTGTTTAGGCCGTTTCCCAAAAATGGCAGGTGTGGCAAGTGGTTTTGCCGGTGGTTCTAATTATATTATTACCTCTATAGCGAGTTATGCAGCTGTAGGCCTGTTAAAACCACAGGATCAGTTTGAGCTGGGCTGGGGTTATTTAGTCATGGCTGTACTCGCGTTTATTGTTTTGCACGGAATACTGAAAAAGCATCTGTTTAAAACTGCCTGATAAATTACCGGCAGCTTCCAAAGCCTGTTGCAAATGTCTTTCGTTGTGATAAATCACTACCCTGAAAGTGTCTCCAATTTTGAGCTTGATGAAGGGGCTGATACTGATAGACGTTCTTGTTTTATTAAGATTTATTGTGGCTGCTTGATCCAGTAATTGTAATAATTGTTGGAGGCGGCTTTCGAACTTCGTCAGGGTTTGCCTGTTAATATGCTCATGAGCAGGATTCATGGATCTGAATGTTTTCATTTTGTTGAGCCTTTCTTTGGGCCACATCATTTTCGCAAAATAATTACCCAGCCATCCGCTTTTAAATATAGTATCGGGCTTTGTGCCGGCCTGGTTGATCCTTTTTTCAATTTCAGGATGATAAAATGCAGCATAACGGTTCAGGTGCTCTGTACATTCCAGCGCGTTCCAGCCCTGGGCATGAGGGCGATGCTCCAGGTCGGCATCTGGCATGGATTGCAGGTGTTGTAGTATTTCACAATGTCTTTGTGTTATTGCCTTCAGGTCACCGAGTAATTGTATGGTGGGTAGTTTCATATGGCAAAATTCATCATCCTGCTGTTAAAAAATATTGACCAGACTCAACGTTTTTTTAGCCTGGATAATGTTTCGGGGCTCATACGGAGATAAGATGCGATATACTTATTGGGTATTTGCTGGAACAACTGCGGGCTTCTTTTCAGCACCCGTTTATAGCGTTCAACAGGGGATTGTATCAGCAGATCTTTCTCCCGCTCCATCTGCTGTATGACCAGGTTCTCAAGAATCGTTGCCCAAAGATTTGACTTTATTTCAGTTTGCTGTATGAATTTTTGAAAAAAAGATTTGCTGATAATTTTTACTGTGGTTCTTTTGATTGCCTGGATATACAGATCGGAGGGTTGCGCTGTTAAGAAAGAATCCAGTGGTACTATAATATTGCCCGTGTAGCCAAAGCGAGTGATTCTTTCTTCATCTCCGTCCATGATAAAAGCATACACAGCGCCCGATTGAATAAAATAGATGTGGGTATCCACACTGCCTGCCTTTGTGAGGTAAGATCCTCTCTCGGCAACGACTGTTTTTTCAAATAATCCGTTTGAATTAAAAAATGAAGCGATTTCATCAGGGCCCATAATAGTGTTCAGGTCTTGTTTTAGTTCATACTGTTGATGTATTGGGTATAATCTGGCATTAAGATAAGTCAAAAATCAGGCTATTCGTTTTTTATTTATTCATTGTCTGTTTTTATTGCACATAAGCCGGGTATACATTTATTGGCCTGCTTATATCTTTTTTAGAGCGCCCGCTGAAAAATTCCCGATATCGTAATTTTTTTTCCTGATTGGTAAATGATGTGAGAGTGCAGGTGCTTTATTTTGCAGTGACTGAAATATTAGAACCATCCCGCTCATAATAACGAGCCATTCAAAAAAAATAAAGTATAGCGTGAAAGTATCGGTATTGTGTATATTCTTTTTTTTACCTGTTGTCCTGTTATCACAACCCCAGCGGTTAGACGTACGTGGGAAAATAACAGATAGCATTACTAACAAGCCAGTGATTTATGCTACTGCATATCTGATTTCAGAAAACGGGGACGCGCTGGCTTCTGCTTACAGTAATGAAAACGGAGAAATTTTATTGAGTGATAGTATGGGAACCCGTAACCAACTGTTTTTAATTATTTCTGCTTTGAACTATTCGGAAAAAAAGATATCCATTAACGCTGAAGGTGGTTCCCTCCGGAATATTGGCAACATACCGTTGATGCCGGGTGATAAGGTTTTGGAGGCTGTAACGGTAACGGCTTCTAAGAAGATCATTGAATTGAAGCCCGGTGTGATCGTATATAATGCCGAAAATGATGTAAGTAATACAGGAGGTACCGCTGCAGATGTTTTGCGAAAAGCGCCTGTTCTGAATGTAGACGGGCAGGGAAATGTATCCATGCGGGGAAACAGTAATCTTAAAATATTGATTGATGGAAAGTATTCGGGCCAAATAGCCCGAAGCCCTGCCGATGCACTGAATATGATGCCTGCAGATCTTATAAAATCAGTAGAAGTTATTACAACGCCATCTGCTAAATATGATGCGGAAGGTGCTGCGGGTATCATAAATATCATTACAAAGAAGAACCGGGAAAATTTTAGCGGAACGATGGAGCTGGTGGGTGGTAACCGGGAGCAGGCTTTTAACCCGCGCATTTCGGCCAACCGGGGCAAATGGAGCTTTTCTCTGCATGGTCATTTACATCAGTTACAGTTTAGAAATGCCCAGCAAACAGAGCGGGTACAGGTGAATAACGAAATGAGGGGTAACAGGCTAACTCAGGATCTTTTTAAAAATAACCGTTCGCCGCATGGCTCTGGGGACATAACGGTAGTATTTTCTCCCAACGAAAAAACGGAGTGGAGCCTCGGCGCAAATTTATGGTTTGGCAGATGGCCTGATAATAGCACTATTACAACAGCTGAATATAGCATGAGCGGTATTTTAAATAATTCATATCAGCAGCAGATCATCCGCAGGGAGGGATATTTTGGAACGGACATGAATATAGGATTTAACAGGAAACTACGAAAACCGGGCCAGGAGATTACGCTCTTAACCCAGTTTACACCTTCCCGCTCCCGCTCTCCTTATCAGTTCTATCTTTTTGAACCAGGTAAAGCCGCCCCTTTTTACCAGGAAGAAAATTTCAATACCATCCGGAATGAAGAATGGACTTTCCAGGCCGACTATGTACATCCTTTGGATCGGCTGGGCAAATATGTCCTCGAAACCGGTGGGAAAGCTATTTTACGGAATGTAAAAAATGATTATGAAGTGATAACAACAAATAATGGTGAAGCAGCTGTTACAGATTGGGGCAGGACAGATGTTTTTCAATATAGCCAGGATATATGGGCCGGATACGGTATCATAAAAGCAAAATGGGAAAACAACTGGTATGCTGAAGGAGGCATAAGGTATGAGGCGACTGATGTATATGGAGATTTTATAAGGCAATCTGCCAAAATTAAAAATACATTTCATAACCTTATCCCTGGTTTTAACATTACCAAAAAGCTAAATGAAAGTCACATGCTGGGCCTGAGCTATACCCAAAGGATAACCAGGCCGTATATCTGGGATTTAAACCCGAATGCAAATGCCAGCGACCCCAGGAATATTGAAGTGGGGAACCCCGAGCTGAAGCCTGAACAAATGCATCAGGCTGAAATGACTTATGGCTTCCAGGCAAAACCGGGCTTTTTTTTGAACACAGCGGTTTTCTGGAAACAGACAGATAATGCGATCGTTGATTTTACAGAAATCAATGATCAGGGAATTGCTGTAACCAGGAATGAAAATATGGCTTCTACTATTATGTACGGCGTCAATCTGTCGGCCTCACTGCGTCCCAGTAGTAGTTGGAGTATCAATAGTAATCTTAACGTAAATTATCTGAATTACACGAATAATGCCTGGCACGTTTTCAATAAGGGATGGGCGGCAGATATGACTGTAAATACCACTTATAAGCTTCCGCAGAGGTATGCCCTGCAGGCCTTTGGAGCATATAATACCCGCACGGTTACTATCCAGGGTTATAAAACACAAAAATTCTACTATGTGTTCGCAGTTAAAAAGGAAGTCGTAAAGCCAAAGATCACTGTAACAATAGCTACAGCCAATCCTTTTTCTGCTTACATTCCACAAACAAGTTATATCTCAGCTCCCGGATTTATTTCAACTGTTAAAAATCGGGACTATATGCGGGCCTTCAGAATTACGGTAGGGTGGGAGTTTGGCGGCAACGGGAAAATAAAAGAGGTCAAAAAAGTGGTGAACGATGACATTAAAAGTTCAGGCAAGGAATAATACAAGAGGTTTCTTAAAATTCCTGTATCATTGATACACTTTTCTCTTGAATAATTTATTATTGTTTTGGGCCAAGACGAACCTTTGATGAAATTTGTATATTTTCACTTTTAAAACAGTATTTATGAACGATAACATGATCCTTGTTTCCGAAGCTAATGATGTAGAGCGTGCCGTGTTCTATAAAAAGACCTACCTGCATGTGGCTATTGCCATTTTATCTTTTATGGTAGTTGAAGGATTTTTATTAAGAACAGTTCCGCAGGAGCTCGTATTGCAGATGATCTCCGGAAAATTCATCTGGCTTTTCATTATCGGTATGTTCTGGCTGGCCAGCATTCTGGCCGACAGGCTTGCTTTTTCAGCAAGTAAAAATATGCAATACGCTGGGTTAGGCTTATATGTATTGATTGAAGCCATCATTTTTCTACCTGTTCTTTATATCGCTTTGGTAATGAGCGATGGTGCGGCAGTAGTGCAGCAGGCTGCCGTAATTACTTTATTTATGTTTGGAGGCCTTACTGCCGTGGTTTTCATGACCAATAAAGATTTTTCATTTTTAAGGTCAGCACTGGTTATTGGAGGTTTTGTTGCTTTAGGATTGATTGTAGCTGGCGCTATCTTTGGCTTTAATCTGGGCCTGTGGTTTTCTGTGGCAATGGTAGCATTAGCAGCAGGCAGTATTTTATACCAGACCAGCCAGGTAAAATATAAATATGCAACAGGTCAATATGTAGGGGCAGCTTTGCAATTATTTGCATCTGTAATGTTACTGTTCTGGTATATTTTAAGGATATTAATGAGCAGAAGAAGCTAATTATTCTTTTATAAATTGATTAAATCCCCTGTGGTTATGACTGACAGGGGATTTTTTTTATAAAAAAAATTACAGGCAGTACGTAGTTAAAAAAAATTCTGTGTCCAACAAAAAGGAAATTCCAAAATAAATGGCCGGTAGCTGCCAGGTTTATATTATGGATATACACGAGGTGAGTATTTTAATAGAAGATTTAAAAAAGGATGACCGGCAGGCATTTGATAAACTCTTCCGGCAATATTATGTGCGGCTGGTAAAATTTGCAACAACCTTTTTAGACTCCCGGCAAAGTGCGGAAGATGCCGTTTCTGTCTTCTTCATGCGCCTCTGGAAAAAAAGAAAAATTTTACCAGTTATTAAATCTCCGGAAACTTATTTCTATACGGCTGTTAAAAACACCTGCCTGAATTACAAAAGAGATTTCAAATTTAAAACAATGCCTTATCAGCAGGAGGAAATACTATCAGCCGGCCTCCAGGCAACGCACCAGCAGCCGATCGAACTGAAAGAATTAAAATACCTGATTGAAAAAGCAGTTCAAACTTTACCCGGGCAAAGGCGGCTTATCTTCCGCCTGGTAAAAGAAAACGGGCTGAAGTGCAGGGAAGTAGCAGAAATACTAAGTCTTTCCGTACGGACCGTAGAAACCCAGTTGCATAAGGCAGTGAAAACGTTGGCGGACGAAATCAGTCATCATATTGGATATAACCCGCAGCAAAAGGGAGCAGGCAGGAACTTAAAATTGTTGCTTTTATTGATGTAAAATAAAAACGTTTCATAAATGGACAGGAAACTTTTTATAACCTTGCTGACAAAAAAAATCAGCCATGAGCTTTCAGAAAAAGAAGCAGCGCTGCTAAATACCGCTATTGCTGAAAATGCTGAATACGCGCAGATAGCAAGGGGAATATCGGAATATGGCCACCCACAGGAAGACCTTACAGCAGATTATGTGCAAAGCAAGCTGGATACCACCTGGAGCGGGATGTCGCATGAGGCTGAAATAAAACCATTCTACCGCAACACGGCTTACCCGAGGTTGTTAAAAATTGCTGCCGTTCTCCTCATTATGCTGGCCTTAGGCTTCTGGTTATTTAATGCTAAACATAGGCCTACGGCTTTAGCTGCTGTGCAAATGGATACCATTCAGTCCGGGGAACAAAAGTTGTACACTACATTAGATGACGGCACGCAGGTAACGCTGAATAAAAACTCATCTGTTGTTTACAACAGGGGTTTTGGGAAAACAGTAAGGCATATTATTTTAAATGGGGAGGCTTTTTTTGATGTAACATCTAACCCAAACGTACGATTACTGTTAGAAGCCGGTAATATTCACATTGAAGTGAAAGGAACCGCTTTTAATGTCAACGCCTATAAGGACAACAAAAATATTGAAGTAATACTGGTGCGCGGACTGATAGAAGTAATCAATAAGTACAATAAAAAAAATAAAGTGCTGCTCAACCCCAATCAAAAGCTCCTGGCACCTGCAGAAAAACAGGCCAATCTGTTATTTAATATCAGGAATGTAGACACCATTGTCCCGGTAAAACAATTGCCGGATACCGTAAACTTCAGGAAAGAAAAGCTGGAAAGCCTTGCCCGGCTGCTTGAAAAAAAGTACACGGTAACAGTAACAATTCAAAACGAAGCGTTGAAAGAAAAGCGCTTTAGCGGCATGTTTGTCAAAGAAACACTCGAAGAAGCATTAGATGCCTTAAAACTGTCTTACCCGTTCAATTATACCATACAGGCCAACCAGGTAATTATAGAATAACAGCAGAAAACATGACAATTAGATTTTTACTGGCAATCATCTTTTTGTGCGTTTGCTACGGGCTAAATGCGCAGCACCGGAAAATAACCCTGAATATAAAGGAGCAGCCGCTGCCCAACGTGCTTGCCCGGATACAAAAACAAGGCAGGTACAATATTGTTTACAGCGATGAAATTGTAAGCGATACCATGCTGGTGACGCTGTATGCCAATAAAAAAAACGTATCTGATATTTTGCAAACCATACTGGAACCTAAGCATTTGTTCTACGCCCCTCGTGCCAATGATATGATTGTGATTGGCAGCAACGCACTCAGAGACCAGGGCATTGACATAGCTTTTGCCTATTCTGATATTTCCGGAAAAGTGCTGAGCGAAGAAAACACTCCGGTTCCTTACGCTACGATTTCCGTATTGCAGGATAAGAGCATATTGATTAATACAGCCGCAGATGAAAAAGGTAACTACCGGTTGCGTTTCCCCTTTAAGAAAGGCGATAGCTATACCATTGAAGTATCTTCAGTAGGTTATATTGCCCAGACAAAGCAGTTTCAATATCCTGATACCGCAGCTTTAAACAAAATAGTGCTGGTGAAAGAAAAGAACATCCTCGGCAGCGTAACCGTTACTGCCCGAAAACCGCTGATAGAGCAGCAGGTGGACCGGCTGGTGTTTAACGTAGAAAATTCCATTGGCGTATTGGGTGGCGATGCAATGGATGCTTTACGCATTACACCCAGAGTGCAGATAAAAGGCGAGGATATTACATTAATAGGTAAATCAGGTTTAAGGGTAATGGTAAATGATAAACTGCTTCCGCTTTCCGGCGATGCTTTGGTAAGCTATTTAAAATCCATACCTGCCGCAAACATCAAAAGAATAGAAGTCATTACCACACCTCCATCAAAGTACGATGCAGAGGGCAACAGCGGGCTGATTAATATACAGCTTAAAGAGGCAAAATCTGATGCATGGAACACCACGCTGCGCGGCAGTTACACGCAAACTACTTATTCACAGAGCAACGCGGGTATCAATTTTTCTTATAAGAAAGATAAAATAGCCTTGCTGGCAGATGTGGGCATTGGCAAAAGCGCGTCTTTATACACCAACGATATTTATTATCATTATCCCGAAGAATTGTGGCACAACCAGGTAAGGAATAAAACAAACTGGCAGGGCATTACCGGTATGCTCAATTTTCAATACAGCTTAACAAAGGCAAAATCCATAGGGTTCCAATACAGCAGCAACAACACTATCGGCCATCCCTTTACTGACGAGAGAAATATTTCGCAGAGCTTTGCAGGCAATAAATTAATAAAACGGTTTGTGTCTGACGGAGGTACCGGCATTCAACCCAACAATCAGTCTGTTAACCTCAACTACAATCAGAAAATAGATACCCTGGGCAAAAATTTTTCTGTGGACTTAGACTATTTCAACAATAAAAATCCGCGCAGCAACTCGTTTGCAGCCGACCTGGATTTTATCCCGCAGGACAGCATCGTGCACCAATACGTGGTAAACAACAGTATGCAACATATTCAAAACTATTCAGCCAAAATGGATTTTTATATGCCTTACAAATGGGCTACGCTGGAATATGGGGCTAAAGTAGCCACCACCCAAACGGACAATAATGTAAGCGCTGATCTCTTTTACAATTATCCAAACAACCCGGCCTATCTTTCTGAACGGGATACTTTTCAATACCGGGAAACTACTGAAGCGCTTTATTTTTCAGCGCATAAAAAGATCAGCGATAAAATAGAAGCCAAAGCCGGATTAAGAGGCGAATACACGCAGACCCGCGGGCATTCCATCAGTATAGATAGCCTGGTGCTGCGCAATTATTTTAAGCTCTTCCCCACTGTTTACCTGCTTTACAAGCCCGGTGGAAAAAATACCTGGTCTGTAAATTTCTCCAGGCGCATATCCCGGCCTACTTTCTGGTACCTGAACCCCGCCAGATCGTATATGAATTCCAATTCCTATACGGAGGGCAATCCTTTCCTGCAGCCGTCTTTCACGTACAATTATTCAATGAACCACAGCTATAACAATATGCTCAACACCAATATTTATTTTTCTGATACCAGGGACGGGTACAGCCAGTTTGTTTATCATGATACCATAAATAATATACAGATTTTTAAACGCCTCAACTTTTATAAGAACTGGTCGGCAGGTATTTATTCTTCGCTGAACAAGCGGTTTTTTACCTGGTGGGAGCATACTTCCGGCATCAATCTCAGCTACAGTAAAACACACAATTTTATTCCGCAGGTAAACCCCTATTATTACGGGTACAGAGGCTGGTTTTCAACTACTAATACGCTTACATTGAACAAAGCGCAAACACTATTCACCACTGTTTCTTTCAGTTATAATACCCCGGCAAAGAATAATTTTTATAATACTACCACCTCTTCATCGCTGGATATAGGCTTCAAATACCTGCTGGCAAAAAAGAAATGGGTGCTGGGCCTGAATTTTTATGACCTGCTGAAAGACGACTATTACACCATTCACTATTTTGCTGACGGGGTGCAACAGTCTTACACACAATATTATGATTCGCGCGGGGTGCGGCTATCCATAAGCTATAACTTTGGAAATAAGAATATTTCGGTAAGCTCAAGAAAAGTGGGCAACCAGGAAGAGAAGAACCGGTCAAATTAACTTGCATCTGCCTGTAACTAAATTCATACATAAAAAATCTGTTTTGCCATAATTGCCGTACCTTTGCGCTCTTTTTAAGGAAAGATGGCTGATAATTCCTTATCAATCCATCAACTTTCAACTTATCAATATAGTACATGAACTTAAGAAACATAGCTATCATAGCGCACGTAGACCATGGTAAAACCACGCTGGTAGATAAAATTCTGCACGCTACCAAAGTGTTCCGCGATAACCAGGAAACCGGTGAACTGATTATGGACAGCAACGACCTGGAACGCGAGCGCGGTATCACCATTTTTAGTAAGAATGCGGCAGTTACTTACAAAGACTTCAAAATCAATGTTATTGATACACCGGGCCACGCCGATTTTGGCGGTGAGGTAGAGCGGGTATTAAAAATGGCCGACGGTGTGATCCTTTTGGTGGACGCTTTTGAAGGCCCTATGCCGCAAACCCGTTTTGTGCTGCAAAAAGCATTGGCATTGGGATTAAAACCTATTGTAGTTATCAATAAAGTAGATAAGCCCAACTGCCGCCCCGATGAAGTGCACGATGCAGTGTTTGATTTGTTCTTTCACTTAGATGCAACCGAAGAGCAGCTCGATTTCCCTACTTATTACGGTTCGGGCAAAAACGGCTGGTTCAATGATTCATTAACTGAAATTGATAATATTAATCCGTTGCTGGATGGTATTATCAAATACGTACCACCACCACATATCCATCATGGTACATTACAGATGCAGATCACTTCGCTGGATTATTCTTCCTTCCTCGGGCGTATTGCTATTGGTAAGGTAAGCCGTGGATCTATAAAAGAAAACCAGCAGGTAGCACTGGTGCAGGCAGACGGTACGATAAAGAAAACCCGTGTAAAAGAATTATATGTGTTTGAAGGAATGGGTAAAAAGAAAATAACCGAAGTACATGCAGGTGACCTTTGTGCCGTTGTAGGTATCGAGGATTTTAACATTGGCGACACCATTGCAGATGTCGAGAATCCGGAGGCATTGCCTATCATTAGTGTAGATGAACCCACTATGAACATGATGTTCGGTATCAACAATTCCCCTTTTTATGGCAAAGACGGAAAATTCGTTACCAGCCGCCACCTGCGCGACCGGTTAATCAAAGAAACGGAGAAAAACCTGGCGTTACGCGTTGAAGAAAGCGAAGGCGGTGAAAGCTTCCTGGTATATGGCCGGGGAATCCTGCACTTAGGGGTGTTAATAGAAACCATGCGCAGGGAGGGCTACGAGCTTACCGTAGGGCAGCCCCAGGTGCTGGTGAAAGAAATCGATGGCAAAAAATACGAGCCTTATGAAACGCTGGTAGTGGATGTGCCTGAAGAATTCGCGAGCAAGGTGATTGATTTGGTTACCCGCCGTAAAGGTGAAATGCTGGTAATGGAAACCAAAGGCGAAATGCAGCACCTGGAATTTGATATTCCTTCCCGCGGTCTGATCGGATTGCGTACGCAAATGCTCACGGCAACTACCGGTGAAGCAGTAATGGCGCACCGTTTTAACGATTATCAGCCCTGGAAAGGGAATATTCCCGGCCGGAACAATGGTGTTTTAATCTCAAAAAACCAGGGAAAAACAACCGGATACTCAATTGATAAACTGCAGGATAGGGGTACCTTTTTTGTAGACCCGGGCGATGAAGTGTATGCAGGACAAATACTTGCGGAAAATATTAAGCCCGGCGACCTGGTGGTGAATGCTACGGAAGAAAAGAAACTAACGAACCACCGTGCCAGCGGCAGCGATGATGCTACGCGCATTGCTCCTAAAACTTTATTGACACTGGAAGAGTGCATGGAATATATACAGCACGATGAATGTATTGAAGTAACGCCTAATTTCATCCGCATGCGTAAAGTAATTTTAGATGAAATAGAACGTAACCGGCAGGCCAAGAAAATGGCTGCAGAAGCATAATATACTGTAAAATATTATTTTATACAAAAATCCCGGCTTATACCGGGATTTTTTATGTCCCTATAAATAGAGTGCAGTCATCGTATTTACAAAACAGAATTATTACTAAAAGTACGGCAACATTCCGGCGATCAGTGCCTTTGGCTGAATGGGGAGGATGAGATACTGAAAGCATTTTGAAAGAACGGGAGTGCCTCCCAGGCATTTTATTGCGAATAGAAGGAGCAAAGTAAAAAACAACAGGCGCTTTTTCTAAAGCCTATCCCGAAGCGTCTTTTAACATTGTTCAACCAAACAATTACCTCCCTTTGATTACGTAAAATCGTAACTTTGCAGTATGATAAAGGGTGCTGCTTTATTGGTTGCTGTTTTATTGTTGCGTGTTGCGGCTTTTGCGCAATGTTCCATTTGTACTAAAACTGCCCAGCAGTTAGGTGACGGACCGGCTTCTGGCCTGAACAGTGGCATTATTTACCTGGCATTTATACCTTTACTGGTAATAGGATATATTGGGTTGAAATGGTGGAAAAGCGAAAAAAAGAATAACCGGTGAATATTACGGCTGACCTTATTTCGGGAAATTACCTGCTCGATTTCAATCAATATCCGATATCATCTATAGCTGCTTTTAATTTTCAACAACTATAAACAAATTCTATGCTGGAACAGATTTTAGACCTCGTAAAGCAGCAGGGACAACAATTTGTTGTGCAAAACCCTGAAGTGCCTGATAGTGAAAATAATGCCGTAATGATGGAGGCCGCTAATACCATAACCGGTGGTTTTCAAAATATACTGAGCGGCGGAGGGTTGCAAAGTATTATTTCAATGTTTACCGGCGGTGGTCAGGGACCCGATAGCAATGGTGGTAATGGAATGCGCTCCAACCCTATGGTAAGTATGATGATAGGCCATTTAGCGAATAACCTGGTAAAAAAGATGAACCTGAATCCTGCTGTTGCAAATAGCATAGCCAATAATATTATTCCGGGAGTTTTAAGCAGTCTGGTTAGCAAAACAAGAAGCAATGATCCTGCAGATAACGGATTTGATTTAAATAATCTGGTGGCATCTTTAACAGGAAGCCCTGCTGCACCCGATAACACGCAGATCAACGGGTTTGATTTTCAGGGTTTGATAGGCCGGTTGGGTGCTGATACCAATGGGGATGGCAAGGTAGATTTAAGTGATATTGTGAATGTGGTAACAGGGCAGGCCCAAAATCAGCAACAAGAGCAGCAGAAAAGCGGCGGGCTTGCGGACCTGATCAAGGGGTTCTTCCGGTAAACTTTCTTTTTCGAGTCTGCTTTTTGGCATGATTTCTGTTAAATATTAAGTGAAGTTCTTTAATAGCTGTAAATAACAGATTAAATCTTTTAAATTACTTTAACAAGTTCAGTAAAATAAAAAATCAGCTTGGTGCGTTTTAATAAATGTACAAGTTTAAGATAGTCAATTTTCTCATAAGCAGTTAGTTTTGGTTGCGACCCCTGTTTCTACAGGGGTCTATTTTTTTATAAATACTTTAAGGCTGATCAAAACACCTGTAATAGCGCCTGCGCTGTCTGCCACTACGTCCCACAAATCATAATCTCTGTTAGGTATTAAATATCGTTGCACGAGTTCCAAAAGATAACCCAGTAGTATGCCCGCTATAGCAATGAGTATAAATTTTTTTGAAAGCCCCGCAGGAGAACTTCTTAAGCTGACGGCCCAGCACCACAGGAAAACAAAAAGTGCGAAAATGCCAAAATGTACCCACTTGTCAAAGTAAGGTATTTCAAGAAATGAAGATTCATCAGGTAGGTCCGATCCCGGGATGCATAATAATATAATGACAATGGCCGACCAAAGTATGGCCGGCCAGTAACTGTTGAATAGTTTTTTCAAAACACTTGTTTTATGTCGTATGTAATTATCCGGTAACGGCTTCATAGCCAGCTGCGTCCAGTAAACCCTCTACATCGGCAGGATTATCCACGGTCATTTTTATCATCCAGCCTTCGCCATAGGGATCTGTATTTACCAGCTCTGGTGCATTGGCAAGTGCGGGGTTCAACTCGTTAATTATGCCGCTTACAGGCAGGTAAAGATCCGACACTGTCTTTACAGCTTCAACAGTACCGAACACATCATTTGCATTCAGTTTTTTGCCGATCGTTTCTACTTCTACAAAAACAATATCTCCCAGCTCCCTTTGGGCAAAATCAGTAATACCTACTGTGGCAATATTACCGTCCAGTTTAATCCATTCATGGTCTTTGGTATAACGCAGCGTATCAGGATAACTCATAGCTATATGATTGTTTAATTTGAAGTACAAATATGAGGTAAAACCTTTGAATTTTTTGGAAACGATCACTTTTTTTATGCCTTTTTAAAATGTATCGGCTCCATTGCCCTGTTTACCGGATCTTTTATGGTTGGTAACATTTATCTGTTTTAAACGATTTAACAGGTAGATTATGTTGCCAACCCGTATAAATAGTATTTTATCACTTTCAGCAGGCATTTTATACCATTTACCGCTAAAAGCTTTTAGGGTGCAACGCTGCAGGGTAGTTTTGTTATATACAAACCGATTTTATGCGATTACTTTTTTTACTACTTTCTTTTACTACAGCTACTGTAATTACAAAAGCACAGGTTATTACAGGGAAAATAGCAGATACAGGGTCTAAACCATTACCGGGGGCATCCGTTGCGTTATTAAAAGCAAGCGACTCTGCATTAGTTAAAATGAATATAACCGATAAGGAAGGCCTTTACCGGTTCGATAATATTATATCCGGCAATTACCTGCTGCAGGTTACCAGCGTGGGCTATACAAAAACTTTTTCCCCGGTATTTAATCATAGTACAGATAGCAAACAGAATGTAGCACTGGAGAAAACAGGTACACAAATGGCCGGCGTTGTAGTAACAGCCAAAAAACCACCGGTTGAGGTAAAAGCCGGTAAAACTGTTGTAAATGTGGATGCTTCGCCTTCTAATGCAGGGTTGAATGTATTAGAGATATTGCAAAAATCACCAGGCGTATCTGTGGATAATGATGATAACATCAGCCTGCAGGGGAAAGGCGGTGTTTTGATATTAATTGATGGCAAGCCCACTTATTTGAGCGGACAAAACCTGGCAACTTTTTTAAAAAGCCTGCAGGCTGGCAGTCTTGACCAGATTGAGATCATGACCAATCCCCCGGCAAAATACGATGCGGCAGGAGCTGCCGGTGTAATTAACATTAAAACTAAAAAAGGAACGATAAGAGGGATGAACGGAAATATGAATTTGAATTATGTGCAGGGATTATATCCCAAGTATAATGGTGGGGCTAATTTTAATCTGCGCAATAAAAAAGTGAACCTGTTTGGCAGCTATAACGGTGGTGCATGGGAAAGCTGGGGCATTATGAATATTAACAGGAATTTTTATAGGGAAGCCGCTTTCAGCGGCTCGTCCAAACAAACTACACAACGTCATAATAAAAGTTCCTGGCATAACGGCAAAATGGGAATGGATTATTATTTTACCGACAAAGATGTGGCCGGTGTAGTGGTAAGTGGTAATATAAATCCATGGAATAACTGGCAAGAAAGCGCCTCCGAACTGTATAATGCCGCTAATAACCTGAACAATGTATTAAGATCAAAGGCTTACAATGGAGGGCGTGCAAAAAATATTACAACGAATCTGAACTATAAACATACATTTGATTCGGCGGGAAGAGAAGTATCTTTTGACCTGGATCAGGGTTATTATCATAATCGCAGCAGTAACGCTCTTACAACAAGCGTGTACAAACCTGATAACACACAGGAGGGCAAAACAGTAATGCTTAACGGAGTACTGCCTTCCATTATCAATATATACAGCGGTAAGGCAGACTATGCACATCCGTTCAATAAAAATACAAAACTGGAAACGGGTATTAAAACCAGCTTTGTAAACACCGATAACAATGTTTTATATCAAAGGGATACCAGTACCGGCTGGTATGTTGATGAGCAGAGAACGAATCATTTTATTTACAGGGAAAACGTTAATGCAGCTTATGCCATCTTAACAAAGCATATAAAGAAGTGGGAGTTTACAGCAGGGTTGCGTGTGGAAAATACCTATACAAAAGGCATACAGCAGCAGGGCGATTCTGCGTTTAAAAGAAATTATACCAACCTGTTCCCCAATGCAGGTATAGCTTATAGCATTAATGATAAAAACCAGCTAAGCGCTGCATACAGCCGCAGAATAAGGCGGCCCGATTATAATGACCTGAACCCGTTTGTTTATTTTATAGATTCTCTTACTTATGGCCAGGGTAACCCCTATCTGCAACCGGAATTTTCTAACAGGGTGGAAGTGACTCATACGTTCAACCGTTTCCTGTCTTTTACTGTCAGCCATACACGAACAAATAATATTATCACCCGGCTGCTAAAACAGAATACAGAAAAGAAGACGGCCTTTCAAACAACAGAGAACTTGAGTACACGCAGGCAATGGGGTGCTTCTGTTTCAGTAAATAAGCAAATTGTAAAATGGTGGAACCTGAGCCTGTACAGCGGTGTATTTAATAACCAGTATAAGGGATTATACATTGAAGACGCTAAAAACACGCCGATAAAAATTAATATAAATGTATTAGACGCGAATATGAGCAGCAGTTTCAGTTTCGCAAAAACATGGACAGGGGAAATTAGTGGCTGGTACGTCAGTAATCCCTCGGAGGGGCTGATCATTGGCAGGCCTATGGGCGGAATGAACGCGGCCATTTCAAAACAAGTATTAAAGAAAAACGGAACGGTGAAACTCGGGGTAAGAGATATTTTCAGAACACAGAATTTTAGCGGATATTCCCGTTATG
This sequence comes from Niabella aquatica, assembly GCF_054779315.1. Classification (NCBI taxonomy): domain Bacteria; kingdom Pseudomonadati; phylum Bacteroidota; class Chitinophagia; order Chitinophagales; family Chitinophagaceae; genus Niabella; species Niabella aquatica. Next base: position 149,373 of record NZ_BAAGYM010000016.1, read on the forward strand.
CTGATGTAGACATCAATATCTTTAATGACCGCAGGAGAGATAGCCGGCAGTTTAATATTTCCTTTGCTTATAAATTTGGTAAAAACGGTGCAGCACCTGCCAGGCGCAGAACAGGTGGTGCGGGTGATGAGCAAAGCCGGGTGGGTAGCGGAGGTAATTAATCTGTAAAAACAGCTTACACGCTTTAATATACCATTCACCGGATTTTTTTTACCGTTGAGCGGCAAGTGTTTTCCTGCATGTAGGGTAGCGCATAAGTTTGCATCAAATTTCGAAAACCAATGTTTATAAAAAATCTAATGTGCCTGGTGTTTTTAGCAGGGTATGCTAACCTGAACGCCCAAAAGATCACCGGAATGGTAAAAGATGCGGGGGGCAGTGCCCTAAGCGCAGCTACTGTATCACTACTCAACAGCCGGGATTCTTCTATTGTTAAATTAAATGCTACCGGTAAAAACGGGACGTATGTATTTGAAGGAATAGATACAGGGAATTATCTTATTATGGCAACGTCACTTGGCTATATTAAATCGTACAGCCAGCCTTTTAGTTATAATGGTGAGGATAAAAGGATAGAAGAAATAGTGCTTGCCAAAACAGCTACTGAGCTGGAAGGAGTGGTGGTTACCGCCAAAAAACCGCTGATTGAAGTAAAGGCCGATAAGATGATTGTGAATGTGGAAGGTACTATTAATGCAACCGGCAATGACGGGATTGATTTATTAAGGCGGTCTCCGGGCGTTCTGGTAGATAAGGACGACAACATCAGTATGGCTGGCAAAAACGGCGTAGAAGTTTATATTGACGGGAAGCCCAGTCCCTTGAAAGGTACGGACCTGGCTAATTATCTTCGCTCCCTTCAGTCATCCAGTATTGAAAGTATTGAGCTGATTACTAATCCCTCTGCCAGGTATGAAGCATCTGGTAATGCGGGTATTATCAATATTAAATTAAAAAAAGATAAGGCGTTAGGTACCAATGGTACCGTTACTGCCGGCTATAATGTGGGGGTTTATGCTAAATACAATGGCGGATTTTCGCTAAATCACCGCAGCAAAAAAGCCAATTATTTCGGAAATTATAATTATAGCAGGGGATTGAACTACAACACCCTTTCTTTATACAGGGAGATAGCGGACACTGTTTTCAACCAGCTTTCTGAGATGAAGGGTGAAAGAGCGGCGCATGGATTTAAAGCCGGTATGGATTATTATATCAACAGTAAAAATACTTTAGGGGTTATTTTGAGCGGTAATCTCAGTGATAATACTAATCGTACCAGCGGAGGCATGACTATTACACGAAGAGGCGATGCTTCTCCGCTCCGGATCCTGGAAGCGAACCCGGTAATGGAAGGAGACCGGAAGAACTATAATGCCAATGTGAATTACAGGTATGCAGATACCCTGGGCCATCAGTTAAATATGGATCTTGATTATGGCCGCTATGAGAATTATACCAACCAGTATGTACCTAATATTTATTATAATGGCGATTATTCAGCAGAGCTGTCTCGCAATATATACCGGATGATTACCCCTACAGACATCAATATTTACTCTTTTAAAGCAGACTACGAGCAAAATGCCTGGAAAGGAAAGCTGTCTTATGGAACCAAAATCGGCTTTGTTGAAACATTTAATCATTTCAACCGGTATGATGCGAACGGTAGCACAGAAGTACCGGACCGGAAGAATTCCAATGTATTTGATTACTCTGAAAATGTAAATGCGCTGTATGTAAACTATAACCGCCAGCTTAAAGGATTCATGATACAGGTAGGCGTAAGAGCCGAAAATACTTATTCTAAAGGCATCTCCACAAGCGAGGTAACCAGCGATTCAACGGTTAAAAGAAATTATACAGATCTTTTTCCAAGTGCTGCCCTCACTTTTAACAAAAATCCTATGAGCCAATGGAGCGTTACCTATAGCCGCCGTATAGACCGGCCGAATTATAGTAATCTGAATCCTTTCAGATTTGCGCTTAACGATTATACCTACCAGCAGGGAAATCCTTATTTAACGCCACAGTATACCAATAGCTTTGGCCTTACCCATACTTTTAAATACAAGCTGAATACCACGTTGAATTATAGCCATATAAAAGATATGTTTGCGCAAATACTCGATACGATAGAACAGAGTAAATCGTTCCAGATAACGCGAAACCTGGCTACGCAGGATGTGGTAAGCCTGAACATAAGCTATCCGTTCAACTACAAAGCATTGACTGTGTTTACAAATCTTAATTCCAATTACTCCGTATATAAAGCGAATTTTGGTGGGGCAGGCAGGGATGTGAAGGAGGATGTTTTCAGCTATGTTCTCTACGCCCAGGGCAGCTATAAGTTTGCTAAAACCTGGACAGCGGAGCTGACCGGTCTGTATGTTTCTCCATCAATATGGCAGGGTATATTCCAGAGTAAATCAATGGGTTTTGTAGATGCAGGATTACAAAAAAGCGTTTTTAAAGGAAAAGGCACGATTAAAACAAGTGTGAGCGATATTTTTAAAACGATGCATTTCAGGGGCGATGCTAATTATGCCGGGGCGGTAAATCGCATTGGCGCCAATTGGGAGTCGCGCCAGTTCAAAGTTAATTTTACTTACCGTTTTGGCAGTTCGCAGGTAAAAGCTGCAAGGCAGCGTAAAACGGGGCTGGAAGAAGAGAACAGGCGCACAGGAGAGGGCGGAGCCACACCGGGCGCCCAGTAAAAGCTTAGTTTTGTTGGTTTGAAATAAAGTTGCCGGCTTTTGTTGGCAACTTTTTTGCATGATATTCCTATTATGAAACGCTCATGAAAATCCTGATAGGATATATATGAGTACTCACCTGACAAAAAATCTCCGCCCAGGCGGATAAAAAAACATACGGATGAAATATGTATTGTTATATGCTGCTGTGTTTGCGCTTCTTATAAGCTGCAATAATTCATCAAGGGTTAATAAGTCTGATGAGGGGGATACGGTAGCTGCTGAAACAAAGTTAAAAGATACCGCTATAGTGCTGGATAGTATTACTGAGGCAGATACAGTATCTGCTGTTCTCCCCGTGGAATACGTTATAGAGGTAGCTGTGCCTGCCGCAACATTACCTGTAAAACTGAATAAAACAATAGTTGCTGAAACACAGTCCGTTCACATAACCCTCACTGACCTGGATCCCGGCCTCCTGAATGTAAGCATCAGCCCTGGTAAACCCGGTGCCAATATCAGGATCAGCCAGGTAGTAATGCCGGATGGCAGTACAGACGGGCCTTTTGGCCAGCAGCTTACCTTTGATGCCAGGCAGAAGGGGAATTATACCATTATAATCAATAAAAGCAATATGGCCTCTGGCAGCCAGGTAGGTGATGTGCTTATAAGTATTGAGAGATAACAGAACAGGTATGATAATTGCCTGTAATATAAGAATGCATATACTATTGTATTATTATTTAACGATTTAAATTTTTAGCTATGGATAATAAAAATGCAAAAAAGGATCAGGAAAATAAAGATCATCAGGATGCTCCTGTAAAGCCCGATCCCGAAACGTTGGGTAAAACTGATCCCCAGGAAAAAATGGAAGGCCCGGTATCTTCGTTAATGCAAAAAGGCAGTAAAGTAATGGAGAGTAAAGAAGATAAGGAGCATGCTACTAAAAAGCACGATGAAAAAATGTAGCTAACAGGAGTGCTGATTTCCCGGCCGGATTTTTAACCGGAAAATCGATCAGTGTTTTTTATACTGTTTCGTATATTTTTTCAATATCTGCGCTATATTTTTCTATGATCATTTTACGCCTGAGACTCATTTTGGGTGTCATTTCTCCGCCTTCCACACTCCACTCTTTAGGCAGCAGCACAAACTTTTTGATCTGCTCTACATGATTGAAATTGACATTGTAGTGGTCCAGCACAGAACGGAAAAGTGCATGCACCTTAGGATTTTTTACTATATCGTCATTGCTCATGTCAGGAATATGGTGCTCCTTCATCCAATGCCGAATTGCCGAAAAAGAGGGAACGATCAATGCGCTTACAAACTTTTTTTCGCTTCCCAGTACAATAATCTGTTCAATAAACTTGCTTTCCTTCATTTTATTTTCAATAGGTTGCGGCGCTACATATTTACCTCCGCTGGTTTTAAACAGCTCTTTTTTACGGTCGGTGATTTTGTAAAAGCGGTTTTCTATGATGGCTCCTATGTCACCTGTATGCAACCACCCGTCTATAATAACTTCACGGGTTAATTCCGGGTGCTTATAGTAGCCTTGCATCACGCTGGGCCCCTTCACCAGTATTTCGCCATCTGCTGCAAGCTTTACTTCGATGCCTTCTACAGGAGGCCCTACGGTGCCTAAATAAGTTTCATTGTTTTGCTTACGGTTTACACAGATTACAGGGCTGTTTTCGGTAGGGCCATAACCTTCATAAATGGGAATGCCTGCCGCGTTAAAAATACGAAGCAGCTTTTCCGATGCTGCCGCCCCGCCTGTAATAATAAAGCTAATGTTGCCTCCAAGGGCTTCACGCCATTTGCTGAAGACCAGCTTGCGGGCAATATTCAGCCTGAATCTATAAAAAGCAGACAACGGCTTACGGTTATCATATTTAAGGCCCAGCCCTACGCTCCAAAAGAAAAGCATTTTTTTGATGCCGCTCAGCTCCTTACCCTTAGCCATTATTTTCTCATATACTTTTTCAAGGAGCCTGGGAACAGTGGTAAAACCATCGGGCTTTATCTCTTTCAGGTTATCTGCAATTGTTTCCAGGCTTTCGGCGTAATAAATAGATATGCTGCTGAACAGGTATATATAGCTTACCATTTTCTCAAATATGTGGTTGAGCGGAAGAAAGCTCAGTACTTTGGTCTGGGGCTGATCAGGGAACGGGAAGCTGGCTTTTGAAAAAAATGCGTTACTTACAATGTTACTATGGCTTAGCATTACACCTTTTGGCTTCCCGGTAGTGCCACTGGTATAGATAATAGTGGCTAAATGCGTATTGGGTACCTGCTGTTTTGTAGTGGTTACCTGTTGCAATAACCCGTCATTCGCAAGCTCTAACAACTCGGTAAAATGGGCCGCCCCCTCTATTTTATCGAAAGTATAAATGCCTTTTAAAAAGCTGCTTTTCAGTAACCGTACTTTTTCGAGTAGTTCTTCATTACTGACAAAAATATATTTAGCTTCCGATTCGTTCAGTATATATTCCAGCTCCAGCGAACTGGTGGTAGGGTACATAGGCACCAGTATCGCGCCGATTTGTTGAGTAGCAAAATCAGTGATCAGCCATTCAGGACGGTTGTTGCTGATGATGGCTATTTTATCGCTTCCTTCGGGGCTGAAGTCATTGCCGCTCACTCCTTTGGCTAAAAGACCTGCTGAAAGCCGGTCAGCAAGGTCGGCTACTTCCTGTGTGGCATAAGATCTCCACCGGCCTTTTTCTTTGGCATTGAGCATATCGGTTTTTGGAAAATGCTCAAGTTGGTAAGCTATGGCATCAAATAATCGGTATCCCGGATACTCCATACAGCAAATAATTATTAGGTAGACAAGTTAAGAAAAAATGTTAAGAAAGAAAGAGCCGGGGCTATGAATAGAATACATAAAAAAACCACCTGCGTTTAGGCAGATGGTTACAGCGTTATTTCGGGAATTTTATTTCACAGAATACACTTGTCCCGCAGGCATTTTAAAAATCCTCGAGGTATGAAAAGCGGTGAATTTATCGTACGATTCTTTATGCGCCCCTACCCATTGTTCAAATGTAGACTGGTTATCTACCGGTCCAAACATCCACTGGTTATAAGAGTCAAATAGCCCGTCCTTCATTAGCTGCTGGTGATAATCAAACAGGCGGAAAGGAAATTCTTTAGCATAAGAAGTGTTCCAGTCAAGTATAAAGCGGGTACGTATCATTGCCAGGCTCTCGGGCGTGATTCCCTGTGCAGATATACCGGATTGTTTAGCGAAAGTTTCTATAACAGCTTTTGCAAAAGCATTTTTCTGGTTGGCTGCATCAGCTTTTAAATTATTTGAAATGAAAAGTTTTTGCTTATAAGCGTCCAGAACCATTTTCTTGATGCTGTTGGCTTTAGGGTTAAGGCTTTCCATATTAGCATAAATTTCTCCGTAAATGATCGCCCAGATCTTGTCATCCTGCTGTTTATAATAATGAACGGCGGCATTGTAGTAATTGCCTCCATAAGAAGGGGCTACCTGCATTCCTTTTTGCCATTGATCAATAGCACCTGCCGGGTTTTTTAAGATATCCAGCAATTCGCCATAGTCATTATGCAAAGGCCCGCTGTTGGGAAAATCTTTTAAGCCGTCCTTATAATTTTTTTCTGCTTCCTTGTAGTTTTCCTGGGCTTTGTAAATGTTACCCGCCAGTTGGTAAGCTGCCGGGTCGCAATCAGGACTGGCAATCACTGCTTTGATAATTTCTAACGATTTGGGGTAATCTTTTTTATAATAATAGGCCAACGCAAGATCTTTCTGCAGTTCCATATCGTTTTTATTGGCCTCGCTGGCTTTGGTAAGCACCAGCACAGCATTGTCCAGGTCGCCCGATTGCATGAAATTTCTTGCCCGCTGGCGCTCTGAGGAAATAGTGCTTTGCCCTAATACAGTCATGCAAGCAGATATAAATAAGCCTGTTACAAATATTTTTTTCATTCAATTATTTTTTTTGACTAGCTAAAGAAACAAAAAACAAGCCGAAAATGACGGTCCCGTAATATAAGATGCAAAAGTAGGAGAAAGGGTGGCAGCAAGGGAAAATTTATTTCACATCCTGAATTTTTAAGCATTTGTTAAAATGTTATAAAAAGCTGGATGTTAAAACCTTGCAAAGCGCTGTATTTTTTATAGACAGAAGGCTACATTTGTAAGTATTATACTATAGTATAGAACGTTTTTGCCGCGACGGAATAAATTATCGGGCTACCAACAATAAAACAGAATAAATGAAATTTGCATTAGCACAACAAAATTATCATATTGGCAATTTCGAAGCGAATATTCAGAAAATTATCGCCGCAATTCAGCAGGCAAAAGCTGAAGGTGTTGACCTGGTCATTTTTTCCGAATTATGTATTTGCGGGTATCCGCCCCGCGACTTCCTGGAATTCGATGATTTTATTAACCAGTGCTACGCCGCTATTGATGCCATACGGGAACAGGCCGATACCATAGGAGTGCTGGTGGGAGCGCCTGCACGAAATCCCAATCCATTAGGTAAAGACCTTTTCAACGCCGTTTTTTTATTGCATGAAAAAAAAGTTAAGGGAGAAGTACATAAAACCCTTCTTCCTACTTATGATGTATTTGACGAAGGCCGTTATTTTGAACCGGCTTACAGCTGGAATGTATTAGAGTTTATGGGTAAAAAGCTCGCAGTAACCATTTGCGAGGATATATGGAATATGGGCAGCAACCCGCTGTACCGTATTACACCTATGGAAGAGTTGATTCAATTTAGCCCTGATGTGATCATTAATCTCTCAGCCTCTCCTTATAACTATGCGCAGGACGTGGTGCGCAACAGTATTGTAAAAGCGCATACCTTAAAGTACAACCTGCCGATGCTGTATTGCAATGCTGTAGGATCGCAAACAGAGATCGTGTTTGACGGCGGAAGCCTTGTTTATGATGATGCAGGTAATAAGGCAGGAGAACTGAAATATTTTGAGGAAGATTTTAAAGTGTTTGATTTGGATGACCTGTTGAATAAAACACCGGAAAGCACAGCCGATACCACCGTGTACTTTGCTTCATCGGAAGTGGGCTTTGGTAAAGATGTGCTGGAATATCTTACAGATGAAATTAACATTGCAGAAATCTATTCGGCACTGGTGCTGGGTATAAAAGATTATTTTGCCAAGATGGGCTTTACAAAGGCCATTATAGGATCCAGCGGGGGCATTGATAGTGCGGTTACCATTGCGCTTGCAGTGAAAGCATTGGGAAAAGAAAATGTGCGTGCGGTGCTGATGCCATCTCAGTATTCCACTTCGCATTCTGTAAGTGATGCAGAGCAGCTAAGCCAGAACCTGGGTAACCCGTACGATATCATTGCCATAAAAGATATTTATGATGCGTTTCTAACACAGCTGAGCCCTATATTTAAAGACCTGCCTTTCAGTGTGGCGGAAGAAAATATACAAAGCCGCACCCGCGGGAATTTATTAATGGCCATCGCTAACAAGCTTGGTTATATACTTTTAAATACTTCCAATAAAAGCGAACTTGCTACAGGCTATGGTACATTATATGGAGATATGGCCGGCGGTCTGGGCGTTCTGGGAGACGTGTATAAAACACAGGTATATGCCCTGGCCCGGTATATCAACCGGGACAAGGAGATGATACCCGGTAACATTTTAATGAAAGCGCCATCAGCAGAATTGAGGCCCGATCAGAAAGACAGCGACAGCCTGCCCGAATATGATGAGCTGGATACGATTCTTTTTAAATATATAGAAGAGCGGCAGGGACCTAAAGAGCTGGTGGCACAGGGGTTGGATGAGAAGCTGGTGGCGCGTATTTTACGTATGGTAAACCTGAACGAATATAAGCGCAACCAGTTTTGTCCTATTATAAGAGTGAGCTATAAGGCATTTGGTGTGGGAAGACGGATTCCTATTGTGGCAAAATATTTGAGTTGATTGGCAATGAATAATCAGTAATTAATGATTCATAATGAATAGAACAGCAGCAGATATTAAGATTTTAAATGACAAAGTAGCGGCCGCGGGCGGTTTTGTTGATAAGCTGAAAGATGAGGTTGGACATATCATCATCGGGCAGGCCCACATGCTGGATCGCCTGCTGACAGGTTTATTAAGTAACGGGCATGTGCTGCTAGAAGGTGTGCCGGGCCTTGCCAAAACATTAACTATAAAATCGCTGGCAACTGCTATACAGGCCAATTTCAGCCGCATCCAGTTTACGCCCGACCTGCTGCCTGCTGATGTAATAGGAACCCTGATGTACAACCAGCAGCTGAACGATTTTGTGGTAAAGAAGGGCCCCATCTTCGCCAATTTTATTTTGGCTGATGAAATTAACCGGGCTCCGGCAAAGGTACAATCGGCGCTTTTAGAGGCTATGCAGGAAAGGCAGATAACCATTGGCGATACCACTTACCGGCTGGAGGAGCCTTTTTTGGTTTTGGCTACGCAAAATCCGCTGGAACAGGAAGGCACCTATCCTTTGCCAGAAGCGCAGGTAGACCGTTTTATAATGAAGGTGATTGTGCGCTATCCTGAAATGCAGGAAGAGCAGCTTATATTAAGGTCTAATGTGCAATCGGTAAAAATGCCGGAGATAAAGCCTGTAGTACAGGTGCAGGATGTGCTGTATGCAAGAGATCTGGTAAGGGATATTTACTTAGATGAAAAAGTAGAACAGTATATACTTGATATTGTTTTTGCAACGCGTTATCCGGACCGGTATCAATTGCAGCAATTAACGCCTTTAATTGCTTATGGCGCTTCGCCTCGGGGCAGCATTAACCTGGCGCTTGCAGGAAAAGCCCAGGCATTTTTAAATAAAAGGGCATTTGTAATACCGGAAGATATAAGAAGCATTGCACATGATGTATTGCGGCATCGTATTGGCCTTACCTACGAAGCCGAGGCCGAGAACATTGATGTAGAAAATATTATCAGTGAAATATTAGGGAAGGTGAATGTTCCGTAATTGAGATGACAGTTGACGCATAACAGGTATATTGTTTTTTCATGATCTTAATATTGCTGTAATGGTAGAAATTATTAGTGAACCGGAGTTTGAGCCATTCACAGGTATGATTGATGAATCTGTTAAGATACTAAATGGTCTTATCAACTATTATGAAAGATCAACCCTTAAATAGCTGTCATCCGTCATCTATCATCTGTCAACTAAATAAATGCGTTCCACATCCGAAATATTAAAAAAAGTACGTGAGCTTGAAATTAAAAGCAAGAAGCTGGCAAAAGACCTGTTTTCCGGCGAGTATCATAGCGCTTTTAAAGGGAAAGGCATGTCTTTCAAAGAAGTGAGAGAATATGCAGCGGGCGATGATGTACGTTTTATCGACTGGAACGTATCCGCACGGTTCGGCCATCCTTTCAGTAAAATATTTGAAGAGGAGCGGGAGCTTACCGTAATGCTGCTGGTGGATATCAGCAACAGCTCTTTATTTGGTACGCATTACGGTTTGAAAAGGGATGTGGCCACCGAAATAGCAGCCGTTCTTGCATTTTCTGCTGTAAGCAATGGCGATAAGGTGGGCGCCATCTTTTACAGCGATAAGGTAGAAATGTATGTTACTCCTAAGAAGGGAAGGCAGCATGCCTTATATATTGTCCGTGAAATATTAAGCCTTGAAGCAAAAGGTAAAGGTACCCGTTTAAGCGCCGCACTGAAGTATTTTACAAATGCCATCAGGCAATCGAGCATTGCCTTTGTGCTGAGTGATTTTATTGATGCCAACTATGAAGATGCGCTTCGTGTGGCCGGGAAGAAGCATGACCTGATAGGCGTCAGGATATATGATCAGATGGATCAGGCCCTGCCTGATGCAGGCTTAATGCAGTTAATGGATGCGGAAACAGGGCTTACACAGTGGGTGGATACCGGCAGCGCCTTTGTACGCAAAAAATATGAAGAGCAGTTCTTTAAAGCTACAGAGTACTGCCTGAATGTTTTTAAAAAATCCGGTAGTGACCTGTTACATATAAAAACCGGTGATGATTATGTAAAGGTATTACAACGGTTTTTTAAGAGCAGGATTAAATAATTGAAATTTAGGTTTAAAAGTTGAAAGGTTTGAAAGAATGTGCATCAAATAAAAATCACTATCTTAAAAATATACGATCATATATAGCAGGAATATTGGTTGTGGTGTCTGTGCTGCTGTTTTCGGCTGCTTATGCACAACCTGTTGCTGTACGGGCCTTTACAGATAAGGGAAGAGTGCTGTTGGGAGAACCGTTATGGCTTACACTGGAAGTAAAAACGCTGCATGGTGCCAAGGCGCCGGCTTTTAAGGTGGACAGTATCCCACATTTCGAGTTTATTATAAAAGACAGCTTTAAAGTATTGCAAAAGGGCGATACCACGGTTTATCACCAGTACTATCAGCTTGCCAGTTTTGATTCCGGCAGGTGGGTAATACCACAATTTACTTTGAGACCTTTTGTAAAAACTAACAGTATTTTAATAGATGTGGTGTTTACCGATAATTTTGATCCCCGGCAGCCTTATCATGATGTACAGGAAATAAAGGATGTGCCTTTTAAAATAGATGCTGGTATTGACCGCTGGTGGTACATGATCGCCGCTATACTGATCCTGCTGGTACTGGTGATTTATTGGGCAACACCACCTGGGAAGGCCCGAGCCGACACAAAGATAATTGCTGCCGGAACGGCGTACCGAAAAGCGATGCAAAGCCTGCAGGAGCTGAAGCAGCGCGGTCCTGATAAGCAGCGCTTTTATACACAGCTGGTAGAAATTTTCAGAACTTATATCCTGGAGCGAACGGGCATCAGTTCGTTGCAGCAAACGACAGCTGATCTTGTAGAAAAGATCAAATCTTTGATATCAGATGAGGCGGGGTATAACCGTCTTTCACAGGTATTATATCTTTGCGAACTTGTAAAGTTTGCAAAGTATGACCCTGCAGACAATGAAGCTGCCTCTGCTTTTGAAGTGGTGGAAGCGGCTATTAGTGATATAGAAAGCGGATTAAAAAATAAACCGGGAGGCTGACCCCAAAGGCTTCTTGATTATCATATTGAGGCACAAATAACAGGAAAATCAAGCCTGCCTGCGGTAGGTAAGTTCTTTAAAACGACAAATAAATATCGTTACTTGCTTTCATTCACAGGTGTACAAGAGTGCGACGCAAAGCTGTTGATAGTAGCACTAAGCTCATAAAATAAAAAATGATCTACGACTGGTTAAAAAATATTGTATTTATATGGCCGGAAAATTTTATACTGCTGGGCATTATCCCGTTTTTGATAGGGCGGTATATCAAAAACGAAGGCAGGGATAAGGGCGCTGTTATGGCTTCCGCTGTAAATGCGCACATTCCTGCTACTTTCAGAACCCGGTTCCGCCATTTGCCTTTTGTGTGCAGGATGCTTGCGGTTACCTGCCTGGTAATGGCGCTTGCACGTCCACAGCATCAAACCGGAAAAAGCCGTGCAGAAGGAGAGGGTATCGATATTGTTTTATGCCTGGATGTAAGCGGCAGTATGGGCACTTCGGATGTAAAGCCTTATCGCTTCCTGGTGGCGAAAGAAGTAGCGATTGAGTTTGTTAAAAACCGCCCCGTAGACCGTATCGGGTTAGTAATATTTTCAGGCGAGGCCTTTACTAAATGTCCTATAACGACCGACCGGAATGCCGTTTTAAACCAGCTGCAGAGCCTGAAAATAATGGATGGCGGCTATCTGGAAACAGGTACACTGATAGGGGAGGGCCTGGCCATGTCTGTAAACAGGATCAGCAAGGGAACCAGTAAAAGCAGGGTGGTTATTTTACTTACAGACGGGAAAGAAGATGCGCCGCCAACAAGGATTATTGATCCTGAAATGGCTATGGAAATTGCCAGGGCAAATCATGTGAAAGTCTATTGCATCGGGTTGGGATCTGCTACCAGCACTGACGAGCAACTGGTAAAGGATATATCGGGGAATACCGTAAGGAATTATATTGATGAAGATCTGCTCGGACGTATAGCAACCAGCACCGGCGGGAAATATTACCGTGCTACCGATAAAGCATCACTTCAGGCCATATACGGACAAATTGATCAGCTGGAAAAATCGAAAGTAGAGATCATACGCTATAAGGAAGTGCAGGAAATGTTTACACCGCTTGTAATAGCTGCTTTGGCCTGGCTTTTAGTGGAAGTAGTGCTGAGGTTTACTATCTTTAAAAAATTTCCATGAGCCCTGTGGTTTACTTCAGTGTGGCTGGCCATAATAGCTCTTTGATTGACCTTGCCTCATTATGCTGTCGGATCTGACGATTATGTGTGTGAAACCGGTTTTATATTCTTACTCATTCATCATTCCTGAATTTTTTCCTGTTTTCCTTTATTTTGCTGTGCCTTTTTTTAAGCTCTATCCGTTTTTCTGCTGATGCTTTCGTGGCTTTTGTGGCAATACGTGGCTTCTTTTTGTGGAGGGATTTTTCAATGAGTTCATTTATTCGCCTGACCGCATCATTTTTGTTTTCCAGCTGGGTACGGTAAGTCTGCGATTTTACCTGAAGCAATCCTTTCGCATTAATGTATGATGTTAATTTTTTTTGTATAATAGCTTTTTGCTCATCGGTAAGCAAAGCAGATGATTCAACAGGGAAACAGGCCAGCACAGCAGTTTCTACCTTGTTTACATGCTGGCCACCCTTACCGCCGCTGCGCATGGTTTTAAAAATAATTTCTCCTGATACGTTCATTATATTCAATTATCGCTCTAAATTAGTTGTTCTGTTCTGTATAACGTATAAAATGAAAGCAGTAATTCAAAGAGTATCAAAAGCCAGCGTAACTATCGATGGGAATATCCATTCCGCTATTAATAATGGCGTAATGATCTTGCTGGGTATTGAAGATGCAGATACTGAGGAAGATATCAGTTGGCTGAGCCAGAAGATCGTGCAGTTGCGTATTTTTAATGATGATGCGGGCGTGATGAACATTTCTTTAAAAGATACCGGGGGCGATATTTTGCTGGTGAGCCAGTTCACGCTGCATGCTTCTGTCAAAAAAGGAAACCGGCCGTCTTACATTAAAGCCAGCAAACCTGGTATTGCGGTACCATTATATGAAAAGATGATCCGTTGTTTAGAAACAGATTTAGGCAAAACTGTTCAAACAGGTGTTTTTGGAGCGGACATGAAAGTGGAGCTGATCAATGACGGCCCCGTAACCCTAATAATTGATACAAAAAATAAAGAATAAATATGACAATAGCTGACGCACAACAGCAGGTGGATGAATGGATAAAAACGATCGGGATAAAGTATTTTAGCGAGCTGACCAATATGGTCATCCTTACTGAAGAAACAGGAGAGCTTGCCAGACATATAGCACGTATGTATGGCGAGCAGTCTTATAAAAAAGGACAGGAGCCTACGGGGGATCAGAAACGGCTGGTACTGGCAGATGAAATGGCAGATGTATTGTGGGTATTGATCTGCCTGGCTAATCAAACAGGGATTGATCTTACTGCGGCATTAGAGCGGAACTTTGAGAAGAAAACCATCCGCGATGCCGGTCGACATGCCGGTAATGAAAAGCTGAAATAAGTATACATGAAAAAAGCCTGGACCATACTCAAACAATCGGTAGAAGAAGTTTTTGATATGCGCATCTTCAAATTAAGCGCGGCATTGGCTTATTACACTATTTTTTCTATTCCGGGACTGCTTATTGTAGTGCTTTGGATAGCAGATATTTTATCGGGTCATGATTCTTCTGTAAAATCAAGCTTATATAACCAGATTGCAGGATTGGTGGGTATGGATGCTTCCCGGCAAATTGAGGCTACTATCAATAATGCTTCAAGCGACCTTGCTAATAAAAGCTTTTCAACCATTGTAGGTCTGGTTACCCTGATATTCGGGGCTACCAGTGTATTTGCCGAAATACAGGACTCGATTAATATGATCTGGCGGCTAAAAGCAAAACCCCTAAAGGGTAAGGGCTGGCTAAAGCTGATCATAGACCGGCTGCTTTCATTTTCTGTAGTCATATCGCTTGGTTTTTTATTGCTGGTATCGCTTCTTATCAATGGGTTGATGGATATCTTTATTGAACAGCTGACACGGCAAATACCTGAAACAGAGGTAACGATTGCTTATTTATCTAATCTTGGCATCACTTTTTTAATCACTTCTTTTTTATTCGGGCTTATATTTAAGGTGCTGCCCGATGCACGTATCAGATGGAAAGCGGTGCGCGCAGGTGCTTTTGTAACGGCGGTCCTGTTTATGCTGGGTAAGTTTTTAATAAGCTATTATCTTGGCCATAATAGAATGACCTCTGCCTATGGAGCTGCCGGCTCTATTATAGTGATACTGTTGTGGGTATATTACTCCGCCATTATCCTTTATTTTGGTGCTGTGTTTACAAGGGTATATTGCATTCATAATGGTATGAATATTTTTCCTACCCAGTATGCCGTTTGGGTAGAGCAGGTAGAAGTAGAACACGCAGACTCTATACAGCATTTGCATAACGATAAAGTAGTTGCTGCCCACGAAAAGGAAATCATTAAGGAGATCGACCCTGATTCGCGGCATAACGGAAGCTTTGACTGAAATAAAGTATTTTAGTGCATTATTTTACAATGATTTACCTTCATTTCCGGATAATTAAAATAATAAAGGAGTTGAATCAAAAACTAAACAAGAATGAAAAAGTATGTCTTCTTTTTGCTGGTACTGTTTCTCACGACGGGGTCTGAAATTTCAGCACAGGTGCAATGGGGCCTAAGAGTTGGAGGCAATTTGTCCTCGATGTTATTGAAAGATGAGGGCGAATATATAAAGACGAAGCTGCAGCCAGGTTTTCATATTGGTGGTACAGCCGATGTTTTGATCTCTGATAAATTTTTTTTACAGCCGGCGCTGCTATTCACTACCAAAGGCTTTAAGCTGGACGATGATGGTTTTGCCGATGCCTTATATGGTGTAGACTATATTAAGTTCATGTCTTATCATATTGACCTGCCGGTTAACCTGGTTTTTAAACCTCAGTTAGGTAACGGCAATCTGCTGCTCGGCGCAGGCCCGTATATTTCTTATGGGCTGGGTGGCAGATGGAAAGCAGCAGCTGACGGGGCTAGTGTAAAAGGTAAACTTAAATTTACGAATGATATTGCGGATGTAATGGCAGATACCAGTTCCTTCTCTGGCAATAACAGAACAATGCCCTATATGAAACCTTTCGATTTTGGCGCTAACATGCTCGTGGGTTACGAGCTCCGGAATAATTTTTATTTTCAGATGAACGGCCAGGTAGGGTTGGTTGACGTTGACCCGGCATATAATGGGGTAAGCGATGAAAGGAGCAGCATAAAAAATATTGGGGGAAGTATTTCTATTGGCTATAAGTTTTAACGGCAGTGACCGTGGTTTTCATTTACTCCATCCTGCGCGGTAATAAAAAATAATATGGATGTACTACGGGTGCTTTAATTTTTGCCTGCTTTAAACTTTTACCAAAGCTTCTGTAACCCTGGCAAAACCGGTTATCTCAGCAATAGAGTATCCTTTTGTGGCTATTAGTTTTTTACAAACTCATAGCTTTTTTTGCGCTGCATGTTTTTAATCTGCTGCTGTCCCTGTTTTTTTTAATGCTACGATGCCCTTATGCTGTAATTAGCACGAAATTTCAAAAAAGCTTTGTACATAGCAGGCCATACAAATCTCTTTTCAAAAACGTTGCTGTATTTTTGCTGCGATCATTTTAGCTACTTTTTCCCCGTCCATTGCAGCGCTAACTATACCACCGGCATAACCGGCGCCCTCTCCGCAGGGATACAGATTTTTTATTTGAGGATGCTGTAAGGTGTCCTGATCTCTTGGTATCCTTACCGGTGATGAGGTACGCGATTCGGTGGCTACCAATACAGCTTCATTCGTATAATACCCCTTCATTTTTTTGCCGAACTCAACAAAAGCTTTTTGCAGGGCACGATGTATAAAAGCTGGCAACACCGTTTTTAAATCGCTGCTGGTAATACCCGGCAGATAAGAGCAGGCAGGTAACGAAGATGAAAATTTATTAGTACAGAAATCCACCATACGCTGGGCCGGGGCTTTTAATCTACCGCCACCTGCAATAAACGCCGCTTTTTCGATGTCCTGCTGAAACTGCAACAAAGCCAGCGGATCATTGTGGACCTTTTGGTTTTTGATAATGTCGGACAGCTGTACCTGTACGACAATGCCAGAGTTGGCATATGGGTTATTTCTTTTGGATGGGGACCAGCCGTTCACAACAATTTCATTATGACCTGTGGCGGCAGGAGCAATAATGCCACCCGGGCACATACAAAAGCTGAACACTCCCGTATGGTTTACCTGTTGTACGAGGCTGTAAGATGCCGGGGGAAGATATGCACCCCTGCTATCGCATTTATATTGAGCCTGGTCAATAAGACTTTGCGGGTGCTCGGCCCTAACGCCCAATGCAAAGGGTTTGGCCTCTATTAAAATATTTTTCTGCTGCAGGAGGCAGAAAATATCTCTTGCCGAGTGGCCTGTTGCCAGTATGACCGCATCTCCCTCAATGGTTGCACCAGACTGTGTTTTAACGCCGGTAATACTGTCTTTATGGATAACCAGGTCGACCAGTTTTTGTTCAAACCATACTTCTCCTCCGCAATCCATTATTTGTTCGCGCATGGTGGTAATGATCTTGGGCAGTTTGTTAGTACCGATATGCGGATGCGCATCATATAAGATATTTTCTTCAGCGCCGAACCGAACAAAAAGACCAAGTATCCTGTCTATATCACCCCGCTTATTGCTACGGGTGTAGAGTTTGCCATCACTGTAAGTGCCGGCCCCGCCTTCACCAAAGCAATAATTGCTTTCGGGGTTTACAATGCCCTGTTTATTCATGGCTGCCAGATCCCTTCTTCGCGATTTTACGTCTTTGCCTCTTTCTAAAAGAACAGGTTTTATCCCCAGCTCTATCAATTGTAAGGCAGCAAAAAGGCCGGCAGGGCCGGCGCCTGCAATGATCACCTTTTTATCTGCCCTGCTTACATCCCCGAAATGGGCACCCTGTATTTTGCGCGGTTGTGCCGGTTCATCAATGTAGGCTAAAATTTTTAAGTTGATCCGGGCCTGCCTGGCACGTGCATCAACAGACCGTTTTAAAATGGTAAACCCTGAAATGCTTTTAACAGGAACGGCTTCTGCTTCCGCAATGGAAGATATAATGGAGGCATCTTCAGATGCCTGCTGTGGCAATAGTTGGAGCTGAATAGTTTTCTGCATCTTGTTGTCAGGTTTTTATCCTGAAAGATGCAGCAAAGAAAAGAAGAAAAGTTGGCCTATCCTCGCATATAATCATTTTTTCGCTTTGTGTTGCACATAGCTTTCTGCAGCGTATAGGGAAAGACGCCCTTTTTTGGAGGAGGCCGCTATTGAGGGTTATCAACACTCATATTTACATATACAATTTTATACCGGTTGCCTTTTTTTCCGCCGCCATATTTTTTGCTGAGCAGCCAGCCGGCGCCTCCTATGCCTGTAGCTATAGCTACATTCCGGGCATTGCGGTCATCCAGCAGCGGTTTTGCTTTTTCAACAAACAGGCCGTTAAAAAGATTGAGAAAGGTATAGCCCAGGCCGCCGATAGCCGCATACCGGCCCAACTGGCCTATATAATGGTTCTTATAGCTGCTTTTTGGGGTATATATGTATTTGATATTTTTATAATGAAGCTGTAAAATATAAGTGGTTACCGTATCATAATCTACTGTACCGAAAATGTTAGTATAGGGAGATCTTGTAAAATATCGCAGGTAAATGCTATCATGAGCTATTTTATGGATCAGGGCATCATACCGCCTGCCATCGGTGGCCATAAAAGAGATATTCAGTCCTGCATAATAATTCTTTACAGAAACACCATTGGGCTTTTTTACGGAAATGAAATCCGGTACCTGGGCATGGACCAGCAAGGTGACAGTTAAAAATAAGCAAATCAACGGCAGCCTTAACATTGCGCTAAAGGTAAAAGATATATATAATTGCGACGAACCAAATTTGTTAAAGCATTAAGAAATTTTACAGTTTCATTCTTTTAGTAAATTCAGGGTTAAGGTAAGGTTTTAGGTCAGAAAAAGGTATCCAGATATTTATTTCCCCATCGGCATACGGTGCAATTTCGTAAGGAACATATACAAAGCCAAGACCTGCCGGACTTAAATAAAAGTTGTTATTGGGTACCAGGTGCTTTACAAATAAACGTTGGTCCAGCGGCGTGGATAACGGCAGGCTATACTGCTGCCGGAAATACTGCTCCAGAAGCTCCTGCGCTTTCAGGGAGTCGATATGTACAATGTCCTTTAGGTCCAGGCGCCTTTGGGTATCGGCATCGAAACAATACATAGACGTGCCGTAGTTGCCGTGTGCGCCGCCGGTATAGGCATAATTAAAAATACTGAGCGCTATATAGCCATGCTGGTTGTAAATAATATTGCTCAAGGTTTGATATTCCCGGTTAAGAAAATAGTGGGGCGCTTTCTTATCAATACCAACAAGGCTGCTGTCTACATCGGAGTTATAGCCATCAACCGCGTCTTTAACCAGCGCGGCGGCTGTTTGCGAGAGCGACTGGCCGGTAAATTTTTTATCACCATTAGCAATAATCTGCTTCACCTGCTGGTTTAGCCAGGCGGCACCGGTATTATCATCAATAGCCGTAACTACTGTTACGGAGGACTTTAAAGTAGGCGTATCTGTTTTAAACTTTACGTATTTGGCTGAGTCAATATAAGACGCGGCATTAAAATGTAAGGTAGGCTGGCTGTTGCTTTCTTTCAGCTCAAAAGGGTAAGCTGCTTTCCCATCACCACTTCTCCATATGCCTGTTACTCCATCTTGATGAATGGCCATTGTAAGGGTAGGTGACTGTTCGGAGGTGCGGGTACTTACCTCCAACAAATAGATACTGTCTCCCTGAGTTTTATTCCAGTCTTTCGACAGGAAAATGGGTTGTCCCTGGTCTGCGTAGTAATAATTGGCATCCACTCTGTCATAACTTTTCAGGAAGTGCATGATGATGCGCTTTCCGGCAATGGAGCCTTCTAGCGTTTTAAAGAAACATTCATCAGAAAAGCTTTGTGCTGCCGGAGCTTTGGTAACAGGCATTTTGCTTTGGCCCGTATCTGTAGTTTTTTTGTCATTACTCCTGCAGGAAACGATGCATGCAAATAATAGAAATAGCAGAAAAATTCTGTTGCTCATAATGATAAGGGTTGTCGGGTACTGTATAATACAGATGATCAGATGATTTCTCAATAAAAATTCATGCCACAATACCAAAGCTCCCTTATCTGACTCCTGTAATATTTACGCAAACCGGTATGAAATGCTTCAGGCCAAAATTATAAAGAGGCATGAAAAGTTTCATCAAAGATTTTTGTTGGTCAAAAATAATAATAAATAGGCAAGAGAAAATTACAGAGTGCTCCTTAATTTTAATAATTAAAAATATTTTGTTTACCGGCTTTTATTTGCATAACATCTGTATTACCTGTATTTGCCGCGGCAGAACGTTCATCTTGCCATGCTTATATCGTTTGTTACCATTAACCGTCCTGCTCTTTTTTTTGATTACTTTCTTCCCGGCTGGTGCACAAACCGGTCTTATTGACACTGTACCATCACTTACCGAAGTAACCGTACAGGCTTTTGGGCAGCGGGCCAATATGGCCACTGCTACGGTAACTACAATAAATTATGTACCGCATTCTAATAAAACTTCCCTGTTAACGGATATAAATACCATACCGGGGGTAAGAATGGAGGAGCGCTCGCCGGGAAGTTACCGGATCAATATCCGGGGCAGCTCGCTTCGCTCACCGTTTGGTGTAAGAAATGTAAAGGTCTACTGGAATGATATTCCGCTCACCGATCCGGGCGGCAGCACTTATTTTAATCAGCTCGCGTTTAACAATTTTTCAACCCTGGAAGTGGTGAAAGGGCCAGTGTCAAGTATGTATGGAGCGGGCACCGGTGGCTTAATAGTAACAAAGAATGCTGTTGCTGGCAACAACGGTGTTTCATTAGAATATATTACCGGGAGCTATAACCTGCAAACGGTGCTGGCTTCAGCAGGCTGGCACAGAGAAAAACTGGGATCTGAAGTAACTTATGCCCATAATCAAAGTAATGGATACCGGCAGCAGTCTGCCATGAGACGTGATAACTTTTCCTGGACAGGCCATATAAAGCTTTCGTTGCGCCGGCATTTGTCCATGTCGGTTTTATATACTGATATGTATTACCAGACACCGGGGGCGCTTACCCTTGCTGAATATAAAAAAAATCCCAAAGCTGCCAGACCTTCCGCCGGCATTTACCCATCGGCTGTTGATGCTAAAGCAGCCATCTTTCAGAGGAACTTAACCGGTGGCATCACTTATAAGGATTCTTTTAATACCCTGTTTTCCAATATTACAACGGTTTACGGCTCTTACAATCATATTAAGAATAGCGCTGTCAGAAATTATGAAACCCGCAATGAGCCACATTTCGGAGGCAGGTCTGTTTTTACATTTGATAAAAAGCTTTCTGGCGGCCATACAATCAACTGGAATACCGGTGCTGAAGTACAATCGGGCCGTTTTAATATTCATGTGAGCGGAAATAAATCAGGAGTGCCCGATACTTTACAAACCAATGATAATGTATCAACTGTAATATATAGTCTTTTTACCCAGGCTTCCTTTACCGGGTGGTCTGACTGGGTTTATACTGCCGGTATGAGCTACAACAAAAGCAAAATAGATTTTCACCGGTTAAGCGATGTGCCTGCCCTTAACCAGCCAATTGCGTTTACGAGCCAGTTAGCGCCGCGCTTCTCTGTTTCGAAGGCTTTCAGGGGCTCGTTTTCTTTTTTGGCCGTAGCAGCCAAAGGGTATGCTCCACCCACTATTGCAGAGCTGTTACCCTCTACAGGGATGATCAATAGCGCTCTGGGAGCTGAAGCGGGCTGGAACTATGAGCTTACCCTGAAAAAACAAATATTTCGCAACGTTTGGCTGGAGGCCACCGGCTTTCATTTTGACTTAAAAAACGCTCTTGTGCAGCGCAGGGATGAATCGGGAGCTGACTATTTTACAAATGCAGGAAACATTAAACAAAAAGGTGCGGAGCTGTTTGCATCCTGTAATTTCAGAGACCGAACAGCCAGGCTGCTTCATTACGGGTATGTAAGAGCCGGATATACCTATAGCCATTTTCGTTATGGGCATTTTGTTAAAGAGGAAAATGACTTTTCCGGTAAATGGCTGCCGGGTGTTCCTTCACACACGGTCTCCGTGCTGGCCGATATTCAATTCAGGAAGGGCTTTTATTTAAACAGTACTTATTATAGGGCCTCTTCTGTTTTTTTAGATGATGCTAATACCGCCGTAGCAAAAGCGTACCATTTACTAACGGCAAAACTGGGCTATGGCTTTTCTGTTAATAAGATCAGGCTGAATGTATATACAGGTGCAGACAACCTGCTGAATGAGACCTATAGCCTGGGTAACGACATCAATGCGGCGGCAGGCAGATATTACAATGCCGCCCCTGTAAGAAATTATTACGTTGGGGCAGCAATAAACTTATAAAGAACACGGGGTCTTTGCTCTTATCTGAAAACAGCCGTGGCCATATTGGCTGATTCATAGGCCATCTTCAAATTGTATTCGGTAGCTATTTTTTTGATATTGATCAGGTCTACAATCGTTCCTATAAAACACAAGCCTGCGGTGAAAAAGTATAATATACCCAGGCCAATATCGCCTACAATGAGCCTGTGTATGCCTGCAAATCCAACGAAGCCTAAAAGCGCCAGCACTAATATTAAAGTACGGTCTTTTCTTTTGCCCTGGTAAATAGACAAAAAAGTGTGTTGCTGCTGTTCGGTCATGTTTTTGGTGAGATTTATAATAGTGGTCATTTCATCATACTCCATATCAGGAAACATTCTTAAAAGTTGTTGCTGGTCCATAATTGTTTGTTTTGTTGATGGTATAAATTGCTTTACAGCTTTGATAAAATATGATTAAGGTAGCCGGTATTCCTAAAATATGTTCCTGCACCGACTTCCCGAATTCAAAATGAAGCGTATAATGAATGGCATGCCCTAAACCACATCCGGGGCACCAGTCAATACCCAGATTCTTTAAGAGGCAAAGAGAAGCAGTGCTCTTGGAGTTCATTAAGCCTAAAGCTATTAAGGACCCGTTCCAAAGAATTACCTCACTATATTTTCTTAAAAACCGGAGCATTGCTTTATTTTTTATTTTGTAAAGTTACCTGCTATACGTTTGCCGGCATATAAATCATCGGTGAATTGCAATGAAATAACGGTGAAATGGTGAGGAGGGAATGTAAAATGTAGAATATTAAATGTTGAATGTAAAATAGTTAAGTGTCCGACAGTATCCAGCGTCAAGTAACCAGTATCCTGGTTTGAGGGTTTACCGCTAAACATTGAATATTGATATATTGAAAATTGAGTATTGAATATTTCCCGATTGTGTATAGAATATCCGAACACTCAATATTCAATGCTCAACAATCAATGCTCATTTTTTGTTTGCCAAAGTTGCTTCATAGTCTATCGTCTAAATACTGTTGTCTGAGTACTAACTAAGCTTTCAGCTACCTGCCTTTATTTCCTCGTTGCCCATTTGATCATCTCTTTCCAGGTCGGTTTTTTACCGTACATTAAGATGCCGGTTCGGTATATTTTTCCTGCAAACCAAACCATGAATAAAAAACCTGCTACCAGTGATGCCATACTTAATGCCAGTTGCCAGTAAGGAACGGTGCCCGGTACTCCGTAAGCTACACGAGCCATCATCACAATGGGAGAGGTGAAAGGTATAATGCTGGTCCATACTGCAACAGAGCTGGTGGGGTCTTTCATGGCAATGGTAAGCATAAAAATGGCGAATATGATAATGAGTGTAATAGGAAAGGAAAGCGATTGCGCCTCGCGAACATCTTCGTTTACCGCGCTTCCCACTGCTGCATAGATGGAAGAATAGAAAAAGAAGCCGCTCAAAAAGTAAAAAGCAAACAGCGTTAGCAGCAGGCCCATGTTAACACTGGTAAAGATCTTTTGAGCGCCACCTACCACCTGTGCCATAGAAGGATTGGCATCTACCGCCGCTTTGCTTACATTGTAGATGATGAACACAAAAGCGATCCACAATAAAAACTGGGTCAGTGCCACGAGGGCAATACCCACTATTTTACCAAGCATCAGCTGAAACGGTTTCACCGAGGATACCATTACTTCAGCTATGCGGTTGGTTTTTTCCTCCATTACGCCCATCATCACCTGCGATCCGTAAATAAGCAGGATAAAATAAACAAGAAATCCTGCTGCATAACCAATGATCATGGCATTGGTGCCGTCAGCATTTTTATCCTGCATATTTTCTGCCGATACGTTCAGGTGGCTGTCGGCAAGGGTTTCACGTTTTTCAATGTCAATACCCAGCTCTTCATACTTAATATCGTTCCATATGCCGTTGAGCTTGGCCTGTACCGCAGGCATAGCACCTAAAGTACGGTTAGATTTTATAGAAACAACGGCAGAAGATTTGGAAACCATCATGCTGGCTGGTATTACGGTATAGCCATCGTATCCTTTGCTCTCAAAATTTTGAGACAGGTGTTCAGGAGCGTCGCTTACCAATGTAAGTACGCTGGAGCGGTCTTCTGCATTTGCTTTTTCTATTTTTTCAGCAGTGAACTTTCCGGATGAATCCACAACTGCTATTTTAAGCACAGTAGAGGATTTGGCGCCAATATAGCCCGTTCCGAAAATTAACCCGAGGTACAGTAACGGGAAAAGTAAGGTAGATATGATGAAGGTTTTTTTTCTTACACGGGTAAGAAATTCACGTTGTATAATTAAAAGTGTTTTGCTCATTATTTGTGTTTGGGTGATGATTAATGTATTTCCTGGAACCTGCGTGCTAATGGTGTTCCTTCTACCTGGCGGATAAAAATGTCGTTAAGACTGGGCAATATTTCATTAAAAGATTCTATAAACGCCCCATTACCCAGGAGGTATTGTAAAATTTCATTGTTGCTTTTGCCTTCCTGCTTCTGAATAATAATGTTGTTATCGCTTCTGCCTTTTACAATAAATACATCATTATCCGTAATGTCATTGCCTCCGCCCTTCAGCGAAATGCTGTAAAGGTGCTCTTTAAATTCCTGTTTTACCTGGTTCACGGTGCCGTCCAGTATTTTATGGCCCCGGTTCACCAATACAATATGGTCGCAGATCTCTTCTACCTGCTCCATACGGTGCGTGCTGAAGATAATAGTAGCGCCTTTTTGAGCAAGATTGAATATTTCATCTTTTATCAGGTTGCTGTTTACAGGGTCGAGACCACTGAAAGGCTCATCCAGTATAATCAGCTTAGGATTGTGCAGCACAGTAGTTACAAATTGCAGTTTTTGCTGCATTCCTTTGGAAAGGTCCTCCACTTTTTTATTCCACCAGCTTTCCATTTCAAATCTGGCAAACCACTCTTTAATTTTTGCAGTCGCTTCTTTTTTACTGATGCCTTTGAGCTGTGCGAGGTAAAGCGTTTGCTCGCCTATCTTCATTTTTTTATAAAGGCCGCGCTCTTCCGGCATATAGCCAATTTTGGCAATGTCGTTGGCGGGGTCAAATGGCCGGCCATCAAAAATAATAGAGCCGCTATCGGGATAAAATATCCCTGTGATCATTCGTATCAGAGTGGTTTTACCGGCACCGTTGGGTCCCAGCAAACCAAATATCTGCCCCTGCTCAATGCTCAGGCTAATGTCATCTACAGCCTTTTGGGTGGCAAAATATTTTTTCAGATTTTTTACTTCAAGTACCGGCATGATAACTGTGTTTATATATTAGAGTACGGCAAAGATAAAATGTTACAGCTTCCGGTAGTTTATTTTACATACGGGTAAACTGGTCTTTAATTCACTTTTCGTTATTATTATTGCTTTAATAACAGGACTGTGGCTAAATAATTGTTCATTTCCTGCAACTTTGCACCTTATCTTAATGTGTATGAACAGAAAACTATTTACTTTTTCGGTTATTTTAACAGCAGTTATCGTTTTAGTGTCCGGCTGGGGCTTTTTGGTGCACCGTACTGTGGCACAGCTGGCTATTTATCAGTTACCTAAACCTATGCGGTCTTTTTTTTATGTAAATAAAGATTCTTTGGTATATAGTGCTCCCAGACCCGATATCAGGCGTACCCAGGATGAAACCGAAGGTAGCAAGCATTATATAGATATGGAGCGTTTTGGAGAGAATGCTTTTAAAGAAGTGCCGCATGATTTTAATGAAGCGGTTGACAAATATTCTTTAGACACATTAAATAAATACGGTACGCTACCTTATGTAGTGGTAGAGTATATGGACAGGCTTACCCATGCTTTCCGTTCTCAAAATGCCGATAGTATTGTATTTTATGCGGCTGATTTAAGCCATTATATTGCTGATGCACATGTGCCTTTGCATACCTCTATCAATTACGATGGACAACTGACCGGGCAGCACGGCCTCCACGATCTTTGGGAAACCACTGTTCCTGAAGTAGAAATTACCAACTACACCCTCAGCAGCCGTCATAAGGCGAAGTATATTGAGTCTGTATCCGGTGAAATATGGAAGATTATAGAGCATACTTTTTCTTTGCTTCCCGAAATGTTTGCAAAAGAAATCGAGATTTCCAAAAACTTTACCGATTCAACCAAATACCATTGGGAGGTTCGTTGGGGAAAGAACCGGCGTTTTTATACCAGCGAGTTTGCTAAGCAATATTCGAAAGCTTTAAAGTCTTCGATCAACGATCAGCTGGTGGCCTCTTCTAATGCAGTGGCCGATTTTTGGTACACTGCCTGGGTAAATGCCGGAAAACCAGATCTAAGTAAATTACTGAAAGCGCCTTATCATAAACGTGCATTTAAAGCTGAAAGAAAAGCATTTCTACGGAATGAGCTGGTTAGAAAGAAAATATTGATTGCAACACAAAGAATGATGAAGGATTAGAGAGGTCGGAGGTCCGAAGGCAGAAGTCGAAAGTAAGTAGCTGCCATCGTACCTCGGACTTGCGACTTAAAATATTATGACCCGCATCGGACTTATATCAGACACACATGGTTTTTTAGATGAAAACGTGTTTAAACATTTTGACCAATGCGATGAGATATGGCATTGCGGGGATTTTGGAAATTCGACCGTAGCTGACCAGTTGCAGGCTTTTAAGCCTTTGCGCGGTGTTTATGGTAATATAGATGGTGCAGACATCCGCAACCGGTTTGGAGAAGTGCTCACGTTTCATATAGAGCAGGTAAAGGTAATGATGAAACATATCGGCGGCTACCCGCCTAAATATAATCCCGAAACCAAAAAGCAGGTAATTGCTGAAAAACCGCAGCTCTTTATCAGCGGGCATTCGCATATTCTAAAGATTATGTACGACGATACTTTGCAGTGCCTGCATATGAACCCCGGCGCTGCCGGAAAACAGGGCTGGCAAAAAGTAAGGACCCTTATCCGCTTTGTGATAGACGGAGCTGAGTTTAAGAACTGTGAAGTAATTGAGCTGTAGGTTGGTGAATGGTCTAATTGACCACTCATATCACATTTAAAACCATCCTCTTCCCTGTCCCACTTCTCTGAAAGGCCATGGAATAGTAGCCAGCATGATAATAAGAGCAATAACGTAGAATAAAACCGTTTTACGATGCTTGGTACTATCGGGGATGTTCTTCTTGGCAAAAGAGCGGCCAATATGTACTAAAATAATGGCAACGATCATTCCTAAAATATGCTCAACCGCAAAAAAACGGTAAACAGGGGCTTTCATAATATCGCCCATAGGCATCTGCTGAAACAGTTTCAGGCCAAAAGTTCCGGTAAACCATTGTACCAGGCCGATCAACAGGTTAATGTCGCAAAAGATCATTAACAGCAAACCTGCGGTCGCATGGCCTTTGGTAAAAGGCTTGTTACCAGCACCCAGGCTTTTAAAAATAGCAATTAAAAACATCAGCAATATTGCCCAGCGTAAAAAGCTGTGTAAATGTAACAGACCTGTTTGCATAATTTCCGAAATTTTGTTATTTGCGAAAATAGGCATTTGTCCGGTATTTTAATTGTTGCGCGAAAGCATTTACTTTGCAGCACTTAAATGATTTTGATTATGGCTTTAGTAGCTCCTTCTTTATTGGCGGCTGATTTTTTAAAACTTCAGCAGGAGGTTGAAATAATAAACAACAGCGCAGCAGACTGGCTGCACCTTGATGTAATGGATGGTATGTTTGTTCCCAATATCAGCTTTGGGCCGATGGTGATTGAGTTTGTAAAGAAAATAGTAAAAAAGCCCTGCGATGTGCACCTGATGATAGAGCAACCAGGCCGTTATGCGCAGGAGTTTAAAAATGCAGGTGCCGATCATTTAACGATCCATATTGAAGCCTGCCCTATGCTGCACCAGGATATTACCCAAATAAAATCGTTGGGTATGAAAGCGGGTGTGGCAGTTAACCCGCACACTCCTGTTTTTTTACTGAGCGATATTTTACATGAGATAAGCATTGTAAACCTTATGAGCGTGAACCCGGGTTTCGGTGGGCAAAAATTCATTCCATACACATTGGAAAAAATAAAACAGCTGAAGAAAATGATCTCCGAGCGAGGCCTCGATGTGTTGATTGAGATTGATGGCGGCGTTACGATTGATAATGCCGGGGAGATCATTGCTGCCGGTGCAGATGTGCTGGTAGCCGGAAGCACGGTGTTCAGGGCAAAAGATCCTATAGATGCAGTAGCAAAGCTAAAGTCAGTATAAATATAAAAGCCGCCAGCTGCGTTTGACGGCAGGGATATATTTTTATAGTTGCTGCTGCTCAAAATCAAACCTGCCTTTATTCCCATAGGCAGCAAAAGCAACAGGATCGCCATAAGGCCCTAAATATTTTGCGCTTCCAAAACCCAGCAAAGGATAAAAGACGAATGGCAGAAATATAAGTCCGGCAGTAAAGCCTTCGCTTTTACCAAAGCTTTTTGTCAGCATATTAGTGGCCCAAATTGCAAAGATGATGTTGATACCAGGGATCAACATGATAAGTATCCACCACCAAGGCTTACCCACAATTTTTAAAAGAATGATTGTGCTGTAAACAGGTATAATAGATTCCCATCCCTGGTAACCGGCTTTTTGGTAAATTTTCCATATTGCCACAATGATCACGATTGTGAAAATCAAAAATGGAACAAAGAAGACCAACTGCCAAATTCCTGAAAAATCATTCATAAGCATTGTTTTAAAATGTAAATGATTCGAAACTTACTTGAAATTTTTCATTCATAAAATTACACAAAGAATGGATGTGAATTTTATAAAAAGTTCCCTGCCTGCCGGCTCCTGGCTAAAAAAAATAAATATACAAGAGCAATTTACAACAATAAGTTGAGCCTGTCCATCGCTTTTTTAAAGGATCTATTACCGCCATTTATTGCCAAAGGTATCCCAGGTAGTAAGGCCTATTTTAAACTGGAGAGGTGTCTGGAACTGGTTGGCAAACGCGCTTGAAGCATATATGCCCAGCTTTACTTTTTGAAAATTCTGGAAGGGGAGCTTAAATACCCGTTCAATTCCCGCGAGGGCTTCCACATATTGAAGTTTTCTTTCCGGCGCTATTAAAAATCCGGCTCCTGCTACCTCTCTTAACCCTATCTTTTTAAACAACGGAACCTTGTTAAGGATCGCCCCGTTAAACTCATGGAAATAATGCCCTTCATAAAATCTTTTGAATACGGGGAACGTAGAGTCCATCGACTGGAAGGCTTCGTTAGGATTCATAAAAAAAATTGGGTCGCCGCGCCGCTGCCATTTATAGTCTACCAGCTGAAGGTCTTTTGTGTTTAAAAAGCTTCCCGATTTAATAGTGTATTGCGCATTGCCTATTAATCCCATTCGCAGGTATTGCCTGATGCCCAGTTCTGTATAGTCAAAGTCTACCTCGCTTCCCAGCAGGTGTGGTATGCCCTTGCGCCATTGCATATAAAATGTGGGCCATCCGGGGTCCAGTATCACTTTCTCCAACGGCTCGCGCATATAGGGCTGAAAAGGGGTATAGCTGATCTCTACATTCCCATAAAGTGCATTGTAAGCGTTAAAGGCAGGGGCTGTTCCTGTACCTTCTCCCACCACATTATTGAAAATAGTATCCACAAAATTGTACGTTTTGTAGCCGGCCAGGCTTCGCCTTAAAGCAATGCTGAGGTTTGTTTTTACATACAGACCGTTGATGAGCTCCCTGCTCCATCCCCCGCCTATTGAATTATCCAGGTAATAATTAGTACGTTTGAGCTGGTTGATCCATGCATCGCCCGAGTAAATGGCAGCAAAATCCCTTGCTATGCTGATATGGTATGTTGCCTGGTTAAAAGCATTATATCTCCTGGATAAGCTAACGCGGCCATTCACATCTTTGTTCAGGTAACCATAGCTGATATTGCTGTTAAGGCTTGTTATTTTTCTCAGGCTATCGGTTTTGTAAAAGGAAAATGGGAGCTGCGTTCTGTATCCGCCAAAGCTGAAGGAAATAGTAGAGGTAATAGATGGCAGGGTGTACCGGGTGCCTTTTTCGTGATAACTCAGTGTCTGGCCTTTATATAAAATATTTTTCCAGTTGGCTTTGTTGTTTTTTTTATCAATAGAATCAAGGTAGGCCTTGCTACGTACAACGGCAGAGACGCTGTCGGTATATTGTATGAGCCTGATCTCTTTTTCGGTAAGGGGCACTGTTCTTACAGATGCCCAGAAAGCGCTGTCCCTGCGATAGGCATCTCTTGTGGCAGCGCTTACTTCAGGTCCGAAATATTTTTTGTCGAATTTTTTATTCAGCTCAAAATTTTTGTAGGTAACGGTGGTTGTTCCCGATGCTGTAAGCCGCCGGGTATTGGAGCGATAAGTAAAGGTTTGCATGGTGATCATCCATGCCCGGTTATCTACCCAATCATATTGCTGCTCCACTTCAAAAAAATCGTATTCAGGCAGGTGGTATTTAGGAAAAGAAATCTTCGACCTCAAAATGACCCATGCGCTGTCATCAATAACCATTTCTCCGCTAACTGTGGCATTGCTAAGGCCGCCGGGCTTAATACCGATCGTATAAATATGATGGTTGCCCTTTTTTTCAACTTTTATCGTTTTGTATTTGTAGGCCATTAAGCCGCTATAGCTAACAGGCGACAGGAACGGGGTTACTGATAATGCCGGTACCTTTATAAGATTGTCATAAAAATCAAACCGGCCCTGCGTTACCGATAAATAAAACAGATGGCGTGTATTTCCCCTGCGTGTAACACCCTTACGCTCTTCTTTAAACCTGGAGGAGCTTTCATAATCCAGTCTTAAATAAATTTCGCTCATAGATAGCGGTGGTGGAGCAGGTTTGATAGCGCTGTCTTTGTTTGCTTTTCTCTTTGAAGCGGCAGCAGTGGCTGAATCTTCACGAATGGCTTTAATATAAACATCACAGCTGTAAGCACCCGATGCCGCTTGTACAGCTTCTTTATGCCGGATCACCTGACGGATATATTCTTCGGCCCTGTCCCGCGCTTTACCCCGCACTGTTACGGCTGATAAGTTTTGGATATCTTCTTCCAGTATAATAGATTGTTCTATGTTTTGTTTATTAATTACCACTTTTACAGAGCGTGATTGGTAACCTATCATTGAAATAACCACCTCATAAACGCCGCTGCTTAACTCAAAGCTGAAACTGCCATCGTCTTTGCTGAGTATACCCGTACGGCTGCCTTTAAGCTGAACACTGGCAAATGCGAGGGGCTCCAGCCGGGCATTGGTGATCCTGCCTTGGAGTGTATACTGTGCTGTAACAGCCTGGCCTGCAATGCAGCATAGTAAAAGCAGTAAAGTTTTCATGGGTGCAAAACTGTACTGATTGTTCGATCCTGATTGATAAGCATTTCTTAATTAAAAAACATTTAACAGAATTCACATTTTGTTAATAAGTTAATTTCTGTTCTTTTGAATAGAAAAAATATATTTGGAAAAGAAGGGCAGGCATCACGCAATATGCGAGATGACGCAAAATAAACCGGTTGCCCTTTGCCGGGAGCTTTAATCGTAAACTACAAAGCATTGACAGAAGCAATTATTAACCTTGAAACTGTTAACCCGCTTGATTTTTTTGGGGTTAACAACGCTAAGCTCGACATCCTTAAAAAGAAATTCCCGTTACTTAAAATTCTTTCGCGCGGCACCCAGCTAAAATTGAGCGGCTCTCCCGAGCAGATACAGGCAGCCACTGAGAAAATTAAGCTGGCTATTTCTTATTTAGAAAGAAATGGCAGCATGAGTAACAATTATTTCGACCAGATACTGGGAGGAGACGATGCAGAAGTGATTGACAATTTTATGGAACGCAATCCTAACGAAGTATTGGTGTTTGGTCCTAATGGCAAAAGCGTTAGAGCCCGTACAGCAAACCAGAAACGTCTGGTGCAGGAGGCTGAAAAAAACGATATTGTTTTTGCCATTGGTCCTGCGGGTACAGGTAAAACCTATACGGCAGTAGCGCTTGCCGTGAGGGCATTAAAGAACAAGCAGGTAAAAAAGATCATTCTCACAAGGCCGGCAGTAGAAGCAGGTGAAAGCCTGGGCTTTTTACCCGGTGACCTCAAAGAAAAAATTGATCCGTATTTAAGACCCCTGTATGATGCACTGGACGATATGATACCAGCTGATAAGCTGGGCTATTTTATGACAACAAGGGCTATTGAAATTGCACCGCTGGCCTATATGCGCGGCCGTACTTTAGATAATGCCTTTATTATCCTGGATGAAGCGCAGAATGCTACAGACCTGCAGTTGAAAATGTTCCTAACCCGTATCGGCGCCAATGCAAAAGCTATTATTACCGGAGACATGACGCAGGTAGACCTGCCTAAGAACCAGCGTAGCGGCTTAAAAACAGCTGCCCGAATATTACGAAATATACCCGGTATTGGTTATATCGAGCTGGATGAAGAAGATGTGGTAAGGCATCGGTTGGTAAAAGCTATCATTAAAGCCTATAATGCCGAACATGAAAGAACAGCAGAAAGCGACCGGGAAAAGTCATAAAGGTAAAATCCATTTTACCTTCAAAGGTATCCGTTTAGGCGGATGCCTTTTTCTTTTTTGTATAGCAGCCTGCGCCGGGAAAAATTATGATGCTGATTACAGTAAGATACATAACTTAAAATCCTTACTTAAAAATGGAGATGTTATTGTAAGAAACGGTACCGATGAAATAAGCCGTACGGCACGTAGCTTCAACCGGAAGGACAAGACCTATTCCCATTGTGGTATTATCCAGATTGAAAATGATACAGTATTTGTATACCATGCTTTGGGAGGCAGCTATAACCCTTCTCAGAAACTGCTGAGGCAGGCACTGGAAGCATTTTGTGATCCGGGTGCAGTAGATAAGATCGCTGTATTCAGGTATCCGTTGGATCAGAAAGAAGACCATATGCTTACTGCGTGGCTACATGATCGTTATGCCGCAGGCCTGCCGTTCGATATATTCTTTAATTTTTATACCGATGATCAGATGTATTGCAGCGAATTTGTGTTCAAAGCCCTGGATATTGCCAAAAACGGTACATTGCTTCGGCTTTTGCCTGAAGACACGGGTCCGGTCTATGTTTCAATTGATGACCTGTATCTGAATGGGGAAGCAAAAGAAGTGGGGAAAATAACATTCTGAAGAAATCGGGGCCTTTCAGGCCGGAGCAGTGGTCGTAGGCTCTTTTTGGTTTGATCAGTTACGTACACCCGCTTTCAGTAATTACACTTTGGCTGCTGCTGTCTGAAGCAGTATATATAGCGTTTATATGTTTTTAAGCTTGGGCCAGGTCAGAGTGCATCGTTGCATATACTACCGCACCATACGGGACAGGTTTTATTCTTTATAAGACATGCTGCTGCCTGGAGTAAAGGAATAATATATCAGCATGTTCAGTCGCAAAATAAAATGGCTATCGTTACCGACAGCCATCAGTGATTTATAGTGAATCAGATAACTAAAGGATCAGCAGGGCATCGCCATAGCTAAAGAACCTGTATTTATCCTTAATCGCTTTTTTGTATGCTTCAACTGCCAGATCGTAACCTGCAAATGCGCTGGTCATGATCATCAGGCTGGTTTTTGGCAGGTGGAAATTGGTAACCAAAGCATCAGCAATATTGAACTCGTAAGGTGGATGAATGAACATATTGGTCCAGCCTTCCGAAGGCTTTAATAATTTTTGAGCGGTAAATGAAGATTCCATAGCACGCATAGTAGTGGTGCCGATAGAGCAGATACGGTGGCCGGTTTCTTTAGCTTTATTTACAATTTTACAAGCCTGCTCATCGATCCGGTAATACTCAGCATCCATTTTATGTTTGCTCAGGTCCTCCACCTCAATTGGGCGGAAAGTACCCAAACCGGTATGCAGGGTTATTTCGGCAAAGCGGATTCCTTTGATCTCAAGGCGTTTGATCAGCTCCCGGCTAAAATGAAGACCGGCTGTGGGAGCAGCTACAGCGCCCTCATACTTGGCATAAACGGTCTGATACCTTTCTTTATCATCCTCATCCGGCTTACGTTTAATGTATTTAGGCAGCGGGGTTTCGCCCAGTGCTTCCAGCTGTGAGCGGAAGCTTTCTTCATCTCCTTCCCACAAAAATTTGATAGTACGGCCGCGGCTGGTAGTATTGTCAATCACTTCGGCCACCAGCTCTTCATTATCTCCGAAATACAATTTATTACCAACACGGATCTTTCTTGCAGGATCCACGATCACATCCCAAAGACGGTTAGGCTTATTGAGCTCGCGAAGTAAGAATACTTCTATTTTAGCACCGGTCTTTTCCTTACGTCCATACATGCGGGCAGGGAATACTTTTGTATTGTTCACTACAAAAGCGTCTTTATCTTCAAAATAGTCCAGGATATCGCGAAAATGCTTATTCTCTATTTCCCCGGTGTGGCGGTGCACCACCATCATGCGGGCATCTTCTCTTTTCTTAGCTGGGGTTTGGGCAATAAGGTTAAGCGGAAGGTCGAATTGAAATTGTGAAAGCTTCATGTAAAGTAGTCTTTTTTTTATGTTTCAAAACCTTACGCCAGTTACGGTATAGAAGCTGAGGTTGGTGGTAAAAAGCCGGTAAATAAGGCATTTTTATCTCGCCGAGCCCCGGTCTTACGGCACCGGTTTTCGATTTTGTGGCTGCAAAGGTAATGTTTTTGCCAGTTTTTTCATAATTATTTTGTGAATGCATCATATTTTTTGAAAAAGACAGGAAGGCGAATCGGGAAAGCCGGCTGTTCAAAAAGATAATGAGCTTATTTTAACGAGTTCACTACCACAGAAAAATGTATCAACCCGCATAAAAGATAGCCGGCTGGAAGTGTATCTGCAAATCCAGCACCGAAGTATTGACGATCAAAGTATTAACAGGGGTATCCTGATAACACAGAAAACATCAAAAGCGATCACCGGTTTATTACCTGAAGGATTCTGTAAAAAAAATGAAAATATAATTATCTTGCACAAACGTTTTTGCTTAAACGGTAAGGCTTAATGATTTACCATGTAATGATCTTCTGCATGATATATATGGATGCGAATACCCAGTTTAATAAGTCAAAAACGATTGTTCATAATAAAAATGATACGGCGTATGAGAAAAGGTCTTTTCTTAAACGGTTCTTCATGCTGATGGCACTTTTGTTTTCAGCCTGTTTTTATTCATAAATAGCCGTTTATACCGGAATCATTTTATATCATCTGCTGGTAATACATGGTGTTGAATAGCTACATGCTTTATCTTTATCCCGTAGCTAGTACTTTAAACAATTAAAATTTTACCTTATCGGTCGCTGGTTTCTGCGAACTGCTTTTTATATTGTAAGATCTTCAGCATTTTTTCGGCAAATATTAAAAAGAGTGTCCAGGTCAATGGAGCCCAGAATTAACAATTAAACTTCTTTTATAAATGGAGCAAAATATTAAAGAACTTGCCCGTTTGATAGCTGAACAAGACGACCAGTTAGCTTTTGCAGAACTGTACAGGCATTATTTGCCCGGCCTTTTATCTTTCGTAGACTCTATAGTAAAAGACAGGCAACAGGCCGAAGAAATTGTGCTGGAAGTATTTACAAAACTCTGGGAAAACCGCAAAACAATTACTGAAGTTAAAAGTCTTTCCAGCTATTTATATACTGCCTGTAAATATACTTCTATCAGTTTCCTGAGAAAACAGAAGCATTGGGAATTTGATGAAATAACCGAAAGCGCCTCCTGGTCTCTTCTTACTCCAGAAAGTCAGCTTATATCTAAAGAAAATCAGCATCTTATTAATGATGCCATCAATAACCTGCCGGCTAAGTGCCGCCTGATCTTCAGGTTGGTTAAGGAAGAAAAATTAATGTATACAGAAGTGGCTGAATTACTGGATATATCGGTTAAAACTGTTGAGGCCCAGGTATATATTGCAACCAGAAAGCTGATCGAAATACTGAAAAAACCTTTCCCGGGTATTCGTTCCGGCAGTTCCGGTAAAAAAAATGTATAAATTTTTTTAAAAGCTTTTAAGGGATTTAAAACTTTTTTGCGACTTAATAATAGCATATTATGAATATGGACCAACAAAGGCTCATTACGTTATTGATAAAGAAAGAAACAGGAGCCATCAACCTGTCTGAGCAAACCGAGTTAACAGCTCTGATGAGGGAGGTGCCTGCTGCTGATATTGCAGGTGCTGTAAATGAGATTTTTAAAAGCACTGTAAGTTTTGAGGAAGCAATTCATAATGATTTTGTACAGCAATCTGTAGAAAGGCTACAGCAACATATAACGCCCTTATCCGTTAGCAGGAAAGTGCCAAAGCAGCGGAGTGGCTTACTGGTGAGGATAATGGCAATAGCTGCATCGCTACTGGCTTTAATAGGTTTGGGAAGTGTGTTTTTATTAAACAACAGTACACCGGCATTAAAACAAAATATCGTAGCTACACAAAAAGGGTCTAAATCGAATATTATTCTGCCCGATGGTACTACGGTCTGGATCAATTCAGATACGCGCCTTACTTATGAAAAGTCGTTTGGAGAGCGGAAAAGAGAGGTGACACTTGAAGGGGAAGCTTTCTTTGAGGTAGCGCATGACAAGAACCGGCCGTTTATTGTGCACACAAAGAATATGGATGTACGGGTGCTGGGTACAGTATTTAATGTAAGAGCCTATAATAATGAAGCTGAAGCGCAGGCCACGTTAGTGAGCGGATCGGTTGAAGTGCTGCTAAAGGCTAAGAACAATAAGAGAGTAATACTAAAGCCCAGTGAAAAGCTCATAGTGCAGAATGATTATCAGACGGGTAAGAGCCATAACATGCACGCAAGCAATGACTCTTCTGAAGTTGTATTACGGCAGGCCACCATCAGCCCGGTAGATTCGGCTATACTGGAAACACAATGGTTGAAAAGCAGCATCAGTTTCGACCAGCAGAAGTTACAGGATATTATTCCTATGCTCGAAAGCTGGTACCATGTAAAAATTACGGTAAATGACCAGGGACTGCTTCAAAAGAGGTTCAACGGGAAAATTGAAAATGAGAGCTTAAAGGAAGTGCTTCACCTTTTCAGCCTGGTGTCGGAACTGCATTATAGAATAGAAGGAGACAATGTTACTATTTATAAATAGGGCATTTTATAAACTAAAAAAACGATGCTATGACCAGGATAACTTAACTACCATTAAAAACAAAAAGGCAGGACTGCTGCAACATTCCTGCCCGGATAACGACGTTTGTCATTGCCTAAGCAATGGCCATAATCATCATTAATTGAAAAAACAAAATTATGGAAAAAAGCGATTGCCTTGCCACGGGCCGGCAGAGGTATGTATTTGTCAAACTATTTATGATAATGAAGCTCTCGGTTTTTCTTATTCTATTTACATCCTTCCAGGCTATAGCTATTAATGGAACTTCTCAAAAAAGGATCAATTTAGACCTGAAAGGTGAATCTATCATTTCTATACTAAGACGGCTTGAAAGACGATACGAATACCGTTTTTTTTATAGCGATGATGTGGCGCTCGACCGCCAGAAAGTAGATATGTATGCCAGCAATGCTACTATCGACAATGTGATGCAGAAGCTGCTTCAAAATACAGCGTACTCTTACAAAACAATGAGCCGCGATCTGGTTGTTATTATTGGCCATGAAGATAAAATGGCTAAGATGTATCCTATCAGGGGTAAAATTGTTAACGATAAAGGGGAGCCGCTCTCCGGCGTTACGGTAATAGAAAAGGGTACCACCAACGGCACCAGCACAAGGGAAGACGGCAGCTTTAGTCTCGACGTAAAAGACCAGGACGCTGTATTGATTATTTCAACTGTGGGATATACAACGCTGGAGTTGTCAGTAAAAAATGACGATTATACGAACATAATAATGACGGCAGTTGAGAACAAACTGGATGAAGTAGTAGTAGTAGGTTACAATACACAAAAACGGGCAAGCCTTACAGGCGCTGTTTCGGATATAAAAGGCGATGAGATCATCCGAACTAAAAATGAGAATTTACAAAATATGCTTACCGGGCGCTTACCCGGCCTTCGCGTATCACAGCGTTCTTCCGAGCCGGGCTCGTTTGATATGCAAATGGATATACGGGCGATGGGTACGCCACTGATTGTTATAGATGGCATACCGCGCGATATGGAAGCTTTTCAGCGGCTTGATCCCAATGATATTGATAATATCTCTATACTGAAAGATGCCACTGCAGCAGTGTACGGGGTTCGGTCTGCAAACGGTGTAGTAGTGGTAACCACCAAGAGAGGAAAGGCAGGGAAGAGTGAGTTGAATTATAGTGGTTCTTATATTTTCCAGTTTCCTTCAGGCTTGCCGGTTACTGTAGACGCAGCGGATAATATGATACTTCGGAACGAGCTTTCCATGCATAGGTTACAGGGGCAATCGCGTCTTTACAGCGATGAGCAGATAAATGCATATCTTGATGGTACAAAACAAAGCACCAACTGGAAAGATGCTGTTTTCAAAAAATATGGCCCGCAATCTATTCATAACCTGAGCGCAACCGGCGGATCAGACAAGATAAAGTATTATCTGGGCGCTGGTTATCAATATCAGAACAGCTTTTTTAATACGGATGATGTGAATTACAAAAAGTACAATGTTCGTTCTACCATCACCGCTAATATTACCGATAACCTGAAAGCAGAGCTGCTGATGAACTTTATTATGGATGAGCAGAATACTTCTGATGTTGACAGCTGGTGGATCATAAGAGCATTCTGGAAAGTAGGGCCATTTTTCCCGGTATATGCTAATAACGACCCCGCCAGGCTGAATTTCAATGATCAAAATGATGGCGATAACCCCGTGGCATATATTAACGGGGATATAACCGGCAGAAGAAAAACCAAAAGAAAATGGATGTCGCCCACGGCCAACCTGCGGTGGGATATCCCTTTTGTTAAAGGTTTATATGTAAAAGAACAGGTTTCTTACGACTGGACAATGTGGGATATGAACCATAACAGGAGAGAATATCAGGTGTATTCTTACGACGAGGCTTCAAAAACTTATAAAGGTGTTTACAGAAACTCGCCCAGCTATGCAGAACGAGGTATGATTACACGCGATCAGCTATTGTCGCAAACTTCGATCGGGTACGACAAAAAAATCAATGCCCATAATGTATCTGGGCTTTTGGTATGGGAAACCCAGAAAAGGACAGCGGATAATTTTAATGCGAGCAGGAACCTGATATTGCCGGTACCTTATCTTTTTGCAGGCGTTAGCGAAGGTCAGCAGGGAGGTATGAACGCAAGCGATATTTACGAGATGACCGGACTGGGGCTGGTAGGGGCGTTTCACTATGATTATGAAGGAAAGTATATCCTGGATTACAGCTTCAGGTACGATGGTTCCTCCAAGTTCGCACCGGGAAACCAATGGGGATTTTTCCCTTCTGTTGCAGGCGCCTGGCGCATATCGGAGGAAAACTTTTTTAAGAACATCTTCCCCTCTGTAGACCAGCTGAAGCTAAGGGCGTCTTACGGGCTTGTAGGAGACGATGCTGCTTCGGCCTACCAGTTTGTTTCAGGGTATAATTATCCAACCGGTGGGTCGGACAGAAGGTGGTTTACCGCGGGATACGTATTTGGTAATAGCTTTTTAGCCAGCGCAGATAATAAAGGCATCCCCAATCCCAATATCGGCTGGTTCGATTCCAGGACATTTAATGCTGGGTTTGATTTTATTGGCTGGAAGGGACTTTTAGGTATTACAGCAGAATATTTTGCCCGTAAAAGAGTGGGCCTGCTGGCGCAGCGTAATGGAGGTATCCCAACAGTTGTAGGAGCCGCGCTTCCACAGGAAAATATTAATAGCGACTTAACATCCGGCTTCGAGTTAGAACTGTCTCATAAAAATACAATCGGTCGCGATCTGCATTATGGTGTAAAAGGTATGGTGTCGCTGGTTAGAGTGAAGAGACTATACGTAGAAAGAGGCGCAATAGGCAGCTCCTGGAACAACTGGAAAAACAATCAGAATAATAGGCTGCAGGGCGTTTCGTGGCTATATAATGGTACAGGCCAATACCAAAGCTGGGATGATATCTGGAACAGCAAAATATTTGTGGATCCGGGAGTGTTGCCCGGCGATTATGCCTATGAAGACTGGAACGGGGATGGAGAGATTAATGAAAATGATATCCATCCTATGAGATTCAATCAGAATCCCTGGATGAATTTTAGCCTCAACAGTGAGCTGGCCTATAAGGGCTTTGATTTTTCCTTCCTGCTGCAGGGGCAGGCACTGTCTACCATCACCTACGGAGAGAAAATAATGAATCCCATGTGGGGAAGCGGTCCGTCCGGTATTTTAAGCGAGTTCCTGGACCGCTGGCGTCCTGTTGATCCTGCCGCAGACCCCTACTCAAGAAATACTCAATGGATAAATGGTACGTATGCGTACATGGGCACTAACCCGCGCGGCGGATCTACATTAAGCACAGTGAACGGAGCTTATTTAAGATTAAAAAATATAGAGCTGGGCTATAGCCTGCCAGCCACGCTGGTAAAACGCACAGGCCTTGCAGGCATACGGATATATGGAAGCGCCTATAACCTGCTCACGTTTACGAAAGTTAAGTTTGTTGATCCGGAGCATACGGATAATTTATATGGTTATATATACCCATTAAACAAAACAGTGTCCGTAGGTTTAAATGTTAGGTTCTAAAAAACGTAAATTATGAATATGCCACAAAATTCTTTACACTCAACGGAATTATTGATGGCATATTCGATGTGGCCATTAAAAAAATAAAAAGAATCACATGAAAATCAGATATATACAATTTACATTCATATTATTCAGCCTGTCTTTCATATCCTGCAGGCATTACTTAGACGTGCCGCCAAAAAATGTAGTGCAGAATGCCGACCTTTTCAGTTCTTCGAAAGGAATGTCGGTCTATTTGTCAAGAGTATACAGCCAGATGCCTTACGAGGATTTTAAATATTCTCCCGGCGGTGGCTTTTTCCACGACTGGCTGGTTTGCCCGGGTGTGAATGAAGGGAGCTCAATTGGGCGCGACAGGAGCGGGGCTATGACGAGTGAGGCACAGGGAAACTGGAATTTCTGGAGCGGTGGTTTTTCTGTATTGCGGGATATAAACCGCCTGATAGAAACGCTGCCCGCCTATAAATCGAATTATACAGAAACAGAGTATAAACACTTTTTGGGAGAAGGATATTTTGCACGTGGCTACCTTTTCTATGCTTTTGCAAAGCGTTACGGAGGAGTGCCTCTTATTAAATCTGTTTTAAAATATCCCGAGAGCCCTGCCACCGAATTAGAAGTGCCACGTGCATCAGAAGAAGAAACCTGGAACCAGGCGCTGGCCGATATGGATAGCTCCATAGCGTTGCTGGCCGAAACAAGCCCGCAGCGGGGCATGGTAAATAAGTATGTAGCATTGGCATTTAAGTCCGAAGCAGCGTTGTATGCAGGCAGCATTGCCAAGTACAATACGCTTACAGGCTTTGGCGACAAGACCAAGGTGCGTGTAATAGGCTTCGACCCTGCTACAAGTGTAACAGCAGCCAATAAATATTTTACGCAGGCATATACAGCCGCTATGGCAGTCATCAAATCCAACAAATACGACCTGTACAGGAAAAAATGGGCCGCAGGAGATAAGGATGGTCAGCGACAAAACATGATAGATATGTTCTTTGATGCCTCCAGCCTGGAGAATATTTTTGTAAAAGACTATAAATACCCTGACCTGGCACATGGTTTTGATGTGTATAATATTCCGCGGCAACTGATAGGCGGCGGATATTCTTCTGGTAATTGCCCTACTTTGGAATATGTAACCCTGTTTGATGGTATTCCTAAAAATCCCGATGGCTCTGTTAAAACCTTTGATGCAAACGGTAAATATATTATGTATGATAATATTACGGATCTTTTCAAAAATGCTGAGCCCCGCTTAAAAGCCTTTGTATTGCTGCCCGGCGAAACTTTTAAAGGACAGACTATGGATATTCGGGCAGGTATTTACACAGGCAGCACAGCCAACGGAATAGCACCGTTGCGATCTGTTAATGGAAATGTAAATTATTCTTTAGCCGGTCCTGTTAAGTATACGGAAACAGATGCATACCGCGGAGTGGGGGCATTTAGCTCCAAAGTATTGTTTGTATCGCCACAGCAGGGTGATGAAATTGTAACATTACCCGATAATAGAAAAATAGCAGCATCGGGTGCAAGCGGACCATTTAATGATAATGCTACCTGTGCTATGACGGGGTTCGTTGTTCGTAAATACCAGAACGAAAATATGCCCCAGAACCTGGTACAGGAAGCCCGTTCCGAGCAGTCGTTCATACTAATGCGCCTGGGGGAAGTGGTGTTGAACCTGG
The DNA here is from genome assembly GCF_054779315.1 of Niabella aquatica. NCBI lineage: Bacteria > Pseudomonadati > Bacteroidota > Chitinophagia > Chitinophagales > Chitinophagaceae > Niabella > Niabella aquatica. The sequence goes on from NZ_BAAGYM010000016.1 coordinate 192,170, forward strand.
CTGAAGCTGCCAAAGAGCTGGAACTGGCAGGCCAGCCGTCGCCCGACGGACAGAACTTAACAGGTGTTGCCTATGAGTCTGTTCGCCAGATAAGGGAAAGGGCAGGCGCTGATCCGATGGCTGGCCCGGCAGATATTGCGGGAGCCGACGGGCTGGAGCTGATCAGGAAGGAGCGGAAGAAAGAGTTGGCATTTGAGCATAAGATACTGTGGGATATAAGAAGATGGAGAATACAAACTACTGAAAAAATTAACGGCCAGACACAGGAAGACGGCACCAATTATAGCGGCTTATATCCATTTTATTCTACCGCTGCTAATAAATACTTCTTCGATGCAGGCCCTGAAATATTCCGTATCCGCTTCAGGATGACCTACCCCGAGTATTATTTCCTCATACCCGGCGACCAGGTATCGAAAAGCCCGGTTATAGACCAGCAGCCCGGACGATAATATTCTTTCACATTGTCTGTTGATTAATAAAATTAAAAATAGTAAGATGAAACCGGCATGATAAAAATTTTCATTTATATCATACAAGGGAATGAAAATTTTTATCATCAAAGGTTCCATTCGACAATTAAAAGCATAAAACATTTACGAATGAAAAAGCTATTACAGTATATCATTTTTCCGATCTCGCTTCTTTACTTCCTGTCTTGCGCTAAACCGGACAATTACGTGGAACCGGGTGAAACCATAAGAGGCAAAATAATAGATGTAAAAACCGGGGAACCTGTTCTCACCGATCAGGGCAGCGAAGGAACGCGCATACGTTTGCGCGAACTAAGCTGGAAAGAAACGCCATCGCCGGATAATTTTGATTTCTGGTGTATGAAAGAAGGGGTATACCAGAATACAAAAGTTTTTGCCGGTACTTATAATGTAAGAATAGACGGCGCTTTTATTCCGTTGGTACGGTTAAACAACAAGGGAGATACAATTGCCAATGAAAGTAAAAAGGTGGATATAAAGGGCGTTGTAGAAGTAGATTTCCAGGTGCAGCCTTTTCTTAAGGTAGAGTGGGTAGAAAAGCCTGTTGTAAAAGACGGTAAAATTACAGCGAAAGTAAAAGTAACAAGAGGGGTAAGCCGGGAGGACTTCAGGGCTAAAATCGAACCAATGGGTAATTATAATGATAATTTCTTAAATGTTACCGATATACAGTTCATGGTAAGCGAATCTCCGTTTGTCGGCTATCGTACTACTTATAATGATAACAGGAGAAAAGCGTATGAATATAGCGGCGCTGCTTTCGAGCCTTTGCTAGGCACACCTGTTGAAGTGACCCACAACGGGGTAATACAATCCGGGAGAACCGTTTTTGTTCGCGCAGCAGCAAGGATCAATTACGCTACTGAAGGCGTAAGGAGATGGAACTATAATGAGGCTATCAGGGTGGATGTGCCCTGATAAAACTAATTGCTGAAAAACGATATTGCGTATTATGAAGTATATAGCCTTTTTTTTATTTGGATTTGCCTGCTTAGCGGCAAGTGTACATTTGTTAGCCCAGGAAAAAACCGCATTTCAGATCGCTGCACCCTGGAACGAGGCTTATGATGTAAGATCTGATGTAGCTATTGTTTACGGTATCAATGATGCAGGCGGTAATTTTGAGCAGCGGGTAAAAGGATGGAGAGATAAAGGATATCAGATACATTTTATGACCGGCATTGCCTGGGGGCAATACCAGGATTATTTTCTGGGTCAGTACGATGGTAAAATGCATTTGGATGAAGGACAGGTGCAGCGCAATGGGGACACGATATGGCATGGTAAGAATGTACCCTATATTGTGCCTTCTGCCAATTATCTCGATTATTTGAAAACACATTTAAAACGGGCAATAGATGCAGGGGTAACGGCTATTCATCTGGAAGAACCGGAATTCTGGGCGAGAGCGGGTTATAGCGGAGCCTTTAAAAAAGAATGGAAAAGCTATTATGGTTTTGACTGGAAGCCGCAGCATGAGTCGCCTGAAGCAACCTGGCTTTCATCCAAGCTAAAATACCAGTTATACTATAATGCGCTGAAAGAATGTTTTGCTTATGTAAAAGCTTATAGCAAAAGCGTTGGAAAAGAAGTAAAATGTTATGTGCCTACCCATTCATTGCTCAATTATTCTGCATGGAAGATTGTCAGTCCGGAAGCCAGCCTGGCCTCAATAAACGATGTAGATGGATATATAGCCCAGGTATGGACCGGCACTTCAAGAGAGCCGGTTTATTTTAATGGGGTAAACAAGGAAAGGGTTTTTGAAAATGCGTTTTTGGAGTACGGGTCAATGATATCCATGATACAGCCAACCGGTAAAAAGATCTTTTTACTTACCGACCCTATTGAAGACTGGCCCCGCACCTGGGATGATTATAAGAGAAATTACCAGGCTACTTTTACGGCCAAGCTCTTATATCCATCAGTAGCCGATTATGAAGTGATGCCGTGGCCGAGCCGCATCTACCTGGGAAGGTTTAAGCTGGAGAACAGTAATGAACGGCAGCCTATATCTCCTGCTTATGCCACGCAAATGCAGGTGATGGTAAATGCACTGAACGAAATACCCGTATCTGCAAATAAAGTGAATGGAAGTCATGGCATCGGTATCCTTGTGTCTAACTCTATGATGTTTCAGCGGTTTCCTACGCACGCCGGTTACGAAGATCCCCAGCTTTCTAATTTTTATGGAATGGCAATGCCATTGTTAAAACGGGGCGTGCCGGTAGAAACAGTTCACATGGAAAATCTGTCTAATGCGAATACTTTAAAAAATATTAAGGTGTTAATAATGAGCTATGCAAATATGAAACCGCTGAGTGAAAGTTATCATACTGTATTAGCCGGATGGGTAAAGAGCGGAGGCGTGTTGATGTATTATGGAAGAGATAACGATCCGTTCCAGAAAGTGCAGGAATGGTGGAATACAAATGGGAAAAAATGTGAAGCTCCCTCCGAGGACCTGTTTAAAAAAATGGCATTGGACAGGATCGCCGTTTCTGAAGGGCAATTTATTAAAACAGGAAAAGGGTGGGTTTGCATTAACCGGCAGGATCCTAAGGAGCTGGTTTTAACAGCCGGAGCAGATGCTGCATTTGTCAATCACGTAAAAAAAGCATTTGAAACATATGCGGGAGAAAAGCAGCTCCTTTTTAAAAATAATTTTGTTTTAAAGCGGGGCCCATATATCATTGCAGCCGTTATGGATGAAAATGAGCAGGATGATGCACCGCTCAAGGTTAAAGGGCCGGTAATAGATTTGTTCGATCCTGAGCTGCCTGTATTAGAAGTGAAAGAGGTGTTGCCCGGTACACAGTCTTTTTTGTTGGATATAGCGAGCATTAAGTCGGAACAACCTAAAGTGCTTGCTGCTGCTTCACGGATTAATGACGAAATAATTACTGGTAACAGTTACACTTTTATTGCAAAGAGCCCTTCAAATACCATGAATGCCATACGAATCAGATTGCCAGAATCACCTAAAGCTATTAATGCGTATAAAGACAATAACGCGGTTGAAATTCTTTCGAGAACATGGGATGCGAAAACAAAAACAGTATTGTTGCGTTTGCCAAATTATAGTGAAGGGGTGCGTATCGATATAAGGTGGTAAGAATGTGCAAAAAAAATATAAAGCATCGTCAGGCATTTACTCCTGTCTGTTTTGACCGGTTTACAAAATCATCACGTTTATAAACCGGATAGATATTTTTACTCAGACTCTCATGACTCACCTGCTGCACAAATTTTTCCTGTGGCAGGATAAGGGCATCTTTTTACGCAGCACTAAGGGTTGTCAGTAAGATTTTAAATTTTTCTAAAAAATAAATTTGGAAATTACGTTGGCTTTTATAACTTTGGTTGCTTAAACGATTAATTATTAATGCTTGTTTGTTTATTCAGTTGCTAAAACGTTTTTTCCGGGAATTTATTAATAAAATGCTTAATCGTTTAAGCAGTGTCAGCTTTGTTGTTTTTTATATTAAAATAAACTGAACGATGATTAAAATTACGATGCTTTATCTTAGGAAAGTCTTGTCTGTTGCTTTCTTTTTATTGCTTGCTCACGTTGTGTATGGACAGCAGGATAGAACGACTACTTCAGTAAAAAAAGTCCCATTTAGAGTAACAGGCCGTGTAGCAAACCAAAAAGGAGAACTGCTGCAGGGGGTTTCTGTGCAGGAGGCAGGTACCACCAACGGTACTTCAACTGATGAAAGAGGGGTGTATGAAATTACCGTATCTGATGAGAATGCCAGCCTTGAATTTACGTCGGTAGGGTATATGCCCAAAACCATGACAGTGCCGAAGCGTGGCGTGCTGGATGTAGCACTCGATCAGGTTGTGGCAGCAGGCGACGAGGTAATAGTAGTGGGTTTTGGAACCCAGAAAAAAGCCTCGATTGTCGGGGCAATCAGTACGGTAGCACCAAGACAGTTACAGTTAACGCCCAACCGTTCGCTGAGCAATAACCTGGCAGGTATGGTTCCTGGCGTTATAGCTGTGCAGCGCAGCGGTGATCCATGGTCTAACAATTCTGATTTCTGGATACGCGGTGTAAGTACGTTTGGTGGCAATTCCAGGCCATTGGTTTTAGTTGATGGCGTGGAACGAAGCTTAAATGATATCGATCCGGAAGAGATCGAGTCCTTTTCGGTGTTAAAAGATGCTGCAGCCAGCGCCGTATATGGCGTACGCGGCGCTAATGGAGTTATCATGATCAATACCAAGCGTGGAAAAATTGGTCCGCCCCTTGTAAGTGCCCGTTTTGAAAGGGCCACTACTTCCTTAATACATGTGCCGGAATACGTGGGCGCTGTAAAGTATATTGAGTTAATGAATGAAATATATAAAGATGCCGGTAGGCCGGCACCTTTTAAACCGGATAGTATTTTACAGCTGTATCGCGATCAGTCAGATCCCTATCTCTATCCAGATGTGAACTGGTGGAAAGTAGTAGCCAAAGACAAGGCCTCCAACATGAGGGCTAACGTGAATATGAGTGGCGGTAACAACTTCCTGCGTTACGCCCTGGAACTGGGCTACTTTACTGAAGACGGTTTAATAAAGCGCGATACGAAGCAGGCATGGAATTCTGCTATAAAAGTAGACAGGTACAATGTACGTTCTAATGTAGACCTGAACGTTACGCCTACCACATTAGTGCGTGTAAACCTGGGTGGGTACCTGCAAACCCGCAATGGCCCGCCCGGCGATGCCAATGAAACCAATTTTGGTATCTTTTACCAGGCCTCCCGTGTACCGCCTTATGTGCATCCTCCCCAATATCCCGATGGACAATTACCCCGTATAGATTTCAGGGAAAATCCCTGGGCATGGGCTACTCAAAGAGGTTATGAGCGGTGGAATAATTATCAGCTGCAGTCCACTACCGCAATAGAGCAGGATCTTAAGGGTATTACGCCCGGCCTGAAAGCCAAGCTTACTTTTGCTTTTGATAAATTCTCAGGTAATTCGGTAATCAGAAGTAAAGTGCCTAATTACTTTATACCCGCTACCAAAAGAGATGAAAACGGCAACCTGGTGTTGCTGCCCCAGAACACAAATGGCCAGGAATTTCTTGGTTATGGTACCGGCGCTCAATGGGGTAACCAAAGTGTATATATGGAAGGAATGGTTTCCTACTCCAAAGTGCTGAATGCAAAGCACGATATCAATTCCATGCTTTTGTATAACCAGCGTAACTATGATAATGGAAGCGCCCTGCCGTTTAGAAATCAGGGGGTAGCCGGGCGGTTTTCTTATACTTTTGACAGGAGATATATAGCCGAAGCTAATTTTGGTTATAACGGCTCAGAGAATTTTGCAAAAGGAAAGCGTTTCGGTTTCTTTCCGGCCTTCGCTGCAGGATGGATTATTTCGCAGGAAAAATTTATGGAGCCACTTCAACCTGTTGTATCAACTCTAAAAATCCGTGGCTCCTGGGGAGAAGCGGGTAATAGTGATATCGGCGGACGACGGTTTGCCTATATATCAACCATTGCTGATTTCGGATATTACCGATGGGGCATAGATAATAATGATATCTACCGCCTCGGAAGGGCCGAAGGAGATGTGGGAGTTGCGGGCCTTACCTGGGAAACAGTTGCCAAACAGGATCTGGGAATGGAACTGGGACTCTTTAATGGCGCTATTAATTTCAACATAGACTTTTTTAAAGAAAAAAGACGCGATATTTTCATGCAGCGTAATAATGTGCCGGGATCGGCAGGGTTTATCAGGACTATATATGCCAATTTTGGAAAAGTAGAGAACCAGGGAGTGGAGATGTCACTGAATATGGAAAAGAACTTTTCAAAAGACTGGGCGGTAACTGCTATGGGTAATTATACCTATGCACATAATAAAAGAACAGAGATAGATGAGCCATTGGGCGTACTGGGCACCTACCGGTCTGCAACGGGTACCCCTGTTGGTCAGCTGTTTGGGTTAGTAGCAGAAGGATTATTTACTAAAGATGATTTTGACTCCAACGGTAAATTAAAGCTGGGCATACCCGATCAAACCTTTAGCGAGGTATTACGGCCGGGCGATATCAGATACCGGGATCTGAATAGCGATGGTGTTATTAATAACCTAGACAGAGCAGCTATAGGCGGACCCCGTACACCGGAAATTATTTATGGCTTTGGTGCAACAGTACGGTATAAACTGGTAGATGTCGGTTTCTTTTTCCAGGGGGCAGCCAGAACCTGGCAATTGCTTGGCGGCGAAAACTGGATGCCTGGAACTGCTTTAGGTGCTACCGGTAATATTTACACCAATATTGATGACCGGTGGACTCCCGACAACCCCAGGCAGGATGTATTCTGGCCCAGGCTCACCTATGGTGTTAATTCCAATAATGAGCAGGCTTCTACCTGGTGGCTGAAGGATATGAGCTTTTTGAGGTTGAAAAATATTGAGTTAGGAGTTACCCTGCCTGAAAAATGGAGCTTGAAGGCGGGAATGAAAACATTCCGGGTATTTGCTCGCGGAACTAATATGCTTACAATTGCCGGCTTTAAATTATGGGATCCTGAGCTGGAAACAACAGATGGGCTAAAGTACCCGCTTAACCAGTCTGTTTCCTTTGGCGCTACAATTAATTTTAAATAACCTGTTCAATACTACAACAGTTTTCAATTAAATCGTTTATGATGAAAAAGAATAAGAACTTAATCATGATAATAGCCCTGTTGCTGGTAACGCTTACAGGCTGCAGGAAATTCCTCGATAAAATGCCCGATGACCAGCTAACGATGGAGATGATCTTTAATGACAAGATCCGTACAGAGGATTGGCTGGCCGGTGTTTATTCAGGTGTGCCCAACCCTATGTGGGGCTATTTTAAAGACCAGGGATTTAATATTATGGCAGATGATATTACCATCCCGGCCGAATGGACGCCATTTGGATGGAAGAATGTATATGCTTATACTGTTGGCGACTGGAACCCGGGATCTGCCTGGAATCCCTATTATTGGGTAGAACTGCCCAAGAGGATCCGTTCAGGCCTGATTTTTATTCAGAATGTAAAAACCCTGCCAGGCGTTACTCAGCAGGATGTGGACATTATGAAGGCCCAGGCGCGTTTCCTGATAGCGTATTACTATTCGCTAATGATCGAAATGTATGGCCCTATACCATTCAAGCCCGGTGTTATTGAAGCCGTAGATGCACCTGTTTCTGAAATGTTGACCACTCAAACACCCTATGATGAAATCGTAAACTGGATTGACAAAGAGTTGAAAGAAGTGTCGGCATTATTACCTGCAGAATATAAATCCACTATTTACGGGAACGAGCACGACTGGGGGAAAGCTACCTCCATCATGTGCCTAGCCATCCGGGCAAGAACATTGCTGTTTGCAGCAAGTCCTTTGTTTAATGGCAATCCCGATCTTCTGGGCTGGAAAAATAAAAACGGCGATAATTTGTTTGGTGCTTACGATGCCACGAAATGGACGAAGGCGGCTGCGGCTTTTAAAGAATTGATCAACGCTGCAGAGAGTGCTGGCTATAGTCTGTATCGTGAATATAATAATGACGGCTCTATTGATCCCTTTATGTCTTATTATAATATGCAGCTGAAAAGATTTTCAGATGGCAATAAAGAAATTATTTTCGGAAAAGCAGATAACCCGGATTTGAATAACTGGCAGGCGCACCATCTGCCTATTGGCATTGGCGGAAACGGGGGTATGGGCGTTACCCAGGAACTGGTAGATGCGTTTTTTACGAAAAACGGATTGCCTATTACCGATCCTGCTTCAGGCTATTCTGAAAGCGGATTTTCTACACAAAATGAGACGAGAAATACAAAGTGGACCGGGGGTGGCCCTGCTGCGGGTATTGTTACCCAATCGGGTACATTTAACATGTATTGTAACAGGGAGCCACGCTTTTATGTATCGGTGATTTTTGATGGCTCATGGCTGGTGGATAATCGTAAAGCCGAGTTTGTACAGGGTGGCAGAGATACCAGGCTTTCTTTTGATGCCCCTCAAAACGGGTATAATGTGCGTAAAGGGATTAGTCTTTCCGTATTTCCCCGTGAAGGACGTTATGTGTACCAGCCGGGTATCTTATACAGGCTGGCAGAAGCTTATTTAAGTTATGCAGAAGCTTTAAACGAATCTAACCCGGGCGACCCCGATATTCTGAAATACGCAAACCTGGTTCGTGAAAGGGCCGGTATTCCTCCTTTAGCTACAGGATTATCGCAGGAGGAAATGAGAAAAGCCATAAGGGCCGAGCGTAGGATTGAATTTAATTGTGAAGGGATCCGGTTCAATGATATTCGCCGTTGGAAGATTGGTGAAGAAACCCTTAACCGTGGGTTATATGGTATGAATTTTACGGGCAATGTACGCAGTGATGCTGCTGCCAATCCCAATGCCTATTTTAAGCGCACGTTTTACAAAAACAAAATTTTTAATAAGCGTATGTATATATGGCCTGTGCCCCAGGCTCAAATGGATATTAATCCCAACCTGGTTCAGGCGCCTGGTTATTAATCAATTTAAATATTTTGATTTATGTTGAACTATTTCAAAGCATTCCTGATAGGAAGAAGAATATATAGCTATACACATTTATTCATTGGTCTTGGCTTATTGCTATTAACAGGTGCAGCATCCTGTAAAAAAAGTGTATTTCCGGACAGGCCGGCTATAAATGGGCGTGAAATTGTGTTAGACAAAACTTCTGCCAACCTGATGATTGGAGAGCAAACCATTATTACATTAAGCTTTAATGACGGACAAAGTTTTGTGAAGCCCTTTACTTTTTCTTCTTCCGATCCTAAAGTAGCAAAGGTGGAACGTGTTTCTTCGTACACAATAAGAGTAACTGCTATAAGAAAAGGCACAGCCCAGATAAAGTTCCAATCGGATGATAGCGAGGTAGGGCTTACCTGTAATGTAAATGTTGATGAACTGCCGCCGGATGGTATTACCCGTATATTGGCCATTGGAAACAGTTTTTCGGAAGATGCTATTGAAACGTATTTATATCCTGTCGCCCTGGCAGGAGGAGATAGTGTTATAATCGGTAATTTATATATAGGCGGATCCTCGCTCGAGGATCACCTGGCCAATGCGAAAGGCAATAAAAAAGTATATTCTTACCGTAAGATAGATAAGAACGGCAGAAAGGTAACCACTGAAAATATGAGCATTGAAGATGTGCTCAACAATGAACGGTGGGATTATATCAGCTTCCAGCAGGTGAGCCAGTTATCGGGCCAGTATGCAACATACCAGGCATCACTGCCGGAGCTTGTTGCGTATGTTAAGGACCGGGTGGTTTATTCGCGAACCAAATATCTCTGGCATCAAACCTGGGCCTACCAGCAAAACTCAACACATAGTGGATTTGCCAACTACAATAACAATCAGCAAACCATGTATCAGGCCATAGTAGATGCCTCCCAGAAAGCCCTGACGCTGGGTGCTTTAGATAAGGTCATTCCCGCGGGAACAGCTATCCAGAACGGACGCAGCAGTTTTTGGGGCGATAATTTTTGCCGGGATGGTTACCACCTCGACCTGAATGTGGGCCGTTACCTGGCAGCCTGTACATGGTATGAGGCCATATTCAATAAGAGTGTTGTCGGTAACTCGTATAACCCCTACAACTATCTTCTTTCAGATACAGAGCGGGCAATGGCACAGGAAGCGGCCCATGAAGCTAATTTACATCCTTATGCCACTAAAGATCTTACTGCTTATAAGCAGTTCCCCGCGGCTGATCTTACTGTTCCCGTATTTGTAGATGTAGCGCAAACGGTTCCGGTGTTTGGATGGAATGGTCTTACAAGCCCTGCCGCAAATACAGCCATCAGTTTCTTAAGAAATAAAGATGGTGCAGTAACACCCATAGGGCTTACATTAACTGAGGGTTTTAATAATATCAACCAGGATGGAGAGAAAGCAACAACAACAGAATTTAATATGCCTGCTTCTGTTTCCGGAACTTCTTATTTTGGAAATACCAAAGCCGAGTTTGGCAACGTGCTGGTGAGGCAAAGTGTGATTCGCTTAACCGGCTTCGATGGCTCCCGTTCTTATAAGCTATGCTTTTTTGGATCAAGAGGTGGTATTGCGGAAGGCCGGCAGACGAAGTACACTGCTAAGGGGAAAAATACGGTAATCGTAAACCTGATGACCGGCTCAAATAAAACAAATATTGCCTGCGCTGAAAATATTATACCCGACTCGAACGGAAACATATATATAACGATAACAGCTGGCGATTTGAATGATAATTCAACCGGGTTTTATTATTTAAATGCCATGCGGATTGCACAGCAGTAAATGGATAAATATTGGGGAATGTGGTGCGGTTGGCATAAGCCACTTAATGGATAGCTTTGTCAGACAGCGATATTAACATATAACACTATTAATAATTATGAAAAAGAGCTTTTTTCTTGCAGCGGTGTTGTTGGTAGTACTATCGGGCACCGCACAGAAGTTGGTGAACTTTGAAACAGAGCTGAACCGCCTGGCAAATATTGGGGCCTTACCTGCTTATATGGAAGGAACAGCGGTAAAGCAAATTTCTTCTTACGATCGCACCGGCGGTAATGATGATGGCTTCAGCGGCAAATACTCGTTTATCAGGAAAGAGGCAGACGGCCTCGTCATATTAGATGTACAGGGCAGTGGCGTTATCGAGCGTATATGGACACCCACGCCTACAGATGATATCCTTGATTTTTATTTTGACGGCAGCGCAACGCCCGGACTGTCCCTGAAATTCAGCGACCTGTTCTCCGGGAAAGTGGCACCCTTCTTAAAGCCGCTGGTAGATGCTTATATGGTAGGTGGCTATTACAGCTATGTCCCCATTCCGTATGCCAAAAGCTGCAAAATAGTTTTCCGGGGACAAAAAATCATGTTTCACCAGGTACAGTACCGCGAGTATGATAAATCGTATAAGGTAGAAACATTTAGTGCTGCTAATGGGGCCGCACAAAAAAAGCTGCTGCAAAAAGTAACCGGTTTATGGAGCAATGAAAACAGGACTATTGATAATTTCAGTTATCCGGGAATAAAAACAATAGCAACTGATGTCGAGTTGCTGCCCGGCGAATCAAAAACAGTTGCCCGTATCGCTTCCGGCGGCAGGATAACGGGTATAGAGCTGAGCCCCTCAAAAATTTTTAACAGCTTGTATAAACAGGCAGATATAAAAATAACCTGGGACGATGAGGCCATTCCTGCTGTATATATTCCCGTAGCCGATTTTTTTGGTTTTGCATTCGGGCAACGGGCTATGGAAAGCTTATTGATGGGCGCAACCAATGGGAAGCTGTATTGCTACATACCCATGCCTTTTGATAAAAGTGCAAAAATAGAATTGGTGTATAGAAAAACCGATACTATGCAGCAACAGCCGCTACACCTGAAGACCGCTGTATATTACACAGGCCAGAAACGCAGACCTGATGAAGGAAGGTTTTATGCGAAATGGAATAATGATGAACCACCTAACGGGCAATCCCATATCTTCCTGGAAGGAAAAGGTAGGGGGCATTACATAGGAACGTTGCTGCAGGCACAGGGCAGGGACTATAATAACTTCACTGAGTTTTTTGAAGGAGATGATCAAACTTATATCGATGGAGAACTGAGATTGCACGGGACCGGCAGTGAGGATTATTTCAATGGTGGCTGGTATGCGCAGCCCGGCGGCTGGGTAGAAAAACTGGGCGCTCCTTTAAGCGGCTGTATGGATTATACGCTTCCTTTGAGCAGAACAGCCGGCTATCGCTTTTTTCTCAGCGATAAAATGCCTTTCTCTAATAACATAAAGCATACTATTGAGCATGGCCCGGTAAACAACCGCCCCGTAAGCTATACTTCCGTAGCTATGTATTACGCCGATAAAGCTATAGCAGTGAGTGAGAACCCTTCAAACGGGCTGACAAAAGTATTTGTGCCCGATACCATAACCTTTTATACCAACTTTTTGAGACATCTTACCTACAATGGAGGCTTTGATTTCAAAGATGGCAATGTTACGGTAAAAGATAAAGCCAATACAAACGTAGTGGTTAACGTGTATGAAGTTCCAGGTGGCAGGTATCAATTGTACCTGAATAAGGTGGATGCAGGTGTTGACAAAATAGAGGTTCGCATGGCTGATGTGACAAGGATATATGATTGGAAAACCGTGAGTTTGCAGCGGGGTAAAAAAGAGGAGGAGATTTACCTTGGCGATGTAGAAATTGCAGACAATACAGTTCCGAAAGTGCCGGTAAACATTATGTTCCGGTCTGATAAGGCTCCCGGGCTTACTTTTAACAGGATCGTGTTAAGAAAGAAAGAGAGACGTTAAAGTAATTGTTTGAACAGAATTAAGCAACGGCTGCATTTAGATCGGCATTTGTAGGATAGTTAAGAACCGGTGCAGCATAAATCTCCAATTCCGGAGAGATATACTCCCCGATATCTGGACATATCTTATATAGGAAGACTTTTAAAGCGGCCTGCTCAACCGGAAACCATACTTTTTTGCATGTTTTGTAAATCCTTTGTTCAGATCTCGGTGATATGAATCGATAAATGATTTTCTTATTTCGGGAAGTAACCAAAAACCATCAGGCCGTCTCGGTTATAGCTCCAGAAAATGAGAACATGCTGATAGGTATAGACACCTGTTATTTTTCATGGAAAAAGTGCAGGTATTTAGGTCATCCATATTTCAACCAGCCTTTATGTATGATAAGCAATGGATGGAAGGATTATATTAGTGTATTGATCTGTTCATAGCTTTTATTGCATACAATTTTTATCAAAGTATCTATATTTATCTCTTCAGCATTTTAATTAGCGATATTGGGCTTCATGTTTAAGAAAACCTCTTTACCAATACGCAATTGTTATCGAATCCAGTATTAGCGGTTACAAGGAATCGTTCCAAAACTGTATTACTATTTATCAGGCTTGGGCATATCGTTTAGGGTATATGCTTATTATGCTGCATCCGCCCTGTATTATCTGCAAATGATACATTACTGGTCTTTGTGGGTTCATGAGCGCCGCAATATGTTAAGCTATGCCGGCGTATGGGAGCTGTTTAACGGAGCTGGTACCATATTCAACAGATACTTGTTTCGGATAGTATTCTTCAATGGCTTTAGTTATAGGAATGAGCCTGATAAGAGCATCTTCTGGTAATTAAAGTCAATGAATGGTTTGAATAGTATTAGTTTGTGGTGCTCCGATGGTTTATTTTTGCTTAAACGCTTAAGCTGTTTTCGATTGCTTTTTATGGATAAAATAATGACACTTATATGTACATGGGGCGTATTTTTTACACTGCTTCCGCTAAATGGGTATTGTGATGATAGTCAGGCGCTTGAGAGGGTAGTCAATAAAGAAAAGAGATACCGCATTTCCAAAAGCGATTTATCTGATAAAATAAAGGGCGGGTGGGCCGGTCAGGTTATTGGAGTAACATTTGGTAGTGTGACTGAGTTTAAATATAACGGAACTTTTATACAGGATTATCAGCCTGTTGAGTGGTACGATGGCTATATAAAAGAGCAGTTTCACCACTGGCCGGATCTGTATGATGATATTTACATGGACCTCACCTTTGTAGAGGTGATAGAACGATGTGGGTACGATTCCCCGGTGGATTCTTTTGCAAATGCTTTTGCAAATGCGGGATATACGCTTTGGCATGCAAATCAGGCTGCAAGATACAATATTCTCAACGGTATAAAAGCGCCCCAAAGCGGGCATTGGTATAACAATCCGCATGCAGATGACATTGATTTTCAGATAGAAGCTGATTTTTTAGGATTGATGCATCCAGGTATGCCAAATGCCGCTGCTGATTATGGAGACCCGATCGGGCATATTATGAGTTACGGAGACGGATGGTATGGAGGGGTCTTTGCAAGTGCGATGTATAGCCTCGCATTTACCAGTGATGATATTTCTTTTATTATAAAAGAAGCACTTAAAACCATCCCCGAGAAAAGTACATTTTACAAATGTATCAGCAATGTTATTAATTGGCATAAAGAACATCCCTCCGATTGGAAGCAAACCTGGTTTGAAGTGCAAAAAAAATGGACCTCCGAGGTTGGGTGTCCCGAAGGTGTTTTTGAAGCCTTCAATATAGATGCTAAAGTGAATATGGCTTATGTTGTCATCGGGTTACTATATGGCGGGGGAGACTTTTCAAGAACAATGGAGATTGCAACGAGGTGTGGTCAGGACTCTGATTGTAATCCTGCCACAGCAGCAGGTATACTGGGCACCATCCTGGGTTATGATAATATCTCTGAGTACTGGAAAAAAGGGCTCCATGAAATAGAGCAAAAACCTTTTAAACATACTACGCTCTCTTTAGATGCAGTATATAACATTAGTTATAAACATGCCCTTGAAATGATCCGGCGAAATGGAGGTATTGTTGACGAAGATGTAGTCATAATTCCTTTACAAAAAGCCAGACCAGTAAGGTTGGAGCAAAGTTTTAAGGGGTTGTTACCGGTTGCAAAAAAGTTTATTCAGACAACAACGCCTGATGAGATAAATTTCGATTTTAATGGAACAGGGTTCGCCCTGCGCGGAGAAGCGGTAAAGCCTTTTCCTGAAGCTCCGGATCATATATTTGAAGCAGATGTATATATTAATGATACATTTATCGAAACCTTTAAGCTATCCACCGATTTTAGGGTAAGGCGCTATGAGCTATTATGGAAATATGGATTAAAAAACGATACACATCACGTAAAAGTACTTGTGAAAAATCCGTTGCCAGGTTATGCAATTAAAACTGGAAATTGTATTTTTTATCGTAACAGATCCGGGATTAGTAATGAAGATTGAGCAAACGATAGTTATGGTTGCTGCTTTATAAAAATGGAATTGCTCGCTTATTTATGACACTTAAAAGCCAGGTTAAGTCGCTTCTCCTGATGTATCCGTTTAAGACAATGGGTTCTACATACAGCGTGGATCCGGCTAAGAAGAGTGAGCTTGTATATTAAAAGGGGCCTGGATATATTATTTGCTCCTTAGCTTCTATAGCTAAAAAACATTAAAAGCGCTTGATGTGCGCTGGGTTATACATATATACTTTTAACTAAAACCACAACAAATGATGTACCGTAATTTCCTGCTTTACTTTTTTGCCTTATCGTTTGCTTTTATGAGCTGCTACAAGCCTTATGAAATACAGGCAGATATTATACCGCCAGGCGATGTGACAAATTTGGTTGTTGCTAAATTGGATATTGATGTGAAGTTTAGTTGGAGTGCTCCTTCCGACAAAGACCTGATAGGATACCATATAGCGCTTTATAATTCTGCAAACCAGCGGTTGATCCAGTCCCGTAATATTTCCAAAGATACCACAACGTTTGTTATGGAAAGCATTGCTCCGGGAAGTTATTATGTTGTGGTGCGAACCAGGGACCGGCAAAATAACTTATCACAGGGTAGTCGTGAGTCTTTTGTTTTTCTAAGTAAGGCCCCGGTTAATGTTCAGAGAATCGGTACTACTGTAAACTGGAATGTGATACACGTTCGCTGGGACTCGCTGACTGTGGCAGACTTTGTTACCGAAGTAGGGGGGCAGAGCATATCCATACCTGTAGACAGCATTATTGTAGAAGTAGATTCGGCTTACCGGAGGTATGTACTACCTGTTACTGCTACGGGCGCAGTTATCCCCGATTTGCCGGACGGGTCTCATTATATAAAGGTATACACTCATGGAACGTCCGGTTATTATTCTGGTGTTTATTCACAAGCTTTCAGCCCTATTAAGTTCGGGGAGAAATTTGCACGTGTTACAGGTAATGGTTACGACTTCTATATATCCAGGTATGAAGTTACAACAGAGGAATACAGAAAGTTTATTGTAGATGATCTTAATATCCGTGAAGCAGCGGCCCCATACCGGGTAGATAACTCAAAAGTTGAGCCTGGGGCATGGTATAAGTGGTGGTATGGCACAGATCCGGCTACACCTGGTCTTATGAAACTTTTAGGATTTAACACGTTCGAGTTTACATTAAGTCCTGCAGAGGGTTGGGCTGCCAGAAGGTACCCCTCCCAGGCATCATTTGGAAGGGCTACATGGGAAGGCGCGATGTTATATAGCCTTGTTAATTATAATGGAAGGTGCCCAACTATTGATGAATGGCTATATGCAGCTAAGGGCGGGCAGTTAAGTAAGGGATATGATTATGCAGGCAGCAACGATCCTGATGCGGTAGGTTGGTGGGGATGGATCAGCGGTGGCGTAGAATTTTTAAAGGCTCCGGGATTGAAACTGCCGAATGAATTAGGTATTTATGACATGAGTGGGAATGCTTCAGAATATACGTATCAGCTGGATCCAAACGGAACAGCATCATTAGGCAAATCTGTTATCATCGGCGGATCTATGGGGCCTGTTCACTTCTGGGGAAACGAAGGCGAAGATTTTGGACCTGATAACAGCTTAAAGCCGAAACTAAAAGATCCGGCTATTGTAAAGAAAACAGGTGCAAAACAAAGCGACGCTATGTGGCGTATGGGTATAAGAGTATTAATTCCTCATGAAGAGATTGTTAAACCGCGATTTAATAGATTTAAATATGAGCCATAGCCGCTATTCAATCATTGAGCTTTTATTTTCCTTAACTGAATTATTAAATATTTAGCCGTCGCATAAAAGATTTTATATAACATGAAAAATATATTTTTAGTTTTTTGCCTCATTGTATGTTGCAAGGTAGCAACTGCCCAAAAACAGACTGTAAACGGTACCGTTATTTCTGAAGACGGAACTCCGTTACCAGGAGTATCTATAGCAGTAAAAGGTTTGAACACAGGAACTATAAGCAATGAAAAAGGGTTGTTTGAAATATCAGCAGTTGGGAATAGTGTATTGGTATTTACTGCAACAGGCCTGGAGCCTCACGAAGTACCTGTAGAAGGGCGCGTTTATATTAAAGTGGTTCTGAAAAGCTACACGAAACAATTGGATGACGTAGTAGTGATTGGTTACGGGTCAGTTCGGAAAAAGGATCTTACCGGGGCCATCTCTTCTCTTGGCAGTGAAGAGTTAAATAGTAACAGGCCTCTCACTATAGAACAGGCACTACAAGGTAAATTAGCAGGTGTAAATGTTTTAAGCAATGATGGAGCTCCTGGAGGAGGGATCTCAATACAAATTCGTGGAACAAACACTTTCAGCGGCAGTGGAGAACCTTTATACGTTGTGGATGGAGTTCCTTTAAATAATACGAACTCCTCAACTACACCGCTGGAAGGCACAGTAGCTGATCCAAATAGCTATACTAAAAACCAGACCAATGCATTGGCTTTTTTAGATCCTAAAGATGTGGAGACGATACAGGTGTTGAAAGACGCATCTGCTACTGCTATTTATGGATCACGCGGTGCCAATGGTGTTGTGATTATCACTACCAAAGCAGGCAAGCAGGGCCGTCCGCAAATAGACTTTTCTTCAGAGCAAGCCTGGAGCAATATCATAAAATTTACCGACGTGATGTCTGCTAAAGAATATACCCAATATATTAATGATGTGCTCTACTGGACCAATTACTGGCGGTTGTATGATCCCGAAACAGGATCCAGCAGCTATACCCCCAACCCCGAAGATTTTACTTATCCCGGAATTTTTGACTATGTTCAGGGCGTTTATAAAAAAGGCCCTAACGATTTTAGCCCCGATAGAAATGTATGGCAGAGAGCTATTATGAGAAGCGGGCGCAATCAACAATACTCATTAGGTATTTCTGGCGGAACAGTAAATACAACATATGCTTTAAGAGCAAGCAGGTCCGATCAACAGGGAATAGTTGAGAATACAAGGTTTCAACGTAATGGACTTAATTTCAATTTGAACCAGAAAGCATTCAAATGGCTTTCCTTGGGAGTTAATTCCAACCTTTCTTTTATAAAATACAATCTGGTTAATACCGCAAATACTAATGATCAGGGCGCAATGGGCCTTATTAAAACGGCTCTTTATGCCCGTCCTATTGATGCGGAAGTACCCAGCAGCTTTTTGGACGAAGGAGGATTTTACGCTACTTCTTCACCATTGGCCTATATTAATACCCCCGATGTTACCGACCAGATTTCCGCCTTTACTAATATATATGGCGAAATAACTTTTATGCCATCATTAAAGCTAAGATCCAATCTTGGTTATCACTATCACCAAAGCCAGCGGCATAAATACTATAACAGCAATTTATACGAAGGAAGGCACAGTCAGTTTGGGGATGGTTACGCGCAGGAAGGGTTTAATAAGAGCACAAATATGAGTTTTGAAAACACACTTACTTATGAAAAGAATTTTAATAAGCATCATTTGAACGTAATGGGAACCCTAAGTATGAACCAATATGAGTGGAATAGCCAGATGATGGCTGTACGAGGTTTTGGATCGGATGTTACCCAGGGCTACGATATGGGTCAGGCGGTAGGTATACCTACGCTTTCATCTGGTAAAGGGCAAAGTAACCTGATGTCATATTTAGGCAGGGCATCTTATAATTATGATAACCGGTATTACATAACCGGTTCAGTTCGCCATGACGGAGCCAGCAACTTCGCAGCCAATAACAAGTGGGCTACATTTTCATCTTTTGCGCTTGCATGGAATGTAGCGAACGAATCCTTTCTTAAACAAGTCGACTGGATGGATTTGTTGAAGTTCAGGTTTAGTTATGGTTTTACCGGCAATCAGGGAATTGGAGCTTATGCTTCTTTAGCCCGCTTTTTAGCTAACAATTATCCTTTTGAAGGTACACTGCAAAACGGGTACATCATCAGCGGCGTAAATCCCGGCAATGCTAATTTGAAATGGGAAACTACAAGGCAGCGTAATCTTGGGTTAGACCTGGGATTGTTTAATTCCAGGCTGAATTTTACAATGGATGCTTACTATAAAAAAACTTTTGATTTATTACAATATAAATCTGTTGCTATGAGTACAGGTGTTCAAAGGATGCCTATGAATATAGGAGCTGTAGAAAACAAGGGACTTGAATTTTCCTTGTCGGGTACACCTGTAAAGACTAAAGACTTTACATGGGATATTTCAGCGAACTGGTCAGCTAACAGAAATAAACTGTTGAAGTTTGGAGAAAATGCAGACGCACAGGATGTTTACGGACCGTACAGATTAGAAGGTTTATTGCTGAAAGAAGGGTATCCTATCGGGCAATTATATGGTTATGTAGAAGATGGATACTGGAACACTGTCAACGAATATAAAAGTAGTGCGTATTATAAGTATATAGAGGAAAACGATCCTACTTCGCTCCCGTCTGATGATTTGATTGTACAGAACTATTTAGGCGAGATCAAATACAGGGACCTTAACAATGATGGCCAGCTGAATGAAAAAGACCGTACGATGATTGGTGATGTAAATCCCGATTTTATGTATGGTTTTACAAACAGATTTGAGTATAAAAAAATTTCACTTAATGTATTCTTCCAGGGGGTACAGGGTAATGATATTTTGAACGCTACATTGTTGAACTTTAATACAACTTCAACATGGCCCAACAGGCCTCCGGGATTATTAGAGGAAGCCTGGACGCCTGAAAGAAGTGACGCCCCGGATATAATTAAATACCCGAAACTTGGACAAAATCTTAACCGCAGTGTTCGTTTTTCAAGAAGATATATAGAAGACGGTTCTTATTTACGTTTGAAGAATATTAGCGTATCATACAGGATAGACAAGGTTTTTAATATAAGAGATATCAAATCAGTAAACTTAACTTTCAACGTAAACAATATAGCAACGTTTACTAAGTATACAGGTTTTGATCCTGAAGTAAACGCTGCAGGAACGGGTAATGCAGCCTGGCGAGGTATCGATGTGGGGGCTTATCCTTATGCCAGAACTTATTTGTTTGCAATACAGGTACAGTTTTAATAATAAAAATATCAAAGCCTGTACAAGCGGCTCTTAAAACATTAAAAATGAATTATTCAAAAAAGTATATTATGAAAAAGGTTATGCTGTTGGCGCTCTTTTCTACACTGATCTTACAAGGTTGCAAAAAATTTTTGGAAGAAAAGCCATTTGATTTTGTCTCTCCGGAAAATGTGTATGATTCACCTAAAGGGGTCAAGCAACTAATCACTGGTATGTATGGGGTGTTTTTTAGTACCAGTATGTTCAGGAACGAAGCCTGGATATATATCACCAGTTGTGATGATGACTGGACCAACGGATTAGATTGGGTAATGGGTACTTATGGCATAGGAAACTATACGGGTGGCTGGGTGTATAATAATTCCGGTAATGACCCCTATTACGCTTTTTACAGGTTAGTCAGAGCCGCCAACACAGTTCTGGAAGTTTTACCAAACGTTGAGTTCCCGCCTGAAGAAGCGGAATTAAAGGCTCAATATGAAGGAGAAGCTTTGGCTATGCGAGGACTTGCCTATTTCTACCTTGTGCAAATGTATGGAGCGCTGCCCATGCGCCTTTATTCCGATGATCCCTCCAATATGCCCCGATCTGCAATAAAAGACGTGTATGCTCAGATAATTGCTGACCTCCACAAAGCCGAAGAAAAATTGATGTTGAATTCCAGGCGCCCCGTGGCAATAAAAAGAGGCCATCTGACAAAAGGTGCAGCCCAGTTGCTACTGGCTAAAGTGTACAGTACTATGGGGTCGGGGGCACTAACTAACGCGCAGGTAACAGTTGCCACAAATGTCAATCGCACGGCAACCGGCGATATAGTTAGAACCAATCACACTTTTTCTAAAAATAAAGTGGAAGGCTACGATTTCGATCCGCGGATTGTATATGACTCAGCAATTAAAGTAACAACGAGGTTAATAGACTCAAGAGAGTATGAGCTGGAGCGTTTCGGCGCTAATTGGAATCCGGCAAACTTCGGTGGAAAAGACTTCGTATTTGCACTTGAAACAGACTCTAGCACACAGGTAGCTTTTACGCCATTTAACAGGTTTTTTACACCGCCTGGTTTAAAAGGTGCAGGCTGGCTTACTTATGCTAAAGATTTTTATTATTTGCACGAGCCCGATGATGAACGAAGAATGTACGGGATCTGCCATGAATGGAAATCAAACAACCTTATGCCTAACGGGGTATGGATGCGCCAGTATTTTCCTGCAGAGGACAGTACCGAGATCTTTCAAAAATATGGCCGTGGGAATGTGCTCACTAATATAAACAGCAATTCTATATTTCTTATGAAGTGGTATTTAGGTAATGCCGCATCTCCACAGGTATTATTAAATTCCAATGATGCAGGTACTTTGATTGTGTCGCCCACGCAAAACTTTCCATTACTGCGTTATGCAGAAGCTTTCCTTATACTAGCAGAGGCAGAGAATGAACTGAACGGGCCAACTGCTACAGCTTTTAATGCACTTGATGTATTGCGCACCTATAGATTTAGACAAGGACATACTGATATTCCGCGTTCAATGAATCAACATGAACTTCGGTCGTATATATTGGAAGAACGAAGCAAAGAATTTGCGGGAGAGGGTTACCGGAGGTTTGACCTGATTCGCTGGGGTATATATCTTCAAACCATGGCCGCGGTCGATTTACGCAAACCCAACGCAAATAATGATAATGGGATTATCTCGAAACGAAGAGAGCAAAAACACCTGCTGCATCCTATTCCTACTATAGAAATAGATGGGAACACGGATTTCGGTGCCAATAATCCGGGATGGTAAGTGAATCAGATGTATTAATTAGATACGATAGAAATAAAATAGCGATGAAATTTATAATAGTTAGTAAAATCTTTATTGTTTTCATGCAGCTCATGGTCACCATAAGTAGTACTGCCCAGAACGTTAATAAAAATCCTGTTATAACGATAGGAGAATTTGAAAAAATTTTTGATCAAAGTATAGGCGAAAAAGATAAATGGTATATAAATGACCATTGCTTTATTCGGGCGGATGATGGTAAGTGGCATATGATCGGTATTACAGGTAGAGATGCGCCCAATCCTTGGGATGAGAGCAATTTTGCACATGCCGTAGCCGATAGCCTAGCCGGAATGTGGAAGAAAAAAAAGTATGCGCTTAGTGTGCGCAACGACCTTGATGAGACAGTATTATGGGCCCCGCATATTGTAAAAGCGAATGACATGTATTATATGTTCTATTGCGGCGGACATGCTGATCACCGGAGGTACCAGATCAATCTTGCTACCAGCAGTGATTTGTATGAATGGAAGCGATACGCGGGTAACCCCCTTTTGATGGATGGTTACGATGCAAGGGATCCTTTTATTTTTCGTGATGCAGTTAATGAAAGATGGATCATGTACTATACTGCAACCAGTAAACCCGAAGGTGGCAGGAGGGTCGTTGCCGCAAAAGTTAGTAACGATTTAATAAACTGGTCTCAGGACAGGTATGTAGTATTTAAAGATCCTGTTGATAAAGGTACATGGGGTGGAAATACAGAGTCTCCGGTAATCATTCAGCGTGGCGACTGGTATTACTTATTTATCGGTCCGGGAGCCAGCTATAAAACCACAAAAGTTTACAGAAGCAGGGATCCGTTTAATTGGGATATGGAAGATGAAGTGGCAGAACTTGAAGCGCATGCCGCCGAAATTTTTCAATCAAATGATAAATGGTATATCAGTCACTGCGGTCTTAAACAGGGTGGTCTTTACCTGGCGCCATTGACCTGGCACGATGACGTAGAAGAGAAGTTAAAAGAGAAATAAGTATATAGCCATAAGCTTTCCATACATTTCGTGAATCAGCAAAAAATTAATAACAATAAAAGAAATTATAATGAAGTTTTTTTTTAGTTTTTCATGGTTTATTTTGGTTTTTTCTACAACCGTTTGCGCCCAGTCTTTAAGTCTATCGGGGCTTACTACTATAAAAAGCGGAGTAAAATCGAAAAGAATTAGTACTTATGATAAAAGTGGCGGCAATGGCGATAATATGTATATGATCCAGCCTGGAGAAACGCGTACAATATTTGATGTAAAAGGTGCCGGTATAATTACGCATATCTGGATGACTATCGCACCCAGGCCAGAGAGTTTAAACCGGTCAGATATTATTTTAAGAATGTATTGGGATGGGAAACCTTACCCATCGGTACATTCGCCTGTAGGACCCTTCTTCGGGCAGGGGTGGAATGAAAGCTATGATTACACTGCCCTCCCCCTTTCTGTTGGTCCTGCAGGAGGAACAGGACTGGTGTCTTATTTTCAAATGCCTTTTGGCAACGGAGCCAGAATTGAAATAGAGAATCAGGCTGATCAAGCTATCGAAGCGCTTTATTTTTATATCGATTACGAAGAGATACAAACATTGCCACCCAACACTGGTCGTTTTCATGCTTGGTTCAATCGGGAAATTACTGAGGCGCCACCCGAAGGAGAAAATGAATGGGAGTCAACCAGAAAATTTGACAAGAATACAGATGGAAAGGAAAATTATCTTTTTGCCGATATTAAAGGTCAGGGGCACTATGTAGGTGTAAACTATTATATACAAAACCCATCTATTATGTGGTACGGGGAAGGCGATGATATGTTCTTTGTGGACGGAGAGGAGAAGGCCTCTATTCATGGAACTGGCACCGAAGATTATTTTAATACAGCATGGTGTCCCAGAACACCGTACCTGCATCCTTATTATGGATATCCCAGGGTCTCAAATCACGAAACAGGTTGGTTGTACAGGACGCATGTTTACCGGTTTCATATATCTGATCCCATTTATTTTAATAAAGGTTTAAGAGCCACTATCGAACATGGTCATGCCAATGGCTTAACTTTAGACCTTGCAAGCGTTGCTTATTGGTACACCAGGGAAGCTACAGATGTTGGTCCTATACCTAACAAAGAAGGTCGTAAATTTATGCCTGCTATTTCTGCAAATGATATGCTGCGCTGGCGCCATGAATGGAGAAAAAGCAGAGGCAATGATCCTAAATTGTGGGGTAATGAACGCTAAGAAAAAGATACGAAACGGCTTTTCTTACTATGTAAATAGGCTCATTTTATAATTTTTGTAATCTTTAAGAGCCTGCATGTATATTAACGGCTTTGTGTTAATAAAAAATATGTGCATAACCAAGGTTGAATAAAATGAGAAAAGTTATATGCACCTATTTTTACGGCGTTTGTATGTAATGGCCGAACCTTGCATGGTTCGGTGCCAGCCGGTAATAGAAGGAAATTGCGGCGAATTATATGTTTTATGAGATGGCAGCAATATATGTTTGCCTAGTACGGGCTGAAAAGTTTCACCAGGGTTATCAATGATAAAGGAAGCGTAGTTTTATTTTCCGGACCAATTTATAATACCCGTGATGCAATGGTAATTAAGAGTAAGAATGTCTGCTATTGCTACTATTCGGTACATAATTGCGATTGCTATTATAGAGAGAAAGCCCAGAGACCGACTTTTAGCAATCATAAATATAACGCTGAATATTGCAATACGCAACATTCTTCGTCTACGCCACTTAACTTTGGGATGCATACCGATGAATATCTGGGTGGCCAGCTTCCGATCGCTGCTTTCGAGATTATTAAAGATGGAAAACAATTCAGATAACAAGGTATAAGTTAATGAGAGGCGATTTTCGCTTCCTGTGAGGTCAAGGCAAATGTAACAGGCAAAAAAAATAGAGAAAATATCAAATGCTAATTTAGTACTACAAAGAAGAATTAAAATGAAACAGAATTTTTGGTTATTGTTGTTATTAATTATTTCTGGTTGGGCATTTACGCCCTTACAGAAGAAGAAACCGTTTACAATTGCGCTTTTACCGGATACACAAAATTATTCAGAGAAATATCCGGATATTTTTCGTGCGCAAACGGCCTGGGTAGCCGATAAAAAGAATAATGTAACATTTGTATTACAACAAGGGGATATAACAAATAACAACAGCCGTGAGCAGTGGGAAGTTGCTAAAGGAGCATTCGGCCTAATGGATAGAAAAGTACCTTATGCTTTTGTATTAGGCAATCATGATATTGGAACAAATGGCTGGACAGATACGCGGAACACTGAGTTGTTTAATCAGTATTTACCGTATGATAAGTATAAGCGGATGCCTGCTTTTGGTGGAGTATTTGAAGAGGGCAAAATGGATAATGTATGGCATACCTTCAAGGCCGGAGGCTACAAATGGTTAGTATTGTGTCTGGAATTCGGACCAAGAAACGCTGTTTTGGAATGGGCGAATGAAATTGTAAAAAGACATCCAAAATATAAAGTGATTGTTAATACTCATGCCTATATGTATTCCGATGAAACGCGAATGAGTGCGAAAAGAGATCATAAATGGTTGCCTCAAGGTTATGGGATCGGCAAAGATACAGGCCCCGATCAGGTGAACGATGGAGAAGCTATATGGGAAAAACTGGTAAGCAGGCACAAAAATATAGTATTCGTATTTAGCGGTCATGTTTTAAACGATGGCGCAGGTACACTGGTAAGTAAAGGAGTGCATGACAACGATGTTTATCAGATGCTGGCTAATTTTCAAAGCGGAGTTGAAGGGTCAGAAAACGGCGGTAATGGCTATTTACGGTTATTAACTATTGACCCCGGTAAAAGAAAAATTTTTGTGAAGACCTATTCACCCTATCTGGATAAGTATAAAAATAGTGCCGAGCATGAGTTTCAGTTTGAAAACATTAAACTGTAGGTAAGTCTTTCTGGATTTCTGAGAAGTTTACCTGTGTAACTGACCTGCCCTTCGGGCAAAGAAACAGGCAGCAGTTATGTTAATAATAAATTGATTGAAGAAAAATAATGATATTCAAAGTAGTAAGATGATAAAAAAGAAAGTTTTATTAAAAGATATCGCAGAAAAAATGGGTGTTTCTACAGCCCTGGTTTCTTACGTGCTCAATGGAAAAGAGAAAGAAGCGAGAATCAGCGAGTCGGTAGCGAAGAAAATAAAAAAAGTGGCTGCTGATATGAATTATCAGCCGAATCTGATAGCCCGCGGGTTAAAGTTTGGCCGTACCAATACCATAGGTTTAATAGTGGCTGATATTTCAAATCCTTTCTTTGCAATGCTGGCCCGTAACATCGAAGTGGAAGCTCAAAAAAACGGTTATACCGTATTATTTGGAAGCAGTGATGAGCAGCTTGACAAATCGCAGAACCTGATTCATACATTTCTTAACCGCCAGGTAGATGGCCTTATTATAACCCCTGTTGCAGGTTCCCAGTCGCAGATCCAGGAATTAAAGGCAAAGGGAGTTCCGTTTGTTTTAATGGACCGGGGATTTAAAGATGTAGAGACCAATACCGTAGTTACAGATAACCATGACGCCATGTATAGTGCCGTAAAACTACTCACAAAAAACGGCTATAAAAAAATAGGTATGATCGCCTATGATACGCCGCTCACCCATATGCGCGATCGTATCAGGGGATATAAAGATGCGCTTAAAGATGCAGGTATCCGCTTTCAATCCAAATGGCTGACAAAAGTGCCCTACCTGGATTATAAAAAGCATGTAAAAACAGCCATCGGCCACTTACTGGATAGCCCTTCAAATGCCGTTGATGCGCTTGTGTTTGCAACCAACAGTATTTCAGTACAGGCTCTCAAAGTGATTCACTCCAAAGGAATTATTGTGCCGGCGGATTTGGGTATGATTAGCTTTGATGAAAGCGATACATTCGAGTTCTTTTATACCTCTGTAACATATATAAAGCAGAACCTGAACGAGATCAGCGAAAAAACAGTGCAATCGCTTATTAAAAGCATAAACAGTAATGTTCCCCAAATATTAAAAGTTGTCGTGCCGTCTACGATCGTAGTTGGAGAAAGCAGCGCAAAAAAAAATAATTAAAAAAATATTGGTGAATAACGTTTATTTGTGTACGTTTGCTTAAACGTATAAGCAAGCTGTCGTTTTTTTAAAAAAAGCTATATGAAACCTAGCATGCAAGGCCAATGGTTGCAGAAATTTTCAAATAACCGAACCCGATCATGCCTTGGTGCCCTGTTTCGCCAGTACGATAAAAAACAGATGCATTGCAAAGTCGCGTCATACCATTAAAAAGAAAAAAAACTATAGTGATGAAAAAAATTCTATTCCTGTTGACGATCGTGATTGCTGTTAGCGCCAATGCGCAGCAGGGGAAGTTTAACGGTCTTGATATGAGCCTGGGTAATCTCTCCCGCCTTTCTGATGCAAAAACACGTTCTATCAGCCCCGAAAATTTTACCGGTGAAAAAGGTAAAGGTGCCATGGCAGACCCTGTAAAAGACAAGGGAAAACGCAATGTTGCCAATGCCGCCAGCGAAGCAAGAGATCTGGGGAAAGGATGGAAAGTAAATCCCTTCATTATTATTGAGCCGGGGGAAACCTTTACCATGGCAGATATTGAAGGCCCCGGCGCCATTCAGCATATCTGGATGACGCCCACCGGTAATAATAATTTCTCGATCCTTAGAGTGTACTATGATGACGAAACCGACCCATCGGTTGAAAGCCCCATAGGCCCCTTCTTCGGAACCGCATGGAACGAATTTTCGCCCCTGAACTCTCTGGCCATGACAGTGAATCCCGGCAGCGCTTTTAACAGCTACTGGAAAATGCCTTTCAGGAAAAGAATTAAAATGACCATGCAAAATATCGATAGTCAGCCTATGCGATTGTATTACCAGGTAGACTATACGCTTACAGCGATAGGTGATGATGAAGCTTATTTTCACGCACAGTACCGCCGCAGCAAGCCCAATATCGGCTCTTTGCATACTATAATAGACGGTATAAAAGGGAAAGGGCATTATGTAGGCACTTATATGGGCATAGGCGTTACCAACAATGGCTGGTGGGGCGAAGGTGAAATAAAATTCTTCATGGACGGAGATAAAGACTACGCCACTATTGTGGGTACAGGCACCGAAGATTATTTCTGTGGTTCCTACAATTTTGAGAACAAACGCACCAGGCAATACCAGGAGTATTCCACGGCCTATGCAGGTTTGCACCAGGTATTGCGCCCCGATGGTTTATATGGCTCGCAAATGCGCTTTGGCATGTATCGCTGGCATATAATGGATCCTATCCGCTTCGACAAAGATCTTAAAGTAACCATACAGGACCTGGGCTGGAAATCGGGTGGGCGCTACCTTCCACAATACTCCGATATTATCACCGTTGCTTACTGGTACCAGTCAGAACCGCATGCAAAGTTCCCGAAGCTGCCCGCTGCTGATGTTTTAGAAGTCAACTGATTTAAAAAAATATACAAATGAAATATCCCCTACTGACGATAATATTTGCAGGCAGCTTTTTAACAGCCTGTAATAACGAAACGAAAAATAACACCCCGTCTTCCGATACTACAAATATGACTATGGAAAATCATGCGCAGGGAACCTTTGGATATGATGCCCGGTTTCTCACCCGCTACGACAGCGGCCTCGTGGTTCTGAAAAGCAAAGACGGGCTGAGCCAGGTAATTGTATCGCCCAAATACCAGGCAAAAGTATTTACTTCATCTGCCGATGGATTGAACGGGAAAAGTTTCGGATGGGTGAACTATAAGGCCTTTGACGGACCGGTTGATGAACATATGAATGGATATGGGGGTGAAGACAGGCTATGGTTAGGTCCTGAAGGCGGCGTATTCTCACTGTATTTTAAGCCTGGTGCTAAAATGGAGTTTGCCAACTGGAAAACACCTGCTCCTATTGATACAGAGGCATGGTCGCTGGTATCTTCTGACGCGGCTTCTGTAACCATGAGCAAAGACATGAATCTGACCAACTACGCCGGTACCTTGTTAAAAATTAAAGCCGACCGGTCAGTAACGCTCATGGATCAAGATGCGATCAATAGCGATCTGGGGCTTGCGCCAGGTACAGCTGTAAAATCTGTTGCATTCAAAACCGTGAACAGCCTCACCAATTCCGGGGAAAATGCATGGGATGAAAAAACAGGGGCGCCCTGTATGTGGAACCTCGACATGTTTACTCCGTCTGAAGCCTGTACCATAGTAATTCCCTACAACAATAACGCCACTGGTAAAGTAGCAACTACCGATTATTTTGGGGAAATCGCAAAAGACCGCATCCATTACAAGGACGGTATCTTATTTTTTAAGGCTGACGGTAAATCGCGCGGAAAGCTGGGCATACCGCCGGCCCGTGTAAAAAATGTAGCCGGAAGCTATGATGCGGCTGATAATGTGCTCACTATTGTAAAATACGATATCAACCCATCCGGCAAATACCTGAACCAGGAATGGCGTACGGACAGGGAGCCTTTCAGCGGTGATGCTATGAATGCGTACAATGATGGTCCTTTGGAAGATGGAAAACAGATGGGACCTTTTTATGAAATAGAAAGTGTTTCTCCGGCAGCATTTTTAAAACCCGGAGAAAAATTAACACATAATCATAATGTGTATCATTTTACAGGAGATAAAGTGGCATTAAACGAAGTAGCTAAAAAAGTATTAGGCGTTTCAATAGAGGAAATAGAAAAGGCTTTTTGAGATAGCAGCAATTAGCCATCATCCGGTAACCAGTAATTTTTAACCTGAAACCAGAAATCGTGAAAACAAACCCGAAATCAAAAAAAGAGCAATATCCTAAAATAGGCATTCGTCCCATTATAGATGGACGTTTAGGTGGTATAAGGGAATCTCTTGAAGCCACTACAATGGCAATGGCAAAAGCTGTAGCAGCCTTATATGCAAAGGAACTGAAATATCCTGATGGTTCAGCAGTTGAATGTGTTATTGCCGATACTACTATAGGAGGCGTAAAAGAGGCCGCAGCATGCGCCCGGAAGTTTGCGGCCAGTAACGTGGGCGTATCGCTTTCTGTAACGCCCTGCTGGTGCTATGGGTCCGAAACTATGGATATGGACCCTTCTGTTCCCAAAGCTATCTGGGGCTTTAATGGTACCGAGCGTCCGGGAGCGGTATACCTGGCCGCCACGCTTGCCGCCCACAATCAAAAAGGGCTTCCCTGTTTTGGCATTTATGGCAGGGACGTGCAGGATATGGGCGATACATCCATACCGGCAGATGTGCGTGATAAGTTATTGAATTTTGCCAGGGCAGGGCTGGCAGTATCAATAATGAAAGGATATTCTTATCTCGCTATAGGTTCAGTCTCTATGGGTATTGCAGGCTCTATTGTAGACCCGCAGTTCTTCCAGGAGTATCTGGGCATGCGCAATGAGTATGTTGATTCTTCTGAGGTACTGAGGCGCATTCAGCTCAATATTTTTGATCAGGAGGAGTTTAAAAAAGCAATGGTATGGGTGAAGAAATATTGCAAAGAAGGAAAAGATTATAATAGGAAAGAAAAGATAAAATCCCGGAAGGAAAAAGATAAAGACTGGGAGTTTGTAGTAAAAATGACGATGATCATCCGCGATCTGATGATTGGTAATCCTAAACTGGAACAGATGGGCTATGCCGAGGAAGCACAGGGCCATAATGCTATGGTTTCGGGCTTCCAGGGTCAGCGCCAATGGACAGACTTTTTGCCGGACGGTGATTTTTCAGAGGCCATACTCAACTCTTCTTTCGACTGGAACGGTGTTCGAAACCCTTATATGGTAGCTACAGAGAACGATTGTTATAACGGGGTATCCATGCTCTTCAATTATTTGCTTACAAATACTGCGCAGATATTTGCAGATGTGCGTACCTACTGGAGCCCGCAGGCCACAGAAAGAGTGTCTGGCTGGAAACCTGAGGGTCGTGCGGCCGATGGCTTTATCCATTTAATTAATTCTGGTTCTGCTACATTAGACGGAACAGGGCGGCAGACCAGGAAGGGAAAACCTGCGATGAAGCCTTTCTGGGAGATAAGTGAAAAAGAAGCGGCTGCCTGCCTGGAGGCAACAACCTGGAGCCCCTCCAACAGGGATTATATGCGTGGGGGTGGTTACTCTTCCACTTTCTTAACAAAAGGTGATATGCCTGTAACCATGTGCCGGCTGAACCTGGTAAAAGGGCAGGGTCCTGTTTTACAGATCGCGGAAGGGTACACCATTGACCTTCCCGAAAACGTGCACGATATTTTAAACGAGCGTACCGATCGTATATGGCCTACCACATGGTTTGTGCCTAATCTTACCGGCAGCGGCCCTTTTAAAGATGTGTATACTGTAATGGCCAGTTGGGGGGCCAATCATGGCGCTATCAGCTATGGGCATATTGGCTCGCAGTTGATTACACTGGCTTCAATGCTGAGAATACCTGTGGCTATGCATAATGTTGATACTGCCCAAATATTCAGACCATCAGCCTGGGGTGCATTTGGTATGGATACAGAAGGCTCCGATTACAGGGCCTGTGCAGTATATGGGCCTTTGTATAAATAACCGGTGGCTAACACAACAGCGGTGAACCGCCATTACTGCTGTTTCAGCGGTAACAGATAAATTTTAGCACCCGATATTAATTGTTCAGGTACCATTCTCAAAAAAAGCTGTATTTTACCACTCATTACGTTAAAACGATTTGGAAATATGTCAATGGAAAAAAGATCTCTCTTCGTTAAGGATGGCATTAACTATGTTGGGCCTTTCGTGGCCATTAGCGCCTTATTTTTTCTTTGGGGTGTAGCACATGGTATGCTCGATACGCTGGATAAAAACTTTCAGGACATGCTGCATCTGAAAAAATGGCAATCCAGCTTTATACAATTTTCATTGTATGGCGCCTATTTTGGTATGGCCATACCTGCCGGCTTGTTCATGAGAAAATACGGGTATAAAAGAGGGGTGATATTCGGCTTGCTGCTGTTTGCCGCCGGGGCTTTGCTTGCGGCCGTTACGGCACCTGCTCAATCTTTTATATTGTTCCTTCTTTGCCTGCTGGTAATTGGTTCCGGTCTCACCACGCTGGAAACAGCCGCAAATCCTTATACCACGAAATTAGGCCCGCCCGAAACTGCTGAGCGCAGGATCAATTTTTCCCAGTCGTTCAATGGCCTTGCGTGGGTGGTTGGCCCGTTAATCGCTTTATATGTTTACGGTAATCAAAGTCATGTAGAAGGAGAAAAAATGATGTCTATCGTTTTGCCTTTTGCGATTATAGGTCTTGCGGTGCTGGTGGTGGCGTTTATCTTTATGCGGTTAAAATTGCCTGAGATAACTGAAGAAGATGAAAATGCAGCGCATGGCGGGCATGGTGTTTCTGCTGTTCCGGGCGCTGAATCAGATATTGAAGTTACTGATCCGGTGGATCCGAGGTATATTACCAAAAAGCCGTTATGGCAAAATCGTCATTTTAAAATGGGCTTCATCGCACAGGCCTGCTATGTCGCTGCGCAAACCGGGGTTTTCAGCTATCTGATCAATTTTGTTACCGACCATGATATGCACCCCCGTTTTGATGTGCAATATGGCCCTTACTTTTTATCTATCGGGTTTGCCCTGTTTATGATCGGGCGTATTTCCGGCAGCGCATTGATGAAGTATTTCAAACCTACCCGGATGTTGGCCCTGTATACCCTTGCTGTTTGCTTGCTGCTGCCGCTGGTGGCGTCTGAGATAGGCTGGACTTCGTTAATTGCGTTATATGGCGTGTTCTTTTTTATGTCTATTATGTTTCCTACCATATTTGCGCTGGCCATTAAAGGGCTTGGCCCGCAGACAAAACGCGGAGCTTCATTCCTGGTGATGGCTGTTGCGGGTGGTGCAGTTTTTCCTCCTTTAATGGGACTGGTTGCTGACACATATGGTATGTCGACTGGTTTCTTTGTTCCCATACCGCTGTTTTTGTTTATACTCTATTATGCAACAAAAGGATATAAAGTAGAAGCATAAGCCTCGTTAAGTAATGCAAGATAAATGAGTAAAAGCTACAGGTTAAAACTGCGGCTTCCGCACACAAGCTGATAGAACATTCATTATCATGTTTTCATTTTAATTATACGGAGGCATAAAATCTTTCACTACTAATGTCAGGGGAAAACATGCGCTATGATACATTATCCCGGTTTGTATTTTTTCAAACCGGAAAATTATTGTGCAGCCCATGTATGCTAGGGCTTCTTTTTACCAGCATATTTTCGTTTGGACAACTAACAAAGGACCGGAGTGTAATTATGGAGACACTTAAATTTTAATGTATTGTGACCGGTAAACGTTGCCTGCAGATATCCAGCGTTGGTGTTGCTCACTCGAAAGGCAAAAATATCATTGGTTTTTTATAATTTTATTTTGCTTAAACGATTAATATGTCAAACAGAAGATCTTTTATTAAGAAAATAAGTATAAGTGGGATGGCTACGGCGCTGATCCCGATGACTCCATTGGCAAAAGAGGCGCGCACTGAAAAAGAAAAAGAGTTAATGGAGACTGCTACTGCTGGGGCAGCAGGTTCACGTTCTTTTAATACACCGTACCAAGATGAATATTTAAACCGGGTTGCTTTTCCATTGGGTGGAATAGGAGCCGGTATGTTTTGCCTGGAAGGTACAGGCGCTATTTCCCACATGTCGGTACGCAATAACCCCGAAATGTTTTTTGAGCCGGCCATGTTTGCCGCCATCTGTATCAAAGGAATAAAAAATGGTGCTAAAGTATTGGAAGGAGCGGTTCCGGACTGGAAAAAATTCGGGCAGCGTGACTCGGGGTTAGGCGGTACAGGAGGAGCTACCTGGGGATTGCCGAGGATGAAGGCTGCCTCATTTACAGCGCGCTTTCCCTATGGTGCGCTCACTTTAAAAGACGATGATATTCCCCTGGAAACAACTATTAATGGCTGGAGCCCCTTTATACCCAACGACGCAGATCATTCAAGTCTTCCGGTAGCGTGCCTGGAGTACACCTTCAAAAATATTACAGGCCGGCCTGTTGAAGCGGTCTTTTCTTACAACAGCAGGAACTTTATGGCCCAGGCAGATGCCCTAAATGCAATAAGGCCTATCGAAAATGGCTTTATCCTTTCATCGGCCGGCACGGCTGACGCGCCGGAAAAACAAGGAGACTTTGCCATATTTACCGACGAGCCGGGCACTGAAACCGATCATTGCTGGTTCAGGGGCGGATGGTTTGACGGGCTTACGATGGTATGGAACAGCATTGTAAAAGGCAATACGGTAAGCCGGCCCCCGGTTGAAAAAAATGCACCGGGCGCATCATTGTATGTGCCGTTCCGGCTGAAAGCCGGCGGAGAAAAAACCATTCGTGTAATGATGTGCTGGTATGTGCCGCAAACCAGGCTGCAAATAGGCGAGGTGGCGCCGTCGGTTAAAGAAAAAGTAAAGAGTGATGTCTTGTTGCAATACCACAAGCCCTGGTATAGCGGGCGGTTTAAGTCGATACAGGAAGTGGCTTTATACTGGAAAGATCAGTATGAAGAGCTGAAGCAAAAAACAAAGTTATTTTCAGATACATTTTATAAAACCACCCTGCCGCCTGAAGTAGTAGAAGCTGTAGCCGCGAATCTTACCATTTTAAAGTCACCAACAGTTCTAAGACAGTACGACGGGCGTTTCTGGTGTTGGGAAGGATGCGGGGATCATTGGGGTAGTTGTCATGGTTCCTGCACGCATGTATGGAACTATGCGCAGGCGGTGCCGCATTTGTTTCCGGCTTTAGAACGATCGCTCAGGGATACAGAATTTCACGAGAACCAAAATGAAGAAGGCCACCAGGTGTTCCGGGCAAATTTACCCATTACAGAAACGGTGCACAACTTTCATTCGGCATGCGACGGGCAGCTGGGCGGCATCATGAAAGTGCACAGGGACTGGCATATAAGCGGCAATGACGACTGGCTGAGGAACATCTTTCCTAAGGTGAAGGCTAGCATGGCCTACTGTATCAGAACATGGGATCCGCAGGAAAAAGGTGTTGTGGAAGAGCCGCATCACAATACTTATGATATTGAATTCTGGGGGCCTACAGCATTTGG
The DNA here is from genome assembly GCF_054779315.1 of Niabella aquatica. Taxonomy (NCBI): domain Bacteria; kingdom Pseudomonadati; phylum Bacteroidota; class Chitinophagia; order Chitinophagales; family Chitinophagaceae; genus Niabella; species Niabella aquatica. The sequence continues at coordinate 227,586 of NZ_BAAGYM010000016.1, forward strand.
TACCGGTTTTTACCTGGGTGCCCTGCAGGCTATGATTAATATGGGCAAATACCTGGGTGAAGAGGTGCTGCAATATGAATCTTTATACAATAAAGGACGGAAATACATCGAAACATCGCTTTACAATGGGGCATATTTTTTTCAGGATATCAAATGGAAAAACCTGGAAGCACCCGACCCTGCCAAAGCACAATCGTTTCATACCCGATATGAGCCTGAAGCATTAAAACTGCTGGAAGCAGAAGGTCCTAAATACCAGTATGGCCTAGGATGCCTGTCTGATGGGATATTGGGTGCCTGGCTTTCCAGGATGTGCGGGCTGAAAGATCCTGTGGATACAGGAAAAATAAAAAGCCATTTACAGGAGGTTTATAAGCATAACTTTAAATCCAGCCTGAAAGAGCATTCTAACCCCCAGCGACCTACTTATGCGCTTGGCAATGAGGGCGGGCTATTGCTATGCTCATGGCCGCGCGGAGGAAAATTGTCACTGCCGTTTGTATATAGTAACGAAGTATGGACAGGTATCGAATACCAGGTAGCTGCACATTTAATAATGATGGGAGAAATAGATAAAGGCTTACATATTGTGAAAGCCTGCCGGGAGCGTTATGACGGCCGGGTTCGTAATCCTTTTAATGAATATGAATGCGGGCATTGGTATGCAAGGGCATTGTCCAGCTACGGTCTGCTGGAGGCTTTAACAGGTGTACGCTATGATGCGGTAACAAAGAAGCTGTATGTTAATTCGAAGGTTGGTGATTTTACGGTATTTTTATCTACCGCCACAGGTTATGGAACAGTGGAGCACCGCCAGGGGAAAACTACTCTGCAGGTGGCATCAGGCCGTATAGATGTCGATAGTATTATAACAGGTGAAACCAACCGGTGAGGCTCTTAGAACCTACCGGTTTATTGGTTTTGTTTCATGCCATGCGGGTTTGTTTACAGGTACTTCACCAGCACCGGTAATTTCCGCCAACGGAAGTTTACCATGAACCGGGATCTCTTGTATGAACGGTCCGTTCTGCTTTTCAATATTCTTGTATCCGGATCTTTTTGTATGGCCTATTCCTGTAGGTTGTGGAGCACCCCCATCACGCATGATAGAGGTCGGAATGTGTTTTCAAGTCAACCGGACAGAAGCATTACACGCCATTGCTGAAAAAATATTTTTTTGGTATATACTTAAACTGTTGTACCTTTACTTAAACGATTAAGCTAAATGTATTGTTTGCCAAAATACCAACCGCTGATATTCTGATAAGAGATGCCCTGTCATTTTATGGCAGACGGTGAGCTGGCAGGGAGTTTTTTGGTATGTCTTATTTAAACGTTTAAGCTATAGGGAAAAATTTCTGATAACCAAATATATTTTTATTTACTTAATCATTAATAATTATGAACCCAAAACGGCTCTTTGTATTGAAACATCGGCTATGGCGCAGCAGCCTGATGTTTTTATTAGGAATCTTATTTCTTACCATTCAAAAGGATGGATTTTCCCGTGAAGCCACAACAGGCATCATACCGCTGAAAACCTGCTTACAGGATACGTTTCCTGGTAATAGCTGGGTGCTGCGTGGTGTGGTAACGGGCGAGGGTGGCAAACCCATACCAGGCGTGTCTGTTAAAATCGCCGGATCCGATACCAGGGGTGCATCAACAGATTTGAACGGAAGATTTATGCTTGAAATGAACAACGCTGCAGATAGTATTGTAGTTTCCTATATTGGGTACATTACACAAACGATACTGCCGGGCAACGAGCGCAATATAGCTATAACACTGCTTATTGACGAAGTAGCGCAAAAAATGAATGAAGTAGTGGTGGTGGGGTATGGTACCCAAAAGAAAGTAACCGTTACAGGCGCTGTTTCAGGGGTGTCTACAAGCGATATTCAGCGTGTGGCAGCACCGTCCCTTTCGAATGCGATAGGTGGCAGGCTGCCTGGTATTGTTACGCGCCAAAGCAGCGGGGAGCCGGGTTACGACCAGGCCCAGGTATTTATAAGAGGAGTAGCTTCCTTTTCGGGAAGTAACGCCCCGTTAGTACTTATTGATGGTGTAAGCGGCAGGGATATGAACAATATTACTGCAGAAGAAATAGAAAGCTTTACCATTTTAAAAGATGCCTCCGCCACTGCAGTGTATGGGGTGCGGGGCGCAAACGGCGTCATACTCATCAATACTAAAAAAGGCAAAATAGGTAAGCCTTCTGTAAGCCTGAGATCAGAGGTAGCCCAGCTTACTGCATTAAGGATGCCGGAGTATATTGGTGGCTATGAATATGCGAGCCTGTTGAACGAAGCCCAGCGCCATATTGGGATGCCGAATGTGTCTTATACCGATGAAGATCTTCAAAAATATGCCGATGGCAGCGATCCTTATTTACATCCTAATGTGGACTGGACCAACATCATTCTTAAAAAACATACCTACCAGACCATTCATAACCTGAACATTTCGGGCGGCTCGGATATGGTGCGCTATTATACCAATGTAGGCTTCTTAATGCAGTCGGGGCTTTATAAAGAAGATGGTCTCAATGAATTTAATACCAATTCCAGTGTAAAGCGGTATAATTTCAGATCAAATATTGATGTAAAGCTTTCCCAGACGTTTAGTGTTACGGTAGGCCTGGGCGCTATCATCCAGAACGGTCACTACCCTGGCAGAAGTGCACCGGATATTTTCAGCGCTTTGGGTGTTATATCTCCTATTCAGTATCCTGTAAAGAACCCCGATGGCTCTGTTGCCGGAGGCGCTTCGTATTTGGGAAGGAACCCTTATGCACTGGTTACACAAAGCGGTTATTCGGATCAGGCCCGACACACCCTGCAAAGCACACTGGCTGCCAAATGGGATCTGTCCCGTTTAATTACCAAAGGATTATCCGTTAATGGCCGGTTTGCCTATGACTATTATAATTTTAGTGGAATTGACCGTATCAGGGACTATGAAATCAAACAGTACCTCGGAAAGGACCCGGTTACTGAAGAAGACAGATACAGTGTGGTGCGCGAAGGCGGCACGCTCGGGTTTTCCAAGTTTACCAATAGCAATAACCGGACATCTTACATAGAAGGATCGCTGAACTACCAACGTACTTTTGGAGGCAAGCATGATGTAAGTGGCTTATTATTATTCAACCAGAAAGAAGATACTTACCTGGCTGCAGTATCGTCTATATTGGCATTACCATACAGGAGCCGGGGTTACGCAGGCCGTGCCACCTATGCTTACAGTAACAGGTACCTGATTGAATTTAATATAGGTGTAAATGGTTCTGAACAGTTCCCTCCGGGAAAACGGTACGGGTATTTTCCTTCTGTTTCTGCCGGCTGGGTGGTTACCAATGAAGATTTCTGGAATGTAGAATGGATCAACCAGCTGAAAATAAGAGGCTCCTATGGTAAAGTGGGAAATGACCAGATAACACCCAATAATGATGTACGCTTTTTATACCTTTCCCGTATCACTAAAGATGCCAATACTGCCTGGTTTGGCAGCAGCCAGCAGGGATATAAAGGCTATGACGAAGGCCAGATAGGGGTTACGGATGTTACGTGGGAGTCTTCATTAAAAAGGAATATAGGCTTTGATATTGAATTTTTCAACAGGGTTTCTTTGCAGATAGATGCGTTCAGTGAAAAAAGAACAGGAATGCTCATACAAAGAGGAACGATTCCCTTCGTGGCGGGTTATTTTCCATGGATTATTCCTTACGGTAACCTGGGAGAATCAAAAAACCACGGTATAGACGCGAGCTTAAAAATACAGAACAAGCCGGCGCCTAACCAGGTGTATTATTCATTCATAGGTAATTTTACCTATGCACATAACGAGATCATAGAAGATGACAAGCCGATCAGGGAAGGTGTGCCCTATCAGACTGCCAAAGGGCATTCTATCGGCGCCCCTTATGGTCTGCAGGCCATCGGGCTGTTTAAAGACCAGGATGATATAGACCGCAGCCCGGTACAGCAGTTCTCCAGCGTGGTTTACCCCGGCGATATTAAGTTTAAAGATGTAAATGGTGATGGTGTTATTAATGCTGATGATTATGTATTCCTCGATGGTCATCCGCGTACCCCTGAAATTGTGTATGGCTTTGGCGGCACTGTAGCCTGGAAAGGTGTAGATGTAAGCGTATTCTTTTCAGGCGCAGCCAGAACCAGCATATTTACTGTAGGACCTTCCATCTTCCCGTTTTTAAGAGGCCCGGGCAGCTATAATATATTAAAAGAATACTACGATAACCGGTGGACGCCTGATAACACGGATGCTCGTTATCCTGCTGCTACTCCGGCTAATAACTCCAATAACTTCCAATACTCGTCACTGTACCTGCGGGACGGATCTTACCTGCGTTTGAAAAATGCAGAGATAGGATACAGCATCCCCGACCGGATGATGAAAAAATACAAGCTTAATGGGTTGCGGTTCTTTATTAACGGCACCAACCTGCTGACTTTCGATCAATTAAAGTTCCTCGATCCTGAGTCTAATAATGGCACCAATAGAGGGCTGGACGCAGATAACCTGGGTACCTATCCATTGCAGCGATCTGTGAATTTTGGATTACAGATCAATTTTTAATTAATATATTAAAACTATATACGGATGAAAGCAAGATTATTTGTATCGGGACTTCTCATAATGATGATAAGCTCATGCTCAAAGTATTTGGATAAAACACCCGATGAGGACCTTAGCCTTAAAGACGTTTTTACTAACAGACTGCATACAGAGGCGTTCCTTACTTCCATGTATGCAGGGCAGGCATGGGATATTAACCCGGTAGATCCTGGGTCGCGGGCACCATGGACGGGCGCTTCGGATGAGATGGAAATCACATTTCCCGGAAGCTATGTTCATTACATGACGAATGGGGGATGGAACTCTCAGAATATTTTAGATAACTGGCAGTTTGCTTACCAAACGATCCGTAAGGCCAACCTGTTCCTGGAAAATATTGACCAGCTTTCTTTCCAGGATGGCTATACGCAGGAAAACAAGAGCAGCTGGATAGGGGAAACCCATTTCCTGAGAGCCTGGGATCATTTTGCGGTATTCAGGATTTACGGCCCTTTTCCTATAATGGACAGGTCGTGGAATACCAGCGAAGATTTTAAAACCATTAAAAGATCGCCGGTGGAAGCCTGTGTGGATTTTATTGTTAAAGATTGCGATAAGGCTATAGAGCTGCTACCCATTACGGTATCCAGCGATAAGCTGGGCAGGGCTACCAAAGCGGCAGCACTGGCTTTAAAAGCAAGGGTTTTGCTGTATGCGGCCAGCCCTTTATTCAACGGGAATAACGATTTCAGAGACTTTAAGGATCCTGATGGAATCAGCCTGTTTCCGCAAAGCTATGATGCGAATAAGTGGAAGTTAGCAGCTGATGCAGCAAAAGCTTGTATTGATGCCAGCGAAGCCGGAGGTTACGGCCTTTACACCGCTACCAATAATGATCCTTTAGATAACTATAAAAATATATTCCTGCAAAATCACAATAAGGAAGTGCTGTGGGCTACTAATTACCAGGCTTTTCAGCATTTGGAACGCTGCTCTAACCCCTTAGGATATGGCGGCTATTCGATCATGTCCGTTTCTCAGCAACTGGTAGATGCTTACCGCGATAACCAGGGGCGCACAGTGATTACAGGCTACGGTGCAGACGGTGCACCCGTTATCAACAGCGGAACAGGATACACAGAAACCGGGTTTACAAATACCGCAGGAAAATACTGGCCTGCGGGCGTAAGCAATATGTATGTAAACCGGGAACCCCGTTTTTATGCAAGCGTTCACTTTTCGGGCCAGACCTGGAAAAATAATACGACTATCCAGATGTGGTATGCAGGAAAAGACGGCGCTTCAAAAAATGCTTCGGATTTTTCTAAAACAGGTTATGTGCTAAGGAAATTTTCCAATTCACTCATTAATATTCAAACCAATACGGGTTGGGATCTTAAGACGTTTATCTATTTCCGCCTGGGTGAGCAGTATTTGAATTACGCCGAAGCGTTGAACGAAAGCCAGGGGCCGGTAGCAGATGTGTATAAATATGTGAATGCCATCAGGGTACGCTCGGGTCTTCCCGAACTGCCTGCAGGGTTGTCGAAGGATGAAATGCGCGCGCAGATATGGGCTGAGCGTAGGGTAGAGCTGGCGTTTGAAGGCCACCGTTATTTTGACACGAGAAGATGGAAAACTGCGGCTGCTACCAATAACGGCAATTTGTGGGGATTGAATATAACAGCGGGCACTTCGGCAACCGATGCATCATTTTACAAAAGAACAGTTGCAGATAAAAGGATCTTTATTGCACCCAGGGACTATTTCTGGCCGGTTCCACAATCTGAACTGAACAAAGACCCGAATTTACAGCAAAGCCTGTACTGGTAAATGAAAAACTTCAATCTTACAAAACTAGAAAAATGAAAAATAAAATATTTTTTATTGTAGCCTGTATTTCAATAATGCTTGTCTCCTGCGATAAATATAATAGCGGTATTGAAAACCCGGAGATATATAAAAATGTGTATATGCCCCGGGCAGCACATGATTCTACCGTGCTTGCTGTAACAAGGGACGCGGCCACCTTTCAGCTCCCTTTTAGTGCCTATCTGGGGGGCGTTGATAACGCATCAGGTAATATCAATGTATCCTTTAAGGTAGATGAAGCAGCAGTGGCGGCTTTTAATAACAAGTACGGAACAAGCTATCCTTTATTGCCGGTTGCCAATTATTCTTTAAGCGGCACTTCTGCGGTTATTCCATCAGGTGGCCGCAGTACAGATGATTTAACGCTTGTTATTAAGTCTAATGCCGACCTGGCCTTGTTTAAAACTTATATATTACCCGTAAGCATACAATCGGTAGAAGGAGGCGGCAGTAAAGTTCTGACCAAATACGCAACCACTTATTATCTTGTAAAAGTGGGCCAGGAAGAGATCTTAAATCTTGGTAACAGCTGGGGAGGCATTCTCAGCATCGGGCCAAAAAATACGGTTATTTCCAACGATGTAAACAGCAAGGATATTTTGATGTATATCCCTAATGAGCAGGGCGTGTACAATAAGGCCCCCCTTCATATAGGCATAAACTGGAAAGACTCTGAGTCTTTCTACTACATTAATGATAATTCGATGGTGGTAAGAAATTTTCCTTACTGGGCAGGATTGTTCCGCTTTAACATGTACCCGGAAAATATTGTTCAAAGTAATCCTAAACCGGCCGAAAATATAATCGTATCAATAGCGGATTGGAACACGTTTTGGCTGGGCGATTTTTGGGATAAGTACCTGATTGCACCCTTTGGAAATTACATTTTTACAAAGGATAATGGCGGTACTTTGTGGAGACAGCCTGTATTTTCTAAAATAGATGTGAACAGAACCCAGGCAGCCACCGCTTTTAATTATACGCAAATAGTAGCATACCCTTCTGTTAATCCCAATGCATTGATTTGCGTGAATGCTGCAGGTGATTTATGGTATTATCCTGTGAACGCAGGGGTACCGGGCACTGGTAAGAAAGTAGGAAGCGGCTGGAATATATTCAAAAAAATTATAGTGAGAGGAAATGAAATACTGGCCCTCAGCAGTACAAACAGCCTGTATGCTATCGCTTTTGATCCGGAAAAAACCTACTTTTTTTAAATAGAGGAGTGATGTGTGATAACTTACTATTTTCAGCGGTACAGCAACATAGGATATGATCATGATAAAAAGAAGAAACATAAAAAGAACGGTAATCGGGGGTTGCTATGCGGCAGTGATCCTTTGCTGCGCCTGCAATAAAGGATCGGCTGATGCGGATCCAAAACCGCAACCTCCGGTAGTTACCGGTCAGCCACTGTTCCAGGCCGACCCTACGATATTCATTCATCAGGGTAAATATTACCTGTACGGTACCGATGGCAGTACGCCTGACATAGGAATAAAAGCGCATGTTTCTGCAGATAAGAAGCTGTGGAACCCCACCTCCAGGCCAGGAGGTGCTTATGCGGCGAGAACAGGAGAAACCTTTGGGACCAAAGGTTTTTGGGCGCCGCAGGTATGGTACCGGAACAATAAATTTTATATGGCTTATGTTGCTAATGAGCAGATCGCCATTGCTACATCGGACAGTCCCGAAGGCCCATTTTCTGCAACAGCGCCTATTGCCTTTGATCAGAAAAATATAGATCCGTTTGTTTTTATTGATGATGACGGGAAAAAATATCTTTATCATGTGGATATAACCAACGGCAATAAAATTTACGTGGCCACGATCAACGATGATTTTACCGCCATTGATAAAACAACCCGTACTTTATGCTTAACGGCTGTTGATCCATGGGAGATCATCCAGGCAAGGGTGGTTGAAGGACCAACGGTTATAAAGCATAAGGGACTATACTACCTGGTATATACCGCCAATCATTTTGAAAATCAAAGATACGCAGTGGGGTATGCTACCTCCGCCAGCCCTATGGGACCATGGACCAAGGCTGCTGAAAATCCTATTCTTAGTATGGACAATACCGGCAAACCCGGGGTAGGCCACGGCGATATTTTTTTTGATACTGACGGCTCCATGTATTATGTATTTCATACACATAATGCAATAGACAAAGTATCGCCCCGGCGCACAGCTATGGTTAAGGCTACATTTGTTGCCAACCCTGCGGGTGCGGATAAGCTGGTAATGGACACCGAAAGTTTTGCTTTTTTAAGAACAGAAAAATAAACGAAAGCCGGGATTTATTTTTTTAGTTCCTGGCTTCATTGATGTAAAATGCTTATAACATGAGACAGCGAAGGATATTGATATGCATGCTATTGATGTATCATTGCATAACGGGTGCTTCCCAAAGCAGCATTCCGTCAGAGCTGAAAAAATATATCAGCAGTATTAGCTCTTTGGGAATAGGTACTATCCCTGTGAATATAACCTATCAGCGGATCAGTGAAGGTATTTATAAAGTTCATGCTTCTTTTAACCTGCAAAAACAATTGCCGGCCGATAGCTGGCAACTGCTTATCCGGCCTGATTTTCAGCCCTCTTTTAACTGGGCGCCACATTTAACGCCCACTGTTAATCATACTATTCCGCAGCACGTATTCCGCGCGCCGGCATTAATTGTTGCCGATCGTAAAAAAATGATCTCGGTAATCCCCGACCTGGGTCTGATCAGGAAAAACGGGCTTCCCTGGCTGATGGACATGGATGCCCCGGCTAATGAGCTGGTGCTGGGCCTGGGAAAGTCGAAAGTTACCGATCATGTTTTGTATGAAAGAGCGGGAGGAATGATCCTGCCAAAAGGTAAAACGGAAATAGGCTTTTACATTATCTGCTCCAATAAATCTGAAGATATTCAAAACCCGTTCCATCGTACCACTGCCTTTATGTGGAATAAATGGGCTGTTCCGCTTTACCAGGCAGGAGAACCCCTGCATCACAAAAATCTTGAGCCTTACGTAAAGCAAACCTATGATTGGGCTTTCAAAAACTGGAAACAGGCGGTGTGGCAGGAATTTGAGCTCAACGGTAAAAATGTTGGCGCGCCGGTATTTATTGTCAATACCACTCAAAGTCCCAATTATCCCGGCCAGGTAAATGAGCGGGAGTTTCGCTCTATCTGGAACCAGGCCTGGTTCAATTCGCTGCGATCGGCCCAGGGATTATACCGGTATGCGGTAAGAACAAAGAATGATACCCTGAAGCAATACGCTTTAAAAACAAAAGAACTGGCATTGGCTTTTCCCCAAACAAATGGTTTTTTTAAAAGTGTAATTGCCACAGAGATGGAGCAGGTGGAAATTGATGGCCGGAAATACCATCGTTCCAAAGGATGGGATACAAAATACTTTGCCAATTCCAACCGTAATCCATATACCTGGGATCCGCGGCAATCGCCCTACCATATTGCTGACATGAGCTTTACCGCTTACTGGATGATGGTTTGGTATAGCGATCTTGAAAAAGAAGCACGGCTGCTGTCTTATGCAAAAAATTACGCCGACGCATTAATAAAACTGCAGGATAGTGATGGATTCTTTCCTGCATGGCTGAGCCTGGAGCACTTTAAACCGTTGGCACATTTAAACAAGTCGCCCGAAACAAGCGCTTCGGTTACGTTTTTATTGAAACTGTATCAAATAACAAAAGACAGCCGCTACCTGCAAAGCGCTGAAAAAGCTATGCGCGCGGTAACGGAAAAAATAATACCGGTGGGACAATGGGAGGATTTTGAAACCTACTGGTCATGCAGCAGGGTAGGAAGTGATAACTGGGTTGGCCAAAAAGTACAGCGAAACAACATGTTCAAACAAAATACATTTTCAGTATACTGGACGGCAGAAGCTTTACTGGAGCTTTATAAAACAACCGGAAACAAGGAATACCTGCGATGGGGGCAGCGTTGCCTGGATGAAATGCTGATGGCGCAGGCCGTATGGCAGCCGCCGTTTATTGCAGTACGTAGCCTGGGCGGGTTTGGGGTAATGAATGCCGATGGCGAATGGAATGATTCCCGGCAAAGCCTTTTTGCGGGTTTGATTATTGAGTATGGGAAAGTATTAAAAAAGAAGGAATACATGCAGCGCGGTATTGCGGCCTTACGTGCTTCTTTTACCATGATGTACACACCGCTTAATCCCGAAACAATGAAGCAATGGCAGGCGCGCTGGCCGTTTTTTGGTCCTGCCGACTATGGCTTTATGATGGAGAACTATGGCCATGACGGCGTTACAAACGATGACGGCCTGGGTATCGGTGAATTCACTATTTACGATTGGGGTAATGGTGCGGCGGCCGAAGCGTACAACCGGCTGATTGATCAATACGGCCGTAGATTTTTAGAGGATAACTAAACCGGTTCTCCAATGAACAAATATTATCGCAATGGTATGGTGTATGTTTGCCTGCTGTTGGTTTTCGCTTCTCACAGGGTACCCTGCTGCGACATACAATTCGGGAAAGCGGCTCAGATCGCACGGGTAACCGGTGCTGCAGGCGCAGGTGAACATTTAAAAAGCCCCAATGCTACTCCTGCTGATTATAATGTGGGGGGAACCGACCTGGGAATTATCTGGGAAATGGAAAAAGGCCGGTATGGCATATTCTTCGGCGATACTTACGGGCGCCATCATTTTGAGAAACCGGTGGTTAAAGGAAGCGATTGGCGTTGTAATGTACTGGCTTTTTCCCGTGACCAGGCACTTGAAGATGGTCTTACCATTGATGAAATGGCAGTAGATACATTGGGAAAGGCGCGTGAAATAGTATATGGTGGCAAAGATATGTCGGGTAAAGGAAACTGGACTTCCATTCCTACGGGCGCTATAAGGGCCAATAGTGCAGACTATGTACATTATATGAATGTCAGGCACTGGAACTCTTCTAACTGGGGAACAAACTACTCATCGCTTTACCGATCGGGAGATAATGGTAAAACCTGGGCGCCTGTAAAAACCGTAAGGTTTGGAGAAGACAGCAATTTTGGACAGGTGGGTTTTTTTAAGAAAGATTCTTTTGTTTATATGATCGGTACCGAGTCCGGCAGGCAGTCTTCGCCAAAGTTAGCCCGGTTCAGGGAAACAGATATAGAGCATCAAAACGCGTATGAATACTGGGATGGTACAAACGGGAAATGGATAAAAGGACACGAAGAGAAAGCTACCAATTTATTCCATGATGCTACCGGAGAGCTATCTTTTATTTACCATGAAAAAAGCCAGCTTTGGATGATCTTTTATTTTAATGAGAAGCGATACGAAATATGTGCGCGTTATGCGCCTGACTTAACAGGCAAATGGAGCGCACCTCAACGCATTGCTCATGGAAAAGAATACCCCAAGCTATACGGGTCATATATTCATCCTGTATCGGTGTATAAAGACAGTATTTATTTTTTAATGTCGATATGGGAGCCGTATAATGTGTTTTTAATGAGAACTGATCTGAAATACACAGCTCAATAACACCTTCGAAACCCATAATCAATATTATTTTCCCAGGCTCCGCTCCCGCACATAAGTGCAACAGGCAGATACTTCCCTGCGGTAAATCGAAGCGAACTGGGGCCACAGGCAGCACTATTCGTGCAACTAAACCTTATACATCCTGTTGGCAGAGTTGATATACTCCAGTGGGTCAAATGTTTTATCAAATGATTCCTGCAGCTCTTTCATTTTTATTTCAAGGTCTTTGATGCGGCTGCCGAGCTGCGGATCGGCTCTGTATTTTTCGAAAAGCTCTTTGTATTTTAATAAATTCTGACTGATGCGAAAAGTAACCTGTCCAAAGCGTTGTTTTAAAGATTGTACATCATTCATTTGAATGTATGCTTTCTGGCGCCAGTCCTTAGGATTCTGCTCCCGTTCTGCCGCTACAAATTTTGCTGCACCATCGCGAAGCCTTGTTAAATACTGATACCGCTTCTCTGCATCATTTTCTTTTGAAAAATTCGCTTCAAAATCAGACGGGGATGTTTTAATAATGGCAAGGTTTTCTTTTAAAGACTTATCAAATTTCTTTTGCAGGTCCTGCAGCTCCGCGGTAATAGATTCCCATTCATTTTCAATGCGGTCATTGTCATAATTGAACTGGCTGATCTTCATGGTAAGCGTAAGCATTTCCTCGCTCTGGGCTTTTAATGCTTTTTCTTTTTTACCAATGTTATCAATGTATGTGGTCATGCTGCTAAAGAGCGCCGAGGTAATGGGCCCCGTTACCGGCGCGCCTTTTGTAAAGTTTCCTGCAAAGCTTAAAAGATTGCTTGTCACATTCAGTACAGGGCTTTCGGCTTTCTTTTCTTTAACAAATGCAGCATATTGGTTATACCATTTTGTATAACCATCATAATTCATGGGGTTGCCGGTTTCGCTGAGGGAATTAAAAAAAGCTTTTGTTGAGTTGAAGAGCATCAGCGGTTTTATTTCCCTGTCCATAGATACCAGATTCACCATCGCCGACTGGTAATTAGCCTGGAAAAGATTTAATTCGTTGGCTTCAATAGCTTTCTGCTTTTCTTCAACTGCCTGTAAGCGTTGTGCAAGCTTATCTGCCTTATCTTTGGCATCTTTGGATTCTGCAATAGACCTGTCCAGATTGGATAATCTTTTATCAAGCGTGATGACTGTAGAATCTATAGTTCTTGTTTTTGTATTGAAATTATTCTGAATATCGTTCAATACTTTATCCCTGAGATTCATTTCGTGGGCCATACTATCCAACTGCGCAAAAGCAGGGCTTACAGAAAACATAAAAGAAATGAGTAACAACCGTTTCATAATATCAGATTTAGTGATAACAGATTATTTTTTTCGCAAATAATTCGCCAAACTGTCAATTATGGCAAATATAAGTGCATCAGTCGCGTAACGCTATATTGAACAAAGAGAAAAATTAGGCTAAAGCGGTTATATTTTCGGATATTGCACAGCGCTTTAAAAAAAATCATAAAATTGCTGTTAATATTTGAGAAACATTTTTTTGTAAAGCCTTTGCGAGGTAATTTTCATGATCCTGTAAACTGACCCTGAACAAATGAAATGTAGTGTTTATATATCCCGGTGCCTGTTTGCGTTTTTAATGCTGCTCTTTTTATCCGGCTGGGCCGTTGCCCAGCCATTAGCCCAGAGACTGGAGGATTTTGCAACAAAGTTCAGCCCAGAACGCGCATATCTGCACTATGATAAGTCTTCCTATTTCCCGGGAGAAACTATATGGTTTAAAGCCTATGTTTTGAATGAAGTGGCGCCTGCCCTGGAAAGCAAAAATTTCTATGTGGACTGGATAGACGATCAAGGGCAGATATTGAAGCATACTGTGGCTCCTTTGATAGATGGAGTTACGAATGGACAGTTTGATATACCGGCGGATTTTAAAGGCCGTTATATTGCTGTTAAAGCCTATACCAGGTGGATGCTCAATTTCGATTCATCGTTTTTGTATAAAAAGGCCATCCAACTGCTGAATAAGGATTCTTTAAAGCTGCCTCCGACAGCAGTCATAAAACCTGTACTGGAGTTTTTTCCTGAAAGTGGCGACCTGATTGCTGGTTTCCCTAATAAAGTAGCTTTTAAAGCTACCGACCAATGGGGGCGCCCCGTTAAAATTAAAGGGATTGTTTCGGGCAGTAATGGGAAAATTGCGGATAGCCTGCGCGTGCAGCACGACGGGATGGGCTTTATATTACTGAATCCGGTTCCCGGCGCTGCTTTTACAGCAAAGTGGAAGGATGAGCAGGGTAAAGAGTACACTACCACCCTGCCGGCGGTAAAAAGTAGCGGAGCCAATATACAGGTAAAGGTATTACCGGGCAGGAGGGAATTTCGGGTGGGGCTTTCGCCTGATCTTGCTGCGGCATCAGATAGCGTATATTTGATAGGCAGCATGTTTCAGCATCCGGTGTTTACTATCGCCAAATCAGTAAAAGGAGAGATCACGGGCATAGTGCCCACTACCAACCTTCCTTACGGAGTTTTAACCATCACCTTACTTGATAAAAACTGGAAACCACTGGCTGAGCGCATTACATATATTGATAACAATGCTCCTTTTATGTTTACGCCGGCAATGGAAGTGCAGCGTTGGGGTTTAAGCTATCGCGCCCGCAATGAAGTTAAAATTACTATTCCAGAAAATACAGGCGCTTCGCTATCGGTGGCTGTTACAGATCTGAGTATTGATGCAGATAGCAGTGATAATATTTTATCTACCTTAATGCTATCCAGCGATTTAAAAGGAAAGGTGTATAATGCGGCTTACTATTTTACAAATCCTGACGACGTAAAGCAGCAACACCTGGACCTGGTAATGCTTACAAATGGCTGGCGCAGGATCCACTGGCAGCAAATAGCATCAGGTACACTCCCTAAGATCAATTATCCCAGAGATACTTCTTATTTATCGCTTTCCGGTACAGTACAGGGTATTATGCCTGGTTTGATAGGAGATGGAGCTGCCGCTATGATGATTGTAACGCAAAAGGACCAGCAAAATAAAATGCTGCTGGTGCCTGTGCAGCGCAATGGTACATTTAATGATCCATCGGTGATTTTGTTTGATACCGCCCAGGTATATTACCAGTTCCAGGATAAAAACCTGAATGGTGCAATCATACAATTTATGCCCCATAAGTTACGCACGCCTTCTGTAGGTAAAGGGTATAACAACCTGCTGTGGCCCGATACCGCCGGGCTTTGGCGGCATTTGCAATTGGCCATGGAGCTGAATGATAACACACAAAAGGCCAGGTATAAAGAACTGGAGACTGTTACAGTGAAAGCCAAAGCAAAATCTGCAGTAGAGCAGATGGATGAAAAGTATGCATCTGGTTTGTTTAGCGGTGGTGATGCAATTCAAATAGATGTTTTAAATGATCCTTTCGCAAAAACGGGCGATGTTTTTATGTTCCTGCAGGGGAAAGTAGCAGGCTTACAAATTAATGGTCAGGGTTCCGGCGCCTCCTTAAGCTGGCGGGGAGGAGCACCCCAGATATATGTAGATGAGGTGCCTTCTGATGTGAGCATGGTTTCAAGTATTAATGTGAATGATATAGCCTATATAAAAGCCTTCAGACCTCCGTTTATGGGCGGTTTTAATGGCAGCAATGGTGCGATAGCTATTTATACACGCAGGGGAGATGATGCAAAACGCGACGCCGGCGCAGGCATACCCAGCAGCAGGGTAGAAGGATATACCGGCATCCGTGAATTTTATTCTCCCAAATACCTGACAACAGAGCCCGCCCCAGGTGCAGACAGGGATGTGCGAACTACCCTTTACTGGAATCCCAACGTATCTGTAGATCCACGTACCAAACAGGCCGTTATTTCTTTTTATAATAATGATGTTACAGATGCTTTCAGAGTGGTTATTGAAGGCATGACTACTGATGGCAAGCTGGCCCACCTGGAAGAGAGAATGGAGTAAGAATACGGGGGGGCGGATGCCGGTTATTGATTGCCTGATATTTGATCTTGACCTGTGGCCTATTATATTATTCAGACTTTACAACCTGTTCAATAAGTAATGTAGTTGTGGTGAGGCCCAAATAACCGGAAATTCAGTTCTTTAAAATGACAAATAAGTATCGTCATTCCGATTGGATCCTGCGCTAGCGCGCTCTGCGGTTGAAATGACAATAAATAACATTTTCACTTACAATATATTATGATATTTTTAACTAACAGCCAGCGGGTTTATTAGAAGGGAGCGACAAGCTCAGCCTGGCATTCGATACGAAAAAGTATGCTTGACATGACGCTGCCGGCTCGTTAAAAAGTAAGCCTTTTTGTAATATTCAGTTCCCTGCAATCCGGGTGATAGTTGTTCCAAACGGGCTGGTCTTCAATAATTGACCACCATTCTTAAAAAACATGACGGTTATCAGTATTTTTTGCCGTAAAGGTGTTGTATCTTTAGGAAAGACAAAACAGTTGCCACATGATACTGTTATTCCTCAAGTTTAAACACTATTCCAATGGTTACAGAAGCGCAGCACAATGCACTCATCGATGAGTGCAAGCAATGGTATGACGTATTGGTATCTTACCGTGCCAAAGTAAATAACCTTAAAAATGAGTTGTATTTCTTTGCCCCGGGAAAAACAGACCAGGAGGTTCTTAAAGGTATCGAGCATTTTCACAACAATTTTCATATTCAGCTCATTAATATTCACGATCTGAAGCATGAAATCAAGCATCACGTAAATGAGGCTGGGCGTCATCCCGATTTTGGACATCGCATTCCCCATCACTATATAAAGGAAAAACTGGATAGCCTGGTGAGCGACCTTGATAGCCTCGAACAGGATTTTTATCATTTCGTAAATAGATAAATGTGCCAGCCAGCCTGTAACCGGTTGGCTGCTTTGTTTTAACAAGAATGGTTCGGAGACTCTAGCAGCCTGCGATAGTTCTATTAATCAAAATATTGTTATGCCAACATACGATTCAAAACATGTAAAAAATATTGCCTTGCTGGGGCACGCCGGCAGTGGAAAAACCACGCTCGCCGAAAGCATGCTCTACCAGGCAGGTATAACCAAACGCCCCGGCAGCGTGGCTGCAAAAAATACAGTGAGCGATTACCACGAACTGGAAACAGAAAGACAAAGCAGTGTATTTGCTTCGCTCATGCACACGGATTGGAAGGATTATAAGATCAATATTATTGATACTCCCGGGTATGATGATTTTATCGGGGAAGTAATCAGCGCTTTGCGGGTGGCGGATACCGGGGTAATTGTATTAAATGCTGCTGCCGGTGTGGAAGTGGGCACCGATATTATATGGGAGTATACCGACTCTTTTAAAACGCCTTCTCTCTTTGTAGTGAACAAGCTGGATGATCCGGATGCCGATTTCGATAAAACATTACAGGAAGCGCGGTCTCATTTCGGCAGCAGCGTGGTGGCCGTACAGTTTCCGGTACAAACAGGCCCCGGTTTTAATGCTATTATAGACGTGCTCACTATGGTCATGTATCAATATGGTCCTGATGGCGGTAAGCCTCAAAAGCTTCCTGTTCCTGAAGATCATAAAGAAAAGGCCGATTTGCTGCACAAAGAACTGATAGAAACTATTGCCTCCAATGATGAAGGGCTGATGGAAAAGTATTTCGATAAAGGGGAACTGACGGAAGAAGAAATGAAGGCGGGGCTGCACACATCTATGATCCGGCATGATATTTTTCCGCTGTTTTGCGCATCGGCGGAAAAGAATATGGGCTCAGGGCGTATTATGAGCTTTATTGACTATATATGCCCTGCGCCTGGCGAAATGCCTCCTCAAAAAACAACATCCGGGAAAGAACTACCCTGCGATTTCCAGGGACCTGCCTGTATTTTTGTTTTTAAAACTATTATAGAACCGCATATTGGTGAGCTTAGCCTGTTCAAAGTATATAGCGGTACCGTAAAGGCAGGTGCTGAACTGGTAAATGAAAATACGGGTGCTACAGAAAAAATAAACCAGTTGTTTTTAATGGAAGGCCATAACCGGGTGCCGGTTCAGGAATTAACGGCGGGCGATATCGGGGCTACTATTAAACTGCGCAGCACACACGTAAATAATACGCTTCATGAAAAGGGTGCCAACCTTGAGCTGGAGCCTATTAAGTTCCCTCAGCCTAATCTTACTATGGCTATCAGCGCCGTTAATAAGGGAGATGAAGAAAAGCTTTCACAGGCATTGCATACACTGCAGGAAGAAGATGCGTCTGTAAAATTTGAAGCATCGCCCGAATTAAAACAAACCCTGCTGCATTGCCAGGGCGAGCTGCACCTGAAAGTACTTCAATGGAAAATTGAACGTATTCATAAGCTGGACGTAAAATTTGAAAAGCCTAAAATTCCCTATCGCGAAACGATTGGCCGCAGGGCCGAAGGCAGTTACCGCCATAAAAAGCAAAGCGGAGGGGCCGGACAGTTTGCAGAAGTGTATATGCGTATTGAGCCCTGGTACGAAGGCATGCCCGACCCTGAAGGATTGAACCTCCGGGCTAAAGAAGCTCACGACCTGGATTGGGGCGGTAAGCTGGTATTTTGCAATTGTATTGTGGGGGGGGTGATCGATACGCGTTTTCTTCCCTCTATTTTAAAAGGAGTAATGGAAAAAATGCAGAGTGGCCCTCTTACAGGCTGTCGTGCGCGGGATATAAGGGTAAGTGTATACGATGGTAAAATGCATGATGTGGACAGTAATGATATTTCTTTTAAAATAGCCGGGCTGCAGGCTTTCCGCCAGGCTTTTTTAGAAGCCGATCCTCAATTGTTAGAGCCTGTTTATAAGGTAGAAGTGATTTGTCCCGACGAAATGGTCGGTGCTGTAATGGGCGACCTGCAAACACGTATGGGCGTGGTGGAAGGGATTGATAGTGAAGGGCATTTTCAGAAGATAACGGCTAAAGTTCCTTTAGCACAAATGCACCAGTACAGTAGTGCGCTTCGCAGCCTTACCCAGGGGCGTGCAAGGTTCAGCATGAGTTTTGATTCATATGCGCCGGTGCCTTACGAAACTCAGCGGAAGCTGATGGAGGCATATAGCAAGCATGAAGAACTGGTGGGATAGGATTGATTTTTTAAAAAATGACCAGTAGCTTCCCCCTGTTCCTGAGCTTTATGAGGTTCCTGTTCTAATTATTTGAGCTTACCTGGGGTCTTCCTGAAAATATGTAATACAGTGTAGGCTTTTATTTTATTAGCAAAAGGATATAAAAAATGCCTCATTTGGAGCAAAAATTGCTTTAAGTGAGGCAT
>NZ_BAAGYM010000017.1:0-65934 GCF_054779315.1 Niabella aquatica
CTGTGCTATCAATAACTGCTTTTCTTTTTCTTCGGCATCCTTTTTTGCTTTCGCCAGGGAAGCCGTTTCTTCTTTTAGCTTTATCTCTTCCTGCTTTTGCTGTTTTTCGGCTTCCTTTGCCTTCTGTACAGCTTCCGCCTCTTTCTTTTTCTGGATGACCATTGCTTCGGCTTTTTTTGCGTCCATTTCTCTTTTTCTTTCCTGTTCCTGTTCCTTATCGAGCCTGGCAATGGCGGCTTCATCATTATCCTTTGCTATTAATTCTTTCTGGCGCTGCACAAATGCCTTCAGCTCTTTTAAGCTGGAATGATCGTACCACAAAGGCGGGCGGCTGTCATCGTTAATATTATAGGTAGAATCGAAAACTATGCGGAACATGTGGCTGCGCCCTCCTTCATTCACCAATAAAGCAGTATTGGGCGCATTTTCCTTTTCTTTATTAAACTGAAGTGAAATTGATTTTTCTTCCCTGCGCTTGGGAATATAATAATCATACGCACCATCGTCGGAAAAGTTAATATTCAATACCCTGTCGGGGAAATTAATGATCGTGATACTTTCTTTGCCTACCAGTATCCGCTCCCCGTTTATATTTTGCGCATACAAAACGCAGGGAAGTATGGTTATCAATACCCATAGTAATATCAAATATTTTTTTTGCATATAGGCTGCTCTTTAAGAGTCATAAATATTATTGCTGATCGTAAGCGGTATCCCATTTGGCGCCTTCTTCATCTTTTTGCCCGGCCATTTTGATCATAAAATTTTTAGCAGGAAAGTAAGGTTTCAGATGAATGTTGAGATGGATCTTGTCCTTTTGTAAGGCGTCCTGCTCAAAACGCTGTATATTAAAATCCTCTATCAATCTTCCGTTTCCCGAAATGCTGTCAAGGAATTTTACAATCTGCCCCATTAATTCCTTCCGGATATTGGCATTAAAATTTTCAAAGGCCCTGCGGTTTAAAAAATCCATTAAAACCTTTGTGACATAATCAAAAACGCGAACCACCGAATATATCTGTAAACCCAGGTTGGCACCATTGAACAATGTTTTTGCTGAAAAAGCCATTACTTTTCCATACTCGCCAAACATGGGCACAAGGCCCATTCGCTCTAAAACCGACACTTCACTTTTTTTGAGAGAAAATTTTGCGCCCTCAGCACCGTAAATGATCCCAAACCTCTTGCCGGCAGAAACCTGGCTTAAAAGCGCAACGTATATTTTACCTGCAAGCGCCATAGAGGGGGGCAGATAAAGATCATGCTCCTCATTTACGGGGTTATGCCTGCCGCGGCCTATCAGCCAGTTACAGCACATCAACACACTGGAACGATATACATCACCACCGGACAAACCCGCGGCATCAAATACTTCGAGCACATCGTCCACATCATCGAAGTCTTCAAAATCGGTAATAATAATGACCTTGTTTTCGTATGCCGCTTTTGCCCACTTTTCTATTACAGCATTGGAACCGAGATACCCGGGCAAAACCAAAAGGCTGTAATTATTACGAAGATCTATCCTGTCAAAATTTTTCCTTAACTCCTCGCTTATATAATCAAAATACCGGGGCGCATCCAGATCCTTTAACTGCTCGGTGGCACAGTTAATAAATGAAACATTGCGTACCTGGCTATTTTCTGCATTTTCAAAAAACAATGCCAGCCCGCGGTACGAAACTTCAATAGGCTTTATTATGCTGATCACTTTTAAAAGATTGTGCTGCAATACCTGGCTTTGCCCTTCAGCTTCAGATAAACAATAATCCGACATATCATCAGCGCCTTTGTCCGCCTGCAGCGCATCAGCCCAGGCTTCAAGATCTTTTAACAGCGATATTCTTTCATTTTGCTTATCCGCATCGTGTAAAAAGACATCGCGCCTGGCTTTATTTTCTGAGAGCAGGCTCTCGCTTCCTTCTATCACCGATGAGAACCAGGCTGACCCGCCGGAATCATCCAATAAACGGATCAGATCCCTGTAGGAACTAAATCCTTCGATATTATCATGCACATCATATGTAATAACCGTTTCACTCATGTTCGGCTAACCAGCATTAATCATTAGGATTGAACGACCCAATTTCTCCTGAAGAAGAAGAGGACGATGAAGAAGATGTTGTTGATGATGACGAAGAAGAGGATGAGCCGGATCCTGACGATTCAAAGCCTGTCCAGTTTTTTACCAGGGTAGTTTCTGCGCCCCCGTTGTTAATAGTAATTTCACGGCAGGAGATGCGAAAATCTATTTTCATAAATGCATCATTAAAAGCGTCATAAATTTCTTTATAATACACACAAAAAGCATCTTTAAACGCCACCTCCCGCGCCAGTCTTCCGTTCCGGTCAAAAAAATATGCTCCGCCATCGGTTACCTGCCTGTTAGACAGCATCCAGTGAATGATGTCTATATCAGAAGGGGAAGATTCAACGGTGAGGTTAATAAATCCGCCGTCTACTCTTCC
Organism: Niabella aquatica; assembly: GCF_054779315.1. Classification (NCBI taxonomy): domain Bacteria; kingdom Pseudomonadati; phylum Bacteroidota; class Chitinophagia; order Chitinophagales; family Chitinophagaceae; genus Niabella; species Niabella aquatica. Next base: position 2,469 of record NZ_BAAGYM010000017.1, read on the forward strand.
ATTGGGCTGGCCGAAACTGTCTACCGACTGCAAGAACTCGTAGGTCATATTAATAATCCGCCAGTTGTGGTTTCCTTCTCCGGCAGGGCCTAACTGAAGTGATCCTCTTATTGCCATTAGATTTATTTTGAGTTTTTAAGATCCTGGATCATAGCCAGTACAACAGATAAAAACGCCTTCCGCTGCTCCGGGTTGGAAAGCGCTTCTTTCAACTGTCCGTTACGCTTCAATTGTTGAGCTGCTTTTAAATAGCCTTCGCGGCTTAATGCCAGTTCTTTAAAAAATGAGCTTTGTGCTGTAATACTTTCCATACTGAAATCCTGTATGGATTGAAATACAAAAGTCTCTGTTCGTACTCCACCATTCTTATCTTCCAGCTCCACATTTACTGACGGGTTATAATGCTGAAATATATCGGCCAGAGACTGCAGCCCGTGAATGGCTTCCGGCTTATGGGCTGCAGAGGCAGTGAACCTACCTGCCAGAAGTGTTCTGTTAGCAGGTATATCTACCAGGTTTTCAGAATTATTGGACATTGTACTGTTCATTGTTGCTATTTGTTATTAAATTATTATCATCAAATCAGATGCTAAAGCATCCCTGTCATCAGGTTCCCTGCGCTTCTTCTTCGAATACCTGCACGGGCTGCAGGCTATTTTGAGGGGCGCCTTTTCCCTGGTATTCGTTTTTTTCAAGGTTATAAAAATTAGTATATCCTATACTTTGCATGTAGCCCAGGTAGCCGGTTTCTTTATCAATAGTGTTTAAGATCTCGCCGTAGGTTTTGCCCAGCATCAGATTATGGCTGTTATAAATAAAGTAAAGGCTGTTGGCATCCTGATGCACCGGGTAATTATTCCTGTTCAGGAAACCTTTGATCCGGGCCAGCTCTTTATCAAAATACTGCAGCGACTTTTTCAGTCCCGGCTCTTCTTCTGTGCCTTCATCAAAATCAAATCCATCTTTCAGCTTACCTACCAGATTTTTCAGCGGCGCAAAAGCCGCATCGCCTGTCAACTTGCCCAGCATACTATTGATACCTCCTAAAGGAATATATTCCAGTAGCTTCCCATAGAACTTTTTCTTTGAAGGCATCATCGGCAGCAGCATAGCTGTAACTGCTTCTGCTATTTTCTGCTTACTGTGGCCGCTTGTGGCATTACTTTTTACATCAATATCGTCCTTTTCGGTGGCAGCGGCTATACACGCCTTTGTATTATTTATCATTACATTGGCCTGATCGTACCACAGTTTCTCTTTTGTTCGGGGAGCATCGCCCGCTGATTTTTCTTCCCCTGCCTGTTGTTTCAGCTCCTTTTCCTGCTTCTGGGCAGCTTTTGCCATCTCAACTGCTTTATTTATGTATGGATCGACGGGGAGGTTTTTCATACCAGTACCTGAAGGAGCCAGCACTTTTTCTATACCTGCCTTTTCCATTACTTTCTCAAAAAGCCGGTCAGTTGTTTCGCTTCCTACTGTAAATAACCGGAGTATTGCGGTAAGCTGATCCACCAAAGGACATAAAAAGTTAAACAGCTTTCCCAGGCTGATGCGTGATGTATCAAGGCTGGTACCTTCTCTTACCTTTTTAAGCTCATCAATAAATTTTTCCAGTCGGTCTGCACTTTTGCGGGGAACAGCATCAAACCCTTTCAACATTTCGTCGAACTTTGGCAGATCGGGCGGCTTTACCAGATCGGGGAAAGCATTCAGCACGTTTTTACAGGCTTCCACACATTCGCCTACCAGCCCCTCCGCATCATTTTTACATTGGGCAAGCTTGTTGATATTAGCGTCGTTATCATGGCCCGTTCCAAACCCCTCGATACTTAACAGGCGGCCTAAAGTAGCCACTAACTGTGCCTTTATTTTCCCTGTGAAAACCGAAAGCATGTTGGCATTACTTTCAGCGATCATTTTAAGTAATTGATCATAGGGCTCAAAATATGATATCACATGCTGGGTAAGATCATATGCATTCCCATAGGAATAAATTTTTCCTTTTCCTCTCAGCGCCTCTGTTTCTTTAAATGTATGCCTGTTCTTGTAGAGGGGCGTGCCCACATATATTATTGATTGTACCCACCATTTATTTTTAAAATCCGGTTCTTTAATTAACCCGCTGATACATTCATTCGCTACGTTCCCGCCCTGCCCCAATCCTACAAAATGAAAACAGGCGGTATAATCTTTCCAGGCGCTCACCTTACTCTTAACCTGTGCCAACAGCCTCCTGCCTTCGTTTTCCCGTGCCTTTGCATCCGAAGCATCGAAATCGAAGACCAGTGTTTCATTATCTGTGTTTAACCGATTCGCCAGTTCATTTTTCATCTTTTTAAAATATTCATCCCAGGCGCTGTAATCATTGTAGTAAGTATATGCTTTTTCGGTGTGCTTTTCCTTCTCCTTTTCTTCTTTAAAAAACAGGTCCAGGCCTGGTATGGAAGCCGCCGCATCCTCCACTTTATCAACAGCACCCTGTACGGCGGCCGTTACACCTCCCAGCATACTATCAGCTTCCATTGCTGATGCGGGTTTATACCTCACCAGCACCAGCATCTGCTTTTTGTCGTTTACCTGGAAAGCTTCTTTTGTTTGTTTATCTCCCATACAGGTATTACTTGCTTTTAAATAGCCGGTTTAAAAACGGGAAACCATGTCATTAAAAAACCGCACTTTACAGTCTGCTTTTGTATAACCGGAAATCTCTGCCGTTTCTCCGTTGCTGTTGGTCTTTCCTTCATGTATTTGTCCGTCACTGGTTTGTATTTCATACTTCACATCCTTCAAAGGTTTTTGAGCTTCATCATACAGTGAAAACATGGCGCTGAAGTCTTCTTTTTTAGTTTTATCGGCTTTATCTTCACCATCTTTAGCGGCAGCTTTAAGCGAGTCACTATTCGCTATTTTTTTTGCCTGCACAGCGCCTACTGCTTTAGATGCAGCGCCTCCGCCACTACCGCTGCCACCAGCTGATCCACCACCTCCTGCCTCGCCAATCAGTACGGTAAAACAACCTAAAACAATTGAACCTCCATGAGCGGTCATATCGCCCATGCGTGCTGCCGGCTGGCCGCCGATCAGCACACCGCTGCTACCCATTGCTATAACATCGGGAGGTCCCGCACAGGTACACATAGAGCCCACAGTGGCTGCCGGCTGTCCCTGGATCAATACTGTCGGTACACCTGCAGGCAGTACCGGGCCTCCAACGTGCGGTACCAGTGCGTTCACCATCGGGCACACATGCATATCGCCTACTCTTGCTGCGGGCTGACCCATAATCTGTTTATTTAATCCATAAAAAATCGCCGGCGCTTTGGAAGCTGCTCTTCACCACGCACATTATTCTTTTCCAAACCTGTTGTATTCTTAACTGCTGTTGCTGCTTCTGTATGCTCCCCGCCTGAAGATGGCCTGCTTTCTTCCCCCGCCCGGAAAGATTCTAACACTTCGGTTTTTAAAATCCTTTCTGATACAGGTCTGAAAAACCCTCGCAATGTCCATTTGTCAAAATACAGGGGGTCTTCACTTTCAACAAAAAAACAATCGATCCCCTCGAAGAACTGCTGCCTTTCTTTGTCGGTCCAATGCGGCAGGTTACGTAATAATACCCGTGCATCCCAGATCCTGAAATATCCGCCTGTAATATGCGGCCACTGGTATATATAGTATTGCAGGAATCGGCATATTTCGTCAACAGGCTCCCGTGTCTCAAATACGATACAATGTTGTAAGCTGATGAACCGGTCTCTGCTGAGCTCATAAAAATTATCTGCTGCTTCAAATAAGTAAGGGGCTGCATCCCAGATATTTTCATCGTCTGTACCCGCAAACAACGAGATATAACGCGGGTAATGCTGCATCAGCTTCACCAGCGTATAGGTTTCGTTAAGGGCCGTATCGTAACAGAGATATTTCATCACCCATTAATTGATCATGACAATGCCTCCTTTCACCATTGTTATTGCATCGCCTTTCACACTGGCTTGCATTCCCTTCAGATCTGCCTGCATCCCTTCTGCCGTAAAGGTCGCATCGCCTTTCATATTTACATTTACAGCTTTCGCACTCAGGTCTACACCTGCTTTTTGCTCCAGGTTTTGCCCTGCATCGCATTTTATATTTACGCCTGCCTTAAGATGGATATCCTGCTTTGCATCAAGGCTGATAGAACCTCCGGCTTCAATGCTGATATCGCCTTTTGAATACACCACAAGTTTATTATCGCTAACGGTGAACTCTATACGTCCTACCTTATCCCCATCATTGTAAAACATACTGAACCCTTCTTTTCCCGCGAGCCTGACCGACGTATATTTATCATTGCTGTCTTTGGATTGAATAACCAAATCCAATAAATCATCTTTCTGTTTTAACATGACAGCATTAATAGGGGGCTCTGTGCCTTTATTATCATAAATCTGCATCAACCCTTCATCATCATCTATCTCAAGCCTGCGTCCGCTACGTGTGCCTATCATTTTTATATTGTTGCCGCTTTCAGTAATACCTGGAGTATTTTTTTCTGTGTACAATGCACCATTCACAAAAGGAGTTTCTACATTCCCGCCCCAAAAGCCCACCATCACCTCATCATCTTTCTCGGGAAGGAACCGGAACCCTTTGTCCTTTCCTGCGTGAGGAGCCAGCACGCTTATCCAGGGAGATTTTTCTTCATCAGACATCCATGAGAATTTGACCTTTACCCTGGCCAGCCCTGCGTCATCCTCATTATCGGTAATAACAGCAGGCTGGGCAGTTGCTTTACATATATAAAAGGGATCAGTATATGGCGGGACCTGCACTTCTTCGGGTACGGCTGTAAAATGGTTCATATAATTGGCGCTGTTTAAAGCGGTGTGCTGTACCTGAGTCAATATATAGTTTTTTCCTCCGTCGTCAGGCGTATCTTTTATTTTAATGATCTTGCCCACACTTAGCTTCGTAGTGCGGGTACTGCCGGTTACATAAACCGAAGACGCCATGATGGCCTGCTGTTCCAGTTTAAATTTTTCTTTAACTACATCCTGCGTAAAACCTGAGGACATAAATATATTTCCTAACCCTTCTTCAATCGCACCGGATCCTGACGATTCGGACGCCTTAATGAGATCGTTTCCCGGGACCGGCTCTTTAGAAGTAGCCTCAATTACAGTACTTTTAAAAATATCAGTGCTCACCATTCCCTTTGGCGACCTTACCGCCTGGGCTTTGATGTTTACATTGCTCACTTCCCTTTGCATTAACAGCTCAACAGGATCGCCCTCCGGTTTTTTCCCAAACTGAAGGTTTTCGCCATCATAAAACATCCATTCCCCAAACCGGGTGGCCAGCGAAGCGCAAAAAGCAAAAGCGGTTTGATCGTACTGTACAATGTAATGATGCTCTCCGGTATTTTGAGGGTTTTTTTTGACATTGTTTTTTAATCCGGAATTCCGGAATACATCACTAATAACAGCATCCAGCTTTTTTTTGTAGAACGAACGGTATTCGGGCATTTCATCAATCTTTCTAAAAGCACCGCATCCTTCTATATGAAATTCATAAAAATCATTATCGATCAGCGATGAATGCACTTCCATTATAATACCCTTAAATTGGTGTCCCAAGGTGTCCCCATCTTTAAGGTTGATTTCTGTCTCTTTACCCAGCACCTGTTTTTTAAAGCTGATAATGGCATCCAGCGTTGTAGCTTCAGTGCCTGAGGGCCGCATCAAAAATGAAAACTCATTGACACTTATAAGAGACTCTGTAATCGACAGGCCGGAAAATATAACAGGGCTGTTTTTATTATAACCCTGAATTATAATTTCTATTGTTGAAAATACTGAGCTTTCAGGCATGTAGAGATATTTAAATATTCATTGTGGTTCGACAGGGCGCGGTACCGGGTATAAGTTTTGAATTCAACGCATAAGTTGCCGTCCATTCAACAGTGTAAATTTAGAGTATAATCATTCGGTACCATATCACTATTTTTAGTGATGTACCTTGTTAAGAGTTTCCTCTAATTTTGAAAGAAACTAAATCATGTTATACTTACACACAGTATAAATTTTAAGTATTCAAAACCATGAGCAGCCCGGTAAATACTTCTATTGTTAAATTATCGTTCCTTGCAGAAGCCGTTTTTGCTTCGCTAGAAGATGCGGGCCATCAGCGCAACCACATAAAGGTCTCCAATAAAGGGGGATTTAAAAAAGGTTACAGCAACGATGTGGAAACCATGGTTATAGAAACACTGAATCATAAAACCAGCTTTGAGCTGCTTCTTAACAGGGACGGCATCTACGACCGGCTGCCTGAGGGATTGTTTCATCAAACAAAAGGTAACAGCAGGGTCAATTCGGTACAGGATGCTGTGGAGGAACACAAGCTATTTAAGGAAGAGGAAAAACACGCAAGAAGTTTTTTTGCCCCTCTTGAGCAGACACTTTTTTATTATAAAGCTGACGCTGAATCTGCTGAAAGAACTACATTATATGATATACAGAACGGAAAGCTTAGCGAGGCTTTTTACAGGTTCTGGAATATAAGCCCCGAGCTGCCGCAGGCCCAGGCAAGCAGGATGCTGCAGCTAATGCCTTACGCGGGAATGATCAAGGCCGACCTTACCTCAACATCCTCGGCGTTAGCTTATGTGTTGAGCCGGGAAGTTCAAATAGCAGTTTCTGAAATTTACGAAAGCGATAGCCTGGATACCCCGGTGTTAAGCCAACAAACCCTTGGAGTTGATACAGTAACGGGCGACAAATCGAACATGATGGCTGTTTCGTGGCGATGTACCGTTGCCGGTATTCCCAATAATGAATTGTATAAATACGCTGAAGGCAACGAAATACGGGCGGTGATTGACCGGTTTACAGAATTATTTATGCCGATCGATATTGATATCAACTTTGATTTTGTTCCGTTAATTAACCCTTTGGCAGGAACATACGAAAATATACTGGGGACAGGGGCATACCTGTAATCTCCATTCAAAATGCAACAAAAATGGCTTTAAAATACTTTCTGATTTTCGCCGGGGCCTTTTTAGCTTCTTCTATGGTAATTATGGCTTTCATAAAACCATTAAGCAGCAGTTTTGGCAATTACGGTAAAAAGCCATGGATCTATAATTTTATTGCTTCAATCCTTGCATCGGGCATTGCCTTTGCAACCACCTATATCACTCAAAACCTGTTCTTCACTTTCTGGATATTATCGGCTGTATTTTTATTAGCCGGGGCGATCATTGTGCTGATGATCCATAAAAAATATTTTAAGACAAGGCATGATAACAGGGGCAAGCAATTCTTTGCAGAATTCCTGTATTTTCTTTCTATCATGCTGTTATGCGTTGCTATATTCTCATCGCTTCAATACTTTATTAAGGATCAAAACTTCATGCACTTCCCTATGTTATTATGCCTGCTGTTCCTTTTGATACCTTTTTTACTGCTACATACTTTCGATGCGGCTATTTCCATACCCCAGCCTTTATACAATTATTGGCAGTATCCGCTGAATAACCCCATTGAGCTGCCTGATGAAGATGAACGAGAACGGCTCTATGTGATTGGCTTCGAGATACCTAAAAAAGCAAACGACAGGGACAGGACTTATTTTACGCTCAAAGCTCCCGAGAATATGAAACTGGGCGACCTGTTTTATCATTTTATAAATGATTATAATGAAGTGCAAAGCGAAACACCCATCCAGTATATTAATGATGGAGCAGCATGTGAATGGGTCTTCAGAACCAAGCCCAAATGGTACAGCTTTTCAAAATTACTGGCTCCCGACCTTACGATAAGGTACAATAAAATAAAGGAGCATACGGTAATTATCTGTGAAAGGATCACTTAATATAATAAGAAAACCCGAAACCGATCATGAAAAAAACATATCCTCATATTAACTGGACCGATGGGATGAAGCTCAATAAAGATATTTTTATTGCCCAGGATCATGCGCATACTACGGCTCTTTATACGCTCATGGCTACAACGCTTTCCCCGGTGAGATTTGGGATCGTACCCGGAGATAATAATTTTAATGTTCAGCTGTCTGCAGATAACCAAGGTATTCTGAGAGTAAATATCATCTCATGCCAGGCAATATCTGTTGGCGGAGCATTCATCAATATCCAGGCAACGGAGCATAATGCCCATTCCGATGGTAACCCGGCCCTGTCCATTACGCTGCCGGCTTCGGCTAACGAGGTTCATTGGGTGGTGCTGACTTTTCAACCTTACGAAGCCATCCCGTTCGGCGATATCAACCCTTCGGAAAACCCGCCCCGTTTTCCTTATGTGAAACCTGCTCACATGGTGCAGCTGATCCCTCATCATGAATTTAGCCAGTTTATACAAAATCCGTTTGCCCTGGTTATTGGTAAATTGGTACCGGCAAGCGGCAGCTTAAAAGTAGATACCGATTATCTCCCTCCCTTCCTGTCGGTAAATGCTTCACAAGACCTGCTGGGCCTGCATGCTGAACTGGATCGTTTTTTAGCTGATCTCGAACAGGCCTGCTCACAAATTGTACAAAAAATATATAAAAAAAGCCAGCAGAATGAACTGGCTGAGCTGGCACAATTTTGCTGCGACAGGCTGATGCTGCACCTGGGAAAAGTTTTAACAGATTTCAGGTGGCTTTATATTTACGAACCACCAATAAAAATGATCAGCGCTATTGCAGGATTAGCAAGGGTTTTAAAAAACAGCATTGATCTGCGCATAGGATCGGGAAAAGAAGAGCTGATGAACTACCTGAGCGAATGGAGCGAGCTGAACCAGGGAGAACTGGAATCCCTGCTGAACAATATGGCAGCATTGCGTTACAATCATAATGACATCAATGAGAATATTTCCGATATTATTCAATTTGCTAAGGTTACCGGCAAACTGTTTAATACCCTCAGCAACCTGGAGTTTATTGGTAAAAGAAAAGAATCGGGGATTTTTGTTAAAGAAGGATATATCAATGATACCGGGGATGCAAATGCGCCCAAACCCAAGCGGAGATTTTTCGGGTAACAGGCAGTTGAGAGCAATGCAAAGACTTCTATAAACTAAATTATTGCAATTAATATGAAATAAAGCATAAGAAAATATTCATTTTCATACCCGAAAACAATGAATATTTTCTTATACGAAATTCCATCTGGCAATTAAAAAAACAAAAATATACAGATGAAACCCTTAAACATACAGGAAAGACAGAAGGCATTTCAGCGGTTCCTGCTATTTTTTATTTTAACAGTAGCTGTTATTATAACTGCCATTATTTTTGGCGTAAAAATACCATATGCCGAAAACGAAAAATTGCAGCAACAATTGAGTATTGTAGATAAGGAAAACCGTTTCAGGGAGGATTTTTCCAGGGCAATGGCCGAAGCTCAGTCCTTACTGGATACAGTAAATATGGATCCTCAAAAATCGGGTTTGCTCGATGGCAGGATCACCCAAAAGGTACAGGAAATGGATGCGCTGCTGGCTAAAAACGATGTAACGTCTAAAGGCTTATATAACCAGGTAATAAGGGCGCTGAACAATGCACAGTCTGATAAAAGAGGATTAAGAGCGGCGGGTAATAAAGATTCGGTGGTAGCTATGTATAATGCCCAGATACTTGAGTTAAAGAACTCGCTGGCCAAATGGCAGGAATCGTACAATCAATTGCAAACACAAAACCTTATCCTCCGGCAAAAATAAAACCGTATGTACTTTTCGATTTCAAAAAGATGGGGAGGTATTGACTTCAAAGTGTGGCTTTGCTTCATCAGCCTGGCGCTTATATCCATTGGCTTATTAGCTTATAAGGCTATAACTTATACACCCTGCGCCGATTTTAAAATAACCGTAAGCGGTAAACTTAACCATACTGAAGCCCATACTGCTTATACATTTTATGTAAATGAGCAGCTCACCTTCTCCACCACACTCAAAGGCAACAGCAATAATATTATATGGGACTTGGACGATGGATCTGGTAGGAAGGCCGGTAACACAGTAACACAGGTTTATACCAGGGAAGGTTACTATCTTGTAAAAGCCTTTTTAAATGGGCAATGTCTTCAATCTGTCAACATTCGCATTACCCAAAGCAATTTGGCCATGACCACAGACGCCCCGGCTATCAGCCCTATCGTTTCTGCCGATATCATTGCTGCGGGCGATGAGGCGATATTCAATACCAGCGCCGTTGGGGCCAATTATGAATGGAGCATTGAAGAAATGCCGGAGCAATCTTCCCAGGCAACGAATTCTGCGAAATTCATATTTACAAAAACAGGGAATTTCACTATTGTACTAAAGGTTGATAACAACAAAATATATAAAAAAATAATACAGGTTATTGATGCGGCGGCATCGCTGGCACAGGCACCGGCTTTACCGTCCGTTACGCCCGTTGATGTACCTCCCGTGCCACAGGATCCGCTCCCACTCCCTGAGAAAAAGCCGCTGGAAGATCCGAAGGATAATGAGCCTGTTGAAGCCGAAACGCCAAAAACTTCGAAAAACTGGGAGCAGCTACCCGAACCGGCTATACAAACAATGCTACAAGGTGTAATTGACGGAAAAAAGAATATGGAAGACTTCAATAATATTTTGTGCAATGGCGCCGGCACCAAGGTAATGGCCAATAACCAGCCTACTACCTTTGCCGCTTTGTGCAACGAATTGCAGCAAAAAAAGAATATCATCGTTATTAAGAAAAAAAGAAAAATAGAATCATTCCAGGCAGTACGCGATGAAACAAATGGCAACTGTGTTAAAATTATCTATATAAAGTATAAATAAATGGCCCTGCCGGAGTATCTTAAATTACCGATCCGATTCGGAGAGTTTTTTGAAAAGAAAAAGCTGCCGCGATGTAGTTTACTGGCATCAATTTACCGGAATCTGCACCTGCTCATCACTACTGTTCCGGGAGAGCATAAAACGGATGAGCAGTACGGATCAGGATTCTGGGACAGGGATTACGATATCCATTTACATAATGATGTAAGAAAAGAGCTCATCATCAGCAGCCTTAAAGAGCAGATTAACCGATACGAGACAAGAATAACAGAAGTAGTGCTGGATGTTAATGTACGCCTGTCGAATGCTGTTATTAACAATATCGAGGTGCAAAAGAAAAAGATAGAGATTATTGTAAAGGGAAAAATAAAGCGTAACATGGAGCCGTTTACTTTTCAGACCGGCTTTTTTATCAGCCCTTATACGCTGGATTAAAGCAGATGACTTAGGACAGATGACGGATGACGGAAGGAAGATGTTTCAATGAATATTGAATATTGATTGTTGAATATTTTTTAAACCTGAAACCAGCAATGGACAGATGACAGTTGACAGATGACAGTTGGCAGATAGGATATATTATATTTTAGTACTTAGACAATAGACTAAACCATAGTTACAAATGACGCTTAACAGAGAATAGTAACACAAAGCTGTAACTATGAGCAAAAAGCTAAAGGTAAATGCTGGTTTCTTCTTCGGACTTCAGACTTCGGACCTCGGACTTTTCCGACTTCCGGACCATCTTAAGACAGTTGACTGGTAACAGATGACAGCGGTTAGATTTTAGTACTTAGTTAAGGTTTAAAAATTGTTGAGGATGGCTGAAGAAGGTTTAATAGTGGCATAGAGATTCTATACTCCTGGCTGTTGTGTTCCCGAGCCTGATGATTGATGCCTGTAACAGAAACTTGAAACTTTGAACCTGAAACCAGTAACCCGCATCCAGCATCAAGTAACCAGTAGCATGAACCACGAATCATAAGTACAAAAATTTCACTTGACACTCAAACGCACTTTATATGGAAGTACAAAGCAGGGAACAAATCAGGGACAGGATGATAAGGCTGGCCGCGCAACACTGGAACCTGGAAGAAAATGAAATAGAAGCCAATTTCGACCCGCTACTGGTGCTTCTTTTTGATGCAGTGGCAGGGGAAATGGAGTCTTTAGGCTATCGTATAAAGGATATACAAAACAATTTACTGAACGAGCTGGCCGCATTGATGCTACCCCATTCGCTGTTAAGAGCAAAACCTGCAAGCTGTATCCTCACCGCAAAGCCAGCCGGAGAACACTGTTTGCTGAAAAGCGCTGTTAACTTTAGCACAACGGCTAGAACTTCCAAGGCTGATGAAGCAATAAAAGAAGCCGAGCTTAATTTTACACCCATCGGCGAAACCCAACTGGTCAAAGGCAGCCTGGGGTATATACGCATTGGCGATAAGGTTTTCAAATGCCACGATGATGGGAAGAAATCTCTGGTTTACGGAGATGCTGAAGGGGGAATGATTACCCAGGTTCACTTTACAATTGCCGATAGATCTCCTGTAACTTCCCTGGCCGGTATGCAGCTGTTTTTTGATCTGAAGGGCCATTCCGAAGCTAAAAAATTTTATTTTTCACTATTGGAGGCCTCGCTCAGTGTAAATGGAAATCCTGTTATGCTGCATAAAGGCTATTACAGGAGCGATCAGTATGAAACTTCATTAAGGGATGCTTTTACCCATGATACAGATTATTCCCGGAAAGTTCAGAAAGAGATTGCGGCGATCTACTTCAACCAGTTTTTTACCATAGATGAAAATGCTGATGCGATTAGCACACAATCCGGCGCTCACCCTTTGTTGCATAACCTGCCCGATAAATTAGTCCAGGAGATAAATCTCCTTAATCCTGTTTATTGCACACTTACATTGCGTATTCCGTTTAAAGCTGATATCCTCGAACGTTTGCAGATAGCAATCAACGCCTTCCCTGCCATCAACCGTAAACCCGAAAAGATATTTCACCAAACAGAAAAGTGGGTGAATATTATTCCTTTGCAGGTACAGGGTAGCTATCTTGATATTCAATCAATAGAAGGATTGAGCGGCGTAAAATACAGGCTGCTGGAAGCGGATTCTGACAGTAACATTGAAGAAGGGCAGGCCATTATACGGTCAGCAAGGGTAAGCAAAAGCAGCAGCAATGACATACGCCATGCACTGAAAAGCCTGCTGGAAGCTATAAGAGACGAAAGCGCTTATTTCAGCAGAACCAGCAACGACTTTATAAGCGCACGCCTCAACGAGATATCTAAAATGCTTACCCGGCTGGAAGACCAGGTGCAACAATCGAAAGACGAGAAACCAACGTTCAGATATGTTCTGTTAAAATCAAAAAACCAGGGCGAAACGGTTCAGGTCTCTTACTGGACGACCTCTCCGGCTGAAGCAGGTTTTGTTAAGGCCCATTCAGGCTTCAGGGCCGTACAGCACAGCCTTACCCAAATCAATAGTTGCTTTTCTGTTACACCTGCCATTGGCGGTATGGAAATGCTGAGCGACTATGCACAAAAACAAATGCTGGTAAGGCAGCTGTCAGCCAAAGGGAAAATTATAAGCGCAGAAGATATAAGGCTGCTTTGTTATGAGCTCTTCGGGCCCAGGTTAAGAAAAGTGGAAGTGAAAAAAAATATGAAAGTTTTACCGGGCAGAAATGCAGGTATTTCGCGTTTTATTGATATTCAATTATACATAGCAAAAGACACCTTAGGAGAGGATGAAATGGTTTATCTCGAAAAACAGCTGAGATACCAGTTGAATACGCAGGCCTCTTTTATGTATCCTTTTGAAATAGCTATTGTCCACAAGGATAAATAACCCGTTTTCTTTCACTTCCTGCGGGGAGCTGTTTTTCTATAAATCCACTTATCTCTGGGGTATGATTACGGTACTTAAAGCGGTAATAATTCAGTTGCTGGTTATCATCGAACTTCTGTCACTGGACCATTTCTTTTACTTTATTCTTTTGTTCCCTTTCATCTTTTCCATTCTCTTGAATTGGGCTAAACACAGGGTAGCCGGCTGCTGCAAAGTAAAACTCAATATTTCTATCGGCTCTACGCTAATTCAAGGGCAACACATTTTTTCTCTGGTTGGTTTTTAGCTTTTCCGGGATGGTAGCCAGTATTTCTTTTTTTAATGCATCGATAAGTCTTCTTTTAATAAAATTCCCGTGCAGTACCAGGCTTACCTCTCTTACGGGTGCGGGGCTCTTAAAATGTCTGACAGCCCTGAGTTCACTTTTGTGCATTTGTAAGGTTACCAGCTCCGGAATAATGGTAATACCATCGTTTACATCTACCATACGTTTTAACGTTTCAATGCTTCCTGCTTCATATTCAAAATTGCTGAACTCTTTGCTTTGTTTCTGTAACTCACATAAAGAAAGAATCTGCGATCGGAAACAATGACTTTCTTCCAGTAACCACAGTTTGCTAACATCAATATCTTTTTGCAGCAGGTATTGTTTTTGATACAGGCGATGATTTTTGGAGGCATATACCATCAGCTCTTCATAAAATAGCACCTGCTCAGTAATGCTCTTTTCATTAACAGGGGTTACAAGAATACCGGCGTCAATCGTCCCTTCTTTTAGCATATAGATAATGATATCAGTAGTTTGTTCCTGTACCAGTAGTTTTACGTCGGGATACCGTTTGGTAAAAGAAGGTATAAATAAGGGCAGGAGGTAAGGAGCCAGTGTGGGAATGATACCTATCCTCAATATTCCTTTCATCTTTCCCTTTTGCGATTCTACCAGGGACGACAGCTCGTGGGCAGCATTTATTACATTTCGGGCATATTCAATAATTTCGGTACCGGCCGGAGTAGTGGTTATAGGCTGCCTGCGCCGGTCGAAGATCTTTATTTCAAATTCTTCTTCCAGTTTTTGGATCTGCATGCTTAAAGTAGGTTGTGTTACGAAGCAGGCTTCAGCTGCTTTTAAAAAGTTCCGGTGCTGATGCACGGCCAGTAAATATTCCAGTTGTTGCAGGGTCATGTTTGTATAAATATTTTCTATAATTATATCAAAAGTATAAATATTACCTATAAAATCCGCAATATCTGATGAATAACTTTACTCATTGGTGAGGGTATGGATGAGGGTAGTTTCTTACCCGCTACGCAATACATCAGCTGATGTTTCAGCAACCAAAATGCTTTCAAAATGGTGTGCCCGGATAACCACCTCTTAAAGGAAATGCTTCATCTTTAGTAAAAAACAGGAGCTCCTTTTTTTCGCAGCCGTTAAAATTTGTAGTTTTGATAAATAATATGGCAAGAGAAATATTCGAAACAAAAAGGAAAGCATTAAAGATTAATTTAGACCCGCCAGTGTATGGGACTTTTGCAGAGATTGGCGCAGGCCAGGAAGTCGCAAGAAATTTTTTCACAGCAGGCGCCGCTTCCGGAACAGTAGCCAAAACCATGTCGGCCTACGACATGTCTTTCAGCAATGCCATTTATGGTATAGAAGCAAGTGGCCGCTATGTTAGCCGCGCCCGGGTGAAGCAGATGCTGTCCCACGAATATGATCTGCTAACAGAAAGACTTTACGGGGAAAAGTACAGGGATAAAACTTTTTTTGCCTTTGCCGATACGGTAACCACCTTAAATTTTAACAAAACCAATGAACCACATGGGTGGCTGGGCCTTCGGTTCCAGGTTACGCCCGGCGGCGATTATAACGATGTTATTTTTCATGTAAGGTTACTGGATAGTGATACAGGCGTTCAGCAAAATGTATTGGGCATACTCGGTGTAAACCTTGTGTATGGTGCGTTTTATTATAACCACGATGTGCAGCTAATGGTAGAATCGTTGGTAGATAATCTTTCGGTAGGATCTGTAGAAATAGATATGATCAGTCTTCGCGGCCCCGTGTTCAGAGATACCAACGACAGGCTGGTGAATCTTTACCTGATCGAGAAAGGCTTTTCCAGCGCTGCTATTTTTAACCCGCATGGTAATGTGATACTCCCTAAAGATCTGCTGTACAAAAAGGATATTATGATTTTACGTACCAAGTACCTTCAAAAATCGATTCCCAACTTCGATCTCTTCAATAAAGCAGTAGAACAGTTCAGGCTGTCGCAACATGTAAGAAAAGATAACCTGGTGGTATTAATAGAAGTATTAATGAGCAACCTGCTTGAAGAAGATACTGCTGAAAAGAATGATCTTGCAATTTTTGCCAATAGGGCCGAAGAGCTGTGCGCTACCGGTAATAATGTAATTGTATCCAATTTTAAACGAAATAATAAGCTGGCGCAATACCTGGCACGCTGCAAGCCACGCAATGTGGGTATTTCAACCAACATTTCCAATTTGCGCAATATTTTCAATGCAAAAAACTATAGCGAAAATTATACGCAGGAGCTGTTAACCTATGTCAGCGACCTTTTCAGCAAAAATGTAAAGTTGTATGCTTATCCTTATCTGAACAAGAAAACAAACGAAGTCATTACTTTGCAGAATATGCCTGTATCGCCTGAAGTAAAGCCATTATTCGATTTCCTTGTCATTAACAATTACATCGAGAATATTGAGGACTATGATGTAAAAGACGTAAAAACAGTTTAGTACCTGTTAAAAATTTATTCATTGAATGTTTTTGGGGGTATGCTTCGGGGCTGCTAATTCGTTGAATTTTTCTCCCGGAGGCCGGCTATAAGTGCAAATTCGCCTTGTTTCGTTTAAAAAATAATACAGAATAAATCTCAACGGTAAATTTTTTCCAGAATGATAATTATTTTAGTATTTTTACACTAAAATGATTAGCCATGTCGGTAGCCAATAAAAATTTAAAGTATTTAAGAAAGCTTCGGGGATGGACGCAGGATGAATTTTCCACGAAGCTGAACATCAAGCGGTCTCTTTTAGGCGCTTATGAGGAAGAGCGCGCAGAGCCCCGTATTGATGTGCTGGAAACGGTATGCGATATGTTCAGGCTTACATTGGATGAATTGCTGCGAAAAGACCTCAGCGTAGCGTCCGGTTCTGGTAACTATCTTGCTAAAAGACGTGCCCTGAAGCTGGCGACTGTAGTGACCCAGATTCCATTTGTTCCGGTAAAGGCTGCAGCCGGTTACCTGGCAGGTTATGCTGATCATGAATTTGTGGATGAACTGAATACGTTTACCTTGCCTATGCTGAATGGCGGTAATTACCGCGCTTTCGAAATTTCGGGAGATTCTATGCTTCCCACACCAAGCGGCTCTATCATTGTTGGTGAAAAAGTAGAAGCACTGGACAACGTTAAGAACAATACAGCCTGTATCCTGGTGTCTAGAAACGATGGTATTGTATACAAACGTGTACAAAAAAATGGCAAGTCGAGGAACAAGCTGCTACTCGTAAGCGATAACCCGGCTTTCCAGCCTTATTCAATCAATGCTGATGAAGTGCTGGAAATGTGGGAAGCGCAATACGTTATCTCAAAAACCAATACCTCCCAAAACTGGAATGTAGGGCAATTGGTGAATATTGTTGCCAATTTGCAACAGCAGGTAGACGGAATGAAAAAGAAAATCAATTAACCTGCACCTTATGAAAAAGGTATAATATTTTCGACTTAAAGCTGTATAGACCCGGGCTCCCGTCCCTGGTATTACCTGTACGCTTGGGCAGAAACCGGTGAATGCCAGGCCGGTCATAAAGGTGGCCGGCAGTAAAAATGTTAGATAACTTCTTAAATACTACTTCAATATTAATTTTTTTACCATATATTTATGGCATCAATTTTTTAAATAATTGACTGTTTGAGCTAATTGCTTATATATACGGGCCGCTTTATAGCGGCTCTTTTATATTTATAGATGCGCCTGCATCATGACCATGCATACCTTCTTGTCTACATTTGTAATGTAGAATTTTACAGGCTATTTTTAGCGAAGCATGGCGAATCTTGCAGCCAAAAAGAGCCATAAGGAAACTATTTAAACAGGCTTTTAATAAACGGCCATTTATAATTTATATTGCGTTTGATGAAAACAGAATATTTTTATCTTATGCCAAATGTAAAATCCAATAAAAATAGGTCCTGATGAAAGATAAAAAAAATACAGATGAATAAAACAGTTTGTATAATCAGTGCAATTGCATTAGCCGGTACAGTAAATGCCCAGATCCTAAAGATAACGGCTGATGATTACAAAAGAGCCGAACAGTTCCTGCTATATCATACTTCGAAGCTCGTTGACTGGGCTAATCCTTATCCCAATTGGCTGGAGGGAGATAAATTTTGGTACCGGAACGGGCAAAAAATCTTTCTGGTAGATCCTGTAAAGAAATCAAAGCAGGAATCTGCTGCTTATAAAGAGGCGGTTGGTGAAGACCGGGACAAATGGCGTACGCGAAAAACCTTTGAAATGGTGTCTCCTGATGGCAGAAAAGCTGTTTTTATTAAGGAATGGAACCTCTGGATAAGAGACCTGGAAACGAACGCGGAAAAGCAATTAACTACAGATGGTACAGAGAATTATGGTTACGCAACAGACAATGCGGGATGGAGGCACAGCAATGCCGCAATTGTAAAATGGTCGCCCGATTCAAAAAAAGTAGCCACGTTTCAGCAGGACCAGCGTAAGGTGAATGATATGTACCTGGTAACTACCAATGTAGGTGCCCCAAAGCTGGAGCAATGGAAGTATCCTTTGCCTGGCGATACGCATATTGTTACTATAAGAAGAGTAATTATAGAAGTGGAAGAGCCGAAAGTGATTTCATTGAACGTGCCTCCTGATCCGCGCCGGGCTACTGTAGGTGATGATATTTCGAGTAATGGAGTTTTTGATGATGTAGATTGGTCGCCTGATGCAGCCGAAATGGCTTTTGTTTCTTCGTCAAGAGATCATAAAAATGCCAGGTTGAGAATAGCCAATGCGAGCACCGGGGCGGTTAGAGAAGTATTTGAAGAGACCGTAGAAACGCAGTTTGAATCGGGCAGGGGCGCTGTTAACTGGTGTTACCTTCCAAAGTCGAACGAGATCATCTGGTACTCTGAGCGTGATAACTGGGGGCATTTGTATTTGTACGACAGCAAAACAGGAAAGCTGAAACATCAGATCACGAAAGGAGAGTGGCTGGTTGGTAAAGTGCTGAAAGTAGATGAAAAAAAGCGTGTGATTTACTTTACAGGCTATGGCCGGGAAAAAGGGAATCCTTACTTTGCTTATTTCTATAAAATAGGATTTGACGGCAAAGGGCTCACCTTATTAACGCCTGAGCCGGGCAATCATAACATTAGTTTATCTCCATCGGGGAACTATTTTACAGATGTGTACTCTCAGCCCGATGTGCCACCGGTAGCTGATTTCAGAAGTATTAAAGGTGAATTAATAACGAACCTTGCTAAGGCCGATGTTTCCCGCCTGGTGGCAGAAGGATGGAAGCCTCCTGTTCCGGTACGTATAAAGGCAGCGGATGGTGAAACAGATATTTACGGTCTTGTATTTACGCCGGTTAAAACAGATCTTTCAAAAAAATATCCTGTAGTTAATTATATTTATCCCGGACCGCAGGGCGGAAGCGTGGGAAGCTGGAATTTTTCAGCATCAAGAAGCGATCACCAGGCTTTGGCAGAGCTGGGCTTTATTGTTGTGGTAATTGAAGGAACCGGCAACCCTTACAGGTCCAAAAGTTTTCATGACCGGAGCTATGGCAATATGGCGGAAAATACATTGCCCGACCAGATCGCTGCTATAAGACAACTGTCTGCAATTTACCCGATGGACACGACAAAAGTAGGTATATGGGGGCACAGCGGTGGAGGATTTGCTACTGCTGCGGCCATGTTCAAATATCCTGATTTTTATAAAGTAGGTATTGCAGAATCGGGCAACCACGATAACCGGAATTATGAAGATGACTGGGGAGAACGTTATAACGGACTGGTAGCGAACAGCGACTATGCAGCCCAGGCTAACCAGGCATATGCCGGCAATCTGAAAGGTAAACTGATGCTGGTGCATGGTATGATGGATGATAATGTTCCCCCTTATAACACCTTATTGGTTGTTGAGTCCCTGCAAAAGGCGAATAAAGATTTCGACCTGGTACTCTTTCCCAATGCAAGGCATGGCTTCGGAGTATATTCCAGCTATATGATGCGCCTGCGCTGGGATTATTTTGTGAAGCATTTATTAGGCGCCGAACCTCCTAAAGAGTACCTGATGGGAGCCGGCGGGTAATGGGAAATGCTGATGTATCTGTGTAGCAGCAATAATCGGCTCTGTAAACCAATAAACAACGTTCACTGTACCCAAAAATGATTATTGGAAACTGCGTGTTAAAGATCGTTTATTTTTGTTAGCACGCAACTTCAGGGCGTATGATTGCAGTTAATGTATAAATGATCGAAAATGAGAAGGAGCGCCAAAGTCGCATAGCACTATTATATCGAAATTGATATGCCTGCACAGGTTATACTTCTGCTATATCTTTCCAGGATAAGATGCTTAATTTCTCATCCTGTATGCTTGTTTTGCTTCCTCCGTATATAAGCATACTTTGAGATCCCTGCGGGTTGTTTTTTCTCCAGTACCGGACGCTGTTAAACATAGCAGGGGTTGTTTTTTTAGCTGCTTTTATTTCAATGGCGATAGGCTGGCCATCCTTCTCGTATATAAGATCTATTTCGTTTCCTGCGCTGTCCCTGAAGTAGTACAGGCCTTCCTGTATTCCTTTATTGAAATTATTTTTTTTGATCTCTGTAATGATCCAGTTTTCAAACAGCGCTCCGTAAGCCTGGTGATTTTTTAAGTGAGCAATATTTTGAATTCCTAATAGCCGGCATAGCAAACCGGTATCGTAAAAATATAGTTTGGGACTTTTAAGGATACGTTTGTTCAGATTATTATACCAGGGCTGTAATAAAAAAACAATATAGCTACTTTCTAATACCCCTAACCAGGAAAGAATGGTTTTAGTATCAACGCCTACCTGTCTTGCCAGCTCATCGCGATTGAGCACCTGCCCTGCATAGTTGGCGCACAGGTATAAAAATCGGCTGAAAGTAGCCATGTTGCTGATGTTTTTTAGCAGGCGCACATCCCGTTGTACATAAGTTTGTATATAGCTGTTCATCCATATTTCAGGTTTTAGGCGTTCCTGCCATATTTCGGGGTAGCCACCAGTCAGGATATGTTTAAAAACATCATCGCTGTTTAGCTTTGCTTCCTGCAGCTCTGCATAGCTAAAAGGTAATAGCGATATATAGCCCGCACGTCCTGCAAGGGATTGGGAAATTTGTTCCTGTAGCAAGAAATTGTTAGACCCTGTTAATATAAACTGCCCCCTGCGGTTATTTTTATCTAAAAGGATTTGCAGGTACCGGAGCAGGTCGGGCACGCGCTGCACTTCATCCAGTATAGCGCCTTGTTTATAAGGCTTTAAAAATTTTTCTATATCCTGTAATGCTTTAGCCTGTACAGCCGGGTTCTCAAAGTTGATGTATGGTTTATCCGGGCAGAGCATTTGGCTTAATGTGGTTTTGCCGCTTTGCCTGGGGCCGGTGATACATAAAGCCCTGAACTGGGATAAGGATTCTTTTGCTGTCGATAGTATCGATCGTTGTATCATCCGGTTCCATTTTTGCAAAAATATGTAAAAATGGATTTAGATTCCATTTTTGCAAAAAAATGTAAAAATGGAGTTTTATCTGAACGGCATACGAGTATTTATATGAGTGCTTGCTGCCTTTGCCGTGCATTAACTCTTGATATAGAAACGAAACGGCCGGAAATATGATCTTGAAGTTTCCCTGGGGCTAATAAGTAAACACTTTATCACCTGCCATTACCTCATGCGTTTTTTCATTAAAAGTGGCTTTCATTCCCGTGTGTGACGCAGCAGTGGTCATTATATTGGCAATAGAATGATAATACCCGGCTTCCACAGGTGCATTGGTCTCTTTCCGGCTGCGTATACATTCCATCCAGTTACGCATATGGGCGCTAGTAAGCGGATCGCCCCCGGTATTGGCGCTTGCAACAACCTTTTCGGCTTTTTCTACCAAAGCCATTTCAGGTAATAAAATGGGTGGCATATTCATGGCTTTTGCATGATTTTCTTTAAGGCCACCTTTAGGCGATACTTTATTGGTAATTAAATTAAGCTCACCGCCTTTTGAAAAATAAATTTCTGATGGATTTTCGTCGCCATTACCCATGCGGCTCATAAATACTACCTGGAACCCGTTTGTTGGATCATTTGCATCGCCATAATCAAATACAGCAGTAGTGGTATCCCAATTACTGCGACCATCGGGCCAGTTGTAAATGCCACCATTGGCGGTTACGCTGCGGGGATGCTTTAACCCGCTAAACCAATGCACTGTATCGATCTGGTGGCTCATCCACTGGCCGGGCTGTCCTGAGGAATAAGGCCAGAACAGCCGATATTCCAGGTATTTCCTGGGGTTCCAGGCTTCGAAAGGCCGGTTGATGAGGAAGCGTTTCCAATCGGTATCTTCCTGTTTAAGACGGGCAACCAGGTCGGGCCTGCGCCATCGCTCCGGCTGGTTCACATTCCAGGTAAGTTCTACCATATTAATGGCGCCAAATTTTCCGGATTTAATGTAATGCTCGGCAGCTTTGTAGTTGCTGCCGCTTCTGCGCTGAGACCCTATTTGTATAATCTGGTTGGATGCCTTTACCGCTTTTAATGCAGCGCGTGCATCTGCCATGGTCTCCGCAAAAGGCTTTTCCACATAGGCATCGCATCTGGCATTTACTGCTTCGATGGTATGCAGGGCATGTTGAAAATCGGCAGTGCTTATAATAACGGCATCTGCAGTTTTAGAATCGTAAAGCGCTTCGTTATTTTTAAAGCCTTTTATATCGCGGCCGGTTTTTTCTTTTATGTAGGCAACACCTGCATCTCTCCGATAATTCCAAAGATCTGACAACCCTGTTATATCAAAATTCAGCTCTTTATAATGGTTCAGAAAAGAGGGGAATAAAGACTGCCGGAACCGGTCTGAAAATCCTATAATCCCTACTCTCACACGGTCGTTAGATCCGATAATATTCGCATAGCTTTTGGCGCTGAAAGCGGTTGCTCCCAGGTAAAGCCCCGTTCCGGCGAGTGTGCCATTTTTTATAAACTTTCTTCTTGAATGAGACATACGGCGTAATTTGCTCTAAGATAATCATTTTGATACAACAGGCTCTGCGTTTTTACATTTTATTACATAGATTTTGATGTAACATTGCAGGCATATGATACCCCTGGATATTAAAAATAATATTTCATTAAAGCCTTATAATACTTTTGGCGTTGATGCCGGTGCAGCATATTTTGCTGTTGCTAAAACAGTTGATGATGTAAGGGAATGCCTGCAGTGGGCCAATGCTCATGAGCAGTCAGTACTTATCCTGGGAGGCGGCAGCAATGTGCTTTTAACCAGGGATATTCCGGGCCTGGTATTGCAAAATGCCATCAGAGGAATAGAAAATGTGCGCGAGGATGAGCAGTTCGTTTATCTGAAAGCGGGTGGAGGCGAGATTTGGCATCAGTTCGTTTTATATTGCCTGGATCATAATTATGCAGGTGTTGAAAATCTTGCTTTGATACCCGGGAGGGTGGGCGCCTCACCTATGCAAAACATAGGAGCTTACGGAGTGGAAATAAAAGAAGTATTTTACGAACTGACTGCCATACACAGGAGCTCCCTGGAAATGGTAACATTTTCTAACCGGGATTGTGAGTTTGGATACAGGGAAAGTGTATTCAAGCATCAATATAAAAATGAGTTTGTAATTACCGATGTTACTTATAAGCTGGCTAAAACACCGCATTTCAATATAGAATATGGTGCAATAAAGCAGGAGCTGGAAAAAGCCCGTGTAAAGGATCTGTCCATCCGGGCCATTGCCGATGCAATAATTGCTATCAGATCGTCTAAATTACCTGACCCCCAACAGATAGGCAATGCTGGCAGCTTCTTTAAAAACCCCTCTGTTGATAAAGAAAGATATTCACAGTTAAAGGAGCGGTTCCCTTCGGTTGTGGCTTACGAAAATGCCGACGGAACGATGAAGCTGGCGGCAGGATGGCTGATAGAGCAGTGCGGCTTAAAAGGTTTCAGGAAGGGCGATGCCGGCGTACATGAAAAGCAGGCGCTGGTACTGGTAAATTACGGAAAGGCACGCGGTGCTGATATTTTAGGAGTATGCCGCATAGTGCAGGATGCTGTTATGAATAAGTTTGGTATAGGATTAATGCCGGAAGTAAACATACTCTAGTAGGCGCTTACATTATAAATTGTATCTTCGCGCCCATTTTTAAAAACTTCTAATTGTTAATCTAAAAATCAAAGGATGAAGAAAGTTTTTTTATTAAGCCTTATTTCAGTTTCATTATATTCCGGACTGTATGCACAAAAAGCATTCTATGGAAGGTCTGTAAGGTTTGGATTTAAGGTAGATCCTGTATTTGCTAATGCTTTAAGGCCTGCTGAAAACGGTGTGGAAAGAAAAAACAGCGGTTTGGGTGTCAACTACGGCCTGATGGCCGATATAATGTTTAGCGATGGCAGAGGTGCTTTTGCTACAGGGCTGGAAGTGGCCCACGGGTCATCAGAGCTGACTTATAATACTGCTGGCAGAGGTTTGTACAGAGCTGAAGCATCGGGCAGCGATCAGACCTATAAGCTTAAATTACAATACCTGCAAATCCCGCTCAGTGTAAAGCTGAAAACCAACCAGCAAAACGGTTTTCGCTTCTGGGGGCAGTTTGGTACCTATATGGGCGCCTTGTTAAAGTCTAGAATGGATTATTCTTATGGCTCTGTTGCTGAGAAAAATGTAAATGCCATGAAGCATACGAATAAAGTAAACCTGGGTTTATTGGTGGGTGCAGGAGGAGAATACCAGGTTGCTGAAAAAACAGATCTTTTCTTTGGGCTTGGCTTCGAAAATGGTTTTACTGATATTACATCCAATGGCAGCTGGAAAGACGGAAAAGTAGGCTTGAACAGATGGGCGATACGCCTGGGCATGTTTTTCTAAAAGGGAATTTCATTAAATAAAACAAAGGAGGCAACAGTTTTTGTTGCCTCCTTTGTTTATCGGAACAGGAAGTTATTGTTTTATAATAACGCCGCAGCCAATGCGAGGTCCTGAGTTACCGGTAGGCTGTGTGGTATAATCATCAGTACCACCGTGCACAATGATACCAAGACCGACAATATTATTAGCCGCACCGTCTGTGATACTCCACCTGTCGGTAGTTACAGATTTTGTGGCATGACCGTCACTGTTAAGCTGCATATTTCCTATATCTCCCGAGTGAAAGGGAGCCACATCCCACTTCCCATGTTTTTCTTTCGTAGGATTCCAGTGGCCGTGCGCGCTTTCACCTTTGTTACTACAATCGCCGTGTTCATGAAAGTGTACAGCAACATTACTGTCAGCTCTTAATTTATCATCAATAGAAAGATCAAGGCGCATTTTGGTGCTATCCAGCTGGTAAAATTTTGCCGTACCAATCTGTAGGGTAGAGTCTGCTGTGGACATCAGATTGGCGACTGCGACTAATGTGCCATCGGCAGAAGGTATGATATCAGTACTGTCTGTAACAACCATTGCTGAATCCGCCCCGGTAGCATCATCGCTATTGTTAGAGGCGTTTCCGCATGAAGCCAGTGCCGTAACGGCTATTATACCGCTTAGTAAAAATGAAAAACGTTTCATGATTTTTTTAAAATTTTTTAATTAATGAGGTTTAAAGAAATAAAAATAGATAAAAGTTTACTTTTACTATAGCATAACTATAATAATGTATCAACAGTCATAGCTTTTTCAAGCAAACATTGAACCAATTTATGAAAGAAGCAGAAATAATCAATCCCTGGAAAATAAACGGGCACAAAAATGTATATGATAATCCCTGGATCAGTATCACCGAGTTTGATGTTATAAATCCATCGGGTGGTAAGGGTATCTATGGGAAGGTGCATTTTAAAAACACAGCCATTGGGATAATTACTTTAGATGAAGAGCAGAACACCTGCCTGGTAGGTCAGTACCGTTTTGTATTAAATGCCTTCAGCTGGGAAATACCTGAAGGTGGCTGCCCGGATGGTGAGCATTATATCGAAGCTGCAAAAAGAGAGCTGCAGGAAGAAGCCGGCCTCATAGCTGAAGAATGGAAAATAATCTCACGATCCCATTTATCCAACTCGGTGAGTGATGAGATGTGTATTATTTTTTTGGCGAGAATTTTGACACAGGGTGTTGCGACTCCTGAAGAAACAGAAGACATAAAAATAAAGAAAATACCATTTACCGAAGCCGTAAAAATGGTAAATGATGGTGTCATAACAGATGCTATTTCTATTATGGCCATACAAAAAGTACAGCTGATGCTACTTTCAGGTGAACTATAAATTGTCATAATTTGAAGGCTAAAAGAGATATAGCAGTGAAAGTATCTGCCGATCCACGCCTCGCCATGGTTCGACGGGTAACCAAGCTAATGGATGAGCAGTTCTCCATTGGTGGCTTTAAGTTTGGGCTCGATCCTATCCTTAACCTGCTGCCTGTAGCCGGCGATATTGGCAGTTATGTTATTTCGGTTTCTCTAATAATAACCATGATACAATATGGCGCATCTGGCAGACTGGCTATGAAAATGCTCGGAAATGCTACCCTTGATGCGCTGGTGGGGGCCATACCTTTTCTCGGATGGATATTTGATTTCGCCTACAAAGCCAATACCCGGAACCTTAAATTGTTAACAGAACATTATACCGAAGGCAAACACCGTGGCAGCGCAAAACCCATTATTATTTCGGTATTAATTGTTATGCTGCTGGTGCTGGCAGTTTTAATTGGGTTGGTCATAGAACTGTTTGTGTGGCTGGAAAAGGTGCTGAGATTGTAGTTTTGTTTAAACCGGATAGTATATGGTATTTCCCTGCCTTTTTAGTTTCTTTGCTTTGTGAAAAATTTCAGATCGCCGCAGAGGCCCAGGAAAAGCGCTCTTATTATAGGCGCAGAAAAGATAATAGAGGCATTAAAAGCCGGAAAAGGACTGGACAGGATTTATATGGATACCCGGTATGTGGGTAAAGAGGCTTCGGAACTAAAAATGCTGGCGGCACAACATGGGGTACCGGTTAATTATGTGCCACAGCAGAAGCTGCACAGCTTTAATGTGGAAGGCCATGGCGGCTGCATTGCACAGATCGCCAAAGTGCAATATCAGAACCTGCAGGATATTATTTCTTTTGTCGTAGAGAGGGGCGCCGCTCCTTTATTTTTGATTTTAGATGGTATCACTGATATCCGTAATATTGGAGGTATCGCGCGTACGGCCTGGTGTTGTGGTGTTAATGCTATTATTATTCCCGATAAAGGAGTAGGCGCTTTAAATGAAGATGCTATCCTTACTTCTGCCGGAGCTTTGGAAAAGATCCCGGTATGCCGTGTTAACAGCCTGATGAAAGCAGTGGATGAGCTGCACCTCAATGGCATTACTGTTTTTGCCAGCGAAATGACCGCTTCAAAGAATATTTATGATTGCGATTTTACGGTTCCGGCCGCTATTGTAATGGGCAGTGAGGAAAAAGGCATTTATCCGGCATTGCTGAAGGTATGTGATGAAAATATCAGTATACCAATGAATAACAATTTTGAGAGCCTCAATGTTTCTGTTGCTACAGGTATGATTTTATATGAAGTGATGAAACAGAGGGAGAAAATGTAGAATATTAAATGTAGAATGTAAAATATTGAATATAGGGTTTTATATTTCTTATTTTTGCTACTACAGGTGGCAGTACGTAACAACTTAAGATTATTTATCAGCAAAACAAAATTTACACTAAAGTATTAAATATTTAATTTTAAATAACGAGTTCTACATTTAGCATTCAATATTTTACATTCAACATTCCCCGCATGGACTTCATGGCGCCTATAAATATTACCCGGTTGCAGCCACCTGTTGCTTATGGAAATAAGATCTTGCTTATTGGGTCCTGCTTTACCGAGCATATTGGTAATGCTTTGGCCGACCATAAGTTTGAGGTGCTGCAAAATCCGCATGGGATTTTATTTGAGCCCGCAAGTGTAAGGCACAGCCTTATATCTTATATAGAAAACAGGAAATATACCGGGGCCGACCTGTTTTTCCTGAACGAGCTGTGGAACTCATGGTACCATCATTCCCGCTTCTCAGGTATGGACAAAGAGAAGGTACTGCAAAATATCAACGCAGCTGTAGAGCAGGCACATCATTTTTTAAAAGATACGGATTGGCTGATTATTACCCTGGGTTCGGCATTTTCTTATATCCTGTCATCCAACAACCTGCAAAATGAAAGGCACGATCTGCATGTAGCCAACTGCCATCGGGCGCCCGGACAGTGGTTCTATAAAAAGTTGCTGGGTATTGAAGAAATTATTGCGGCAATGGATAACACTTATCATCGTTTGCGCACTTTCAACCCTAAGATTAAAATACTGTTTACTGTGAGCCCTGTACGCCATTTACGTGATGGTGTTATAGACAATAACCGTAGCAAAGCGCGGCTGATAGAAGTGGTGCATCACCTGGTAGATAAATTTCCAGGGGTATATTATTTCCCGGCTTATGAACTGGTTATTGACGTGCTGCGCGATTATCGTTTTTACGATACAGATATGGCGCACCCCAATTACCAGGCTACAGAATTTGTATTGGATCAATTTACAGAAACCTGTATTGACGAGGCTTCGCAGCGATTAATGAGGGAGATAAGACAAATTGCTATTGCCCGGAAGCATAAAGCTTTCCAGCCGCTAACCAACGCGCATCAACAGTTTTTAAAAGCCCATTATGAAAAAGCAAAAATACTGGCCGAAAAATATCCCTTCCTCAACCTGGAGGAAGAGATAAAATATTTTTCAGGCAGTTGATTTTAGATTACGATATTTTATAGACTGTTTTTGTGTAATATTCGGCTCCCGGTCTTAAAATAGTATTGGGGAAGTTTTCAATCCTGATCGCGTTAGGATGCTTTTGTGTTTCAAAGCAAAAACCGGAGAAGGGTTTATAGGGGGTGCCGTTTTTGCCGCTGATTTCGGGAGCTCCACACGCATTGTATAAGTGCACCAGTGGTTCGGTGGTAAATACCTGTAAGGTAGTGCCATTAAAATCAGCTTCGGCAGCTACATTTTCAATACCAGCCACATCTAAGGGGAAGCTGATGTCAATCCCGTTTTCAGGGTTTTCAATTTTCCCTGTTTGGCTGGGTGTGGTAAAATCGTTGCGGGTATCTTTCACCGGCAATACCTTTCCTGTGGTACAATAGTTCGCATCCTGCTCCAGGTAATGGCTGGCATTTATTTTTAAATGATGGGTGTGTATATCTCCTTCGCCATTATTCAAGTTGAAATAACTATGGTGCGTAAGATTGACTGCTGTGGGTTGAGTGGTCGTGGCTTTATATTCATAGCTCAGCTCGTTATCATCATCATCCAGTTTAAAAATAATTTGCGTGGTCAGTTCACCAGGAAATCCTTCTTCTCCATCTGGGCTTACATATTGCAAAACCAGCTCATCATCAGCAGACGCCATCCTTTCCCAAACCTTTTTATCAAAGCCTTCTATGCCGCCATGCAGCTGGAAACCGGGATTGGAGCTGTTTAAGGGATATACTGTACCATCTATTGTAATAGCCGCTTTGTCAATTCTGTTACCATACCGGCCTATTGCAGCCCCAAAATAAGGATAGCTTTTAAGATACGCTTCGCTCCAATACTGACCAGGATCATCAAAGCCCAGAACAATATCATTGTAAGTATTGTCAGATTTCTTTATTTTTAACGCCATAATAATAGCGCCATAATTAGTAATGTTCACAATGGTACCTGCTTTGTTTTTTAAAGTATATACAAATACCTCTTTCCCGTTAGGGTGCTGGCCATATAATTGCTCTGATATTTCCACCATAAAATTATTTTTGATAAAAATATACAATTGATATGATTATAGATAATCTGAAAGCTGAATTCGAAAAGAAATTTAACAAGCCTGCCGAACATATTTTTTTCTGCCCGGGCCGGGTAAATCTTATTGGTGAACATATTGATTATAACGGCGGCATGGTAATGCCATGTGCCATTACGATGGGTACCACATTGCTTGTAGCCAAAAACAATGATAATATATTCAGGTTTCGCGCCGTTGATTTTCCCGAAACCACAGATGTGGCAATACAAAGCGCTTATAGCAAAACCGGCCCCGAATGGTTCAACTATCCTGTTGGTGTCATTTACGAGTTTACAAAAGCGGGGATTGAGCTAACCGGGCTTGATTTTCTTTTTAGCGGCAACCTGCCTATTGGTTCGGGTCTTTCTTCTTCAGCTTCTATCGAAGTATTAACAGCTCATGCTTTAAATGAAATATTTAACGGAGGCATGAGCAAAGTGGAGCTGGCTTTGCTGGGTAAGCGTGTAGAGAATGATTTTATGGGGCTGAACAGCGGGATCATGGATCAGTTTGCAGTGGCTATGGGTAAAGATGCCCATGCTGTTTTGTTGAATTGTGATACGCTGGACTACGAATATCTGCCTTTTGAAATTGGTGATTATGTGCTGGCTATTATCAACACCAATAAACCCCGGAAACTGGTAGAATCTAAGTATAACGAGCGTTTTAATGAGTGCCGTACGGCTTTGAAGCAGTTGCAGCAAAGGCTAAATGTAACCCATTTATGCGAAGTGAATATTGAAGACTTTACCAGGAACAGGGAGCTGATCAGCGATACGGTAATCGAGAACAGGGCATTGCATGTGATCTCTGAAGATGAAAGAGTGAAAAAGGCCAAGAATGCCTTAGTATCAGGCGATATTAAAACATTTGGCGAGCTGATGTACGCTTCGCATGATTCTTTGCAAAACCTGTATGAGGTTTCGGGCAGGGAATTAGACACGATCGTTGATTTCTGCAAAAACTATAACGATTGTATTGGCGCCCGTATGACAGGCGCTGGTTTTGGAGGCTGTGCCATTGCTTTGGTAAATAAAGACAACTTTGATGATTTCAGCGAAAAACTTGCAGCATATTATAACGCACATATCGGGTACAAACCCGGGATATTTTCATCTGTAATTGCTGAAGGAGTGAGAACAATAGTGTAATTCATGCCTGAAGACTAAAAAAGATTAAGCGAATAATCTTTTCTCCCGGATTTTTAGTTAATTAGATCAGGGAGTGGTTTTTTTGAACGGGAAGGCTTCCTTTCTTTCAGTTCCGTTTATGATGCCTGAGACTTCTGCATAAAGTGAGTCTGCCCCTACTTTGTTATAGACTATTTTAGTAGGAAAATCGTGCTGCAGGTTCTCAAAAACCAACGTCTTTTCATTGCTGTACACGAGCCTGAAACTAACAGGCATCTCATTTTGATTTTTTGTGCGCACCACATAATCTAATGTATCCTTCCTTAGCTGCAGGGTTACATTTTCATAAAATACGGTATCATCCTCCGCTATTACAAAGCTTTCTGCTTTAAAGGTGGAGTCATTTTCTTTTTCCCAGTTTTCTGTAGCAGCTCCATGCTCCGACAGGTTTTGCCAGCTGCCCAGTAACCAGCCTGCCTGCTCCAGCTTTGTATAATCGGGCACAGCGCTGTTTTTGGCACTGCTCTTTTTTTCGTTAGCGGTATTGCAGCAAACGAGTGATACTACTATAAGAAATGTTGCTGTAAAATTGCGGGTCATATTTACCAATGTTGTTGTTTATGTTGATTTTTCGTTATAAAGCTGGGGTGTGAAACTTTACTGTTGAAAGCTCTGCGTAAGGTGGTAACTGCACCTGGGCCATTTATATCATTTCTGCCAGTAACTTTCCCATGGCAGGCGCTAATGCCACTCCCATACCCCCCAGCCTTACGGCGCAAAAGGTACGGTCTGTGAGCTGTTTGAGAATAGGTGTTTTTTCCTGCCCCATCGCAATAATACCTGCCCAGCGGCATGCTATAGCTGGCTTTTGCCCGGGCAATATAAATTTAGAAAGAAAATCTTCAAGCGCCTGCTGTATAGGCAGGGTAGTAAACGCGTCGAGTGTATACTCTGTAGCAATAGCGGTATTTCTTGCACCTCCCAACAAGATCCTGTTATTCAGGTTCCGGAAATAATAAAAGCCTTCATCGTAGTGAAATACTCCTTTAAATTTTAAATCCGGAACAGGGGCCGTAAGCAATACCTGCCCGCGCGCAGGAACAACCGCTATATGCGGCAGTATAGATTTGCTAAATGCGTTGGTGCAGAAGATCAGCTGCTGTGTGTGTAATGTGCGTTTGTCAGTGGTTTGCAGCTTTATATCATCGGAGCTTTCTTCGAAACTTTTTAACTCGGTCCCGCACATGAGCTGAACATCCATTCCTGATAGTTTTTGTATCAGGGCACCCAGCAATTTACCAGGGTGCAGTCCACCTTCAAACCGGTTCTCTATAAGGTACCGGGTATTCGCAAAGCCAAACTGCCCTATCAGTTCATTTTTTAAAATAAACGTTTCGGTAGCGGAAGTAACAGGATAGAGCAGGCTGTTCACTGCGCTGAGTTTTTCAAGTGATGCTTCTTTGTTAAGCAGCTCATAGCCGCCGGTATTATAATAATCTATTGCCGAGTCATTAAAGTGCTGACGGATCGTTTTGAGCCCTTCAAAGCGCCAGTTAAGCAATTGCAATGCTTTGTCAGTCCCTATGGTATCTATATCTGACAGTATTTCTGTAAAACTTCCAAAGCAGGCAAAGCCGGCATTACGGCCTGAAGCGCCTGCAGGTACCGGGCCACGTTCTATGATGGTAATTTTTTTTGACGGATATTTTTGTTTAAGGTAAAAGGCTGTCCATAAGCCGGTAAAGCCGGCACCTACAATAATAATATCCTGCGGCGCATAAAATGTTTCAGCTTCCCAAATGCTTATTTGTTGCAAATGATTTTTATTTTTATGAAGATAAATAATAAAATTTCAAAATATAAATTCAAATTTCAATGGCTTATTGGCTTATAAAATCAGAACCTTTTAAATATAGCTGGGATCAGCTGGTAAAAGACAAAAAAACTGTTTGGGACGGGGTACGCAATTATGCAGCGAGGCTTAATCTGAAAGCGATGAAAAAGGGTGATCTTGCATTTTTTTATCATAGCAACGAAGGAACAGAAATTGTTGGCATTGCCAAAATTGTAAAGGAGGCCTACCCCGATCCTACTACGGATGATGAGCGCTGGGTAGCCGTGGACGTGGCTCCTGTAAAAAAGCTGAAAAAGCCGGTAGCCCTGGCACAGATAAAAGCAGAAAAAAAATTACAGGATATGGACCTGGTGCGTCTGGGCCGGCTTTCCACGCAATCAGTCAAACCTGAGGAGTGGGAGATAGTGATGAAGATGGCGGGGGAGGAGTATTTTAAAAGTTAAAAGTTTGAAAGTTGAAAGCCGCCTGACCAGACGGACAGGGTTTATAGGTTTGTTTCCATATCAACATTTCAACCTGTAAACCTTTCAACATCAATTTACCAATCACTTAACAAATTCCAGGGATTACCATTTTTATGGAATTGGTATTAAAAGATATCTAATAAATAACTAAGAAGCCAAAGCATTCTATTAAATATCCGGAATTTAATAGCCTGCTTGCTGCCATGAGGTTTTGCCTCCATTAATCATTAAAAATTAAAATAATGAAACGCTTATTTTTTGCAATAGCAATATTGCCATGGATATTTATTGCCTGCAGCACAGGTAATAACAAAGATGTTGCTGTTAATGAACTTTCTATAAATGACCCGGCTGCTGAAAAACCGGAAGAGGCTGCCGCTGCAGAAAGCTATAAAGCATTTACACTGCCTGATACCGGAATAGGCGCAGGCATTGGAACTTCTGATATTTCTGCAACCAACATACCTGTAACTATAGATTGGGATAAGAAAATAATTAAAACAGCTAACATTACATTAGAAGTAGAAAAGCACGAAGCGTATGCTTCGTTTATACGGGACCTTGTTAAAAAATACGGTGGCTATATTTCCAGGGAGGATAATAATACTACTGATTACAAGAACGAAACCAACATTGTAATAAAAGTACCGGTATTGCAATTTGAAGAGCTGGTAAATGGATTGGCTGCAAAAGATACGCGCCAGTTGCAACGTAGCATCACTTCTGAAGATGTTACGGGTAATATTATTGATATTAAAGCGAGGCTTGAAACCAAAAAAGCAACGAAAGCCAAGTATTTAGAATTTCTAAAACAGGCAGGTAAAATGGAAGATGTACTTAAAGTGCAGCAGGAGATAAATGATATCCAGGAAGATATAGAATCTGCAGAAGCAAGGCTGGCCCGGCTTTCAGGGGAAGCAAAATACAGCACTATTAATCTTACCTATTTTGAACCGCTGGCAGGTTATAAAGCTGATAGTGATAAACCCGGTTTTGGAAGCCGTATTGTATCAGCTTTCAGCGAGGGTGGTAAGATCTTTGGAGATGTATTTATCGGCGTGTTTACTATATGGCCTTTATGGCTTGGTTTGGTAGCCATGATTTTTATTTTCAGGAGATTCAGGAGAAGCGCTGCGATTGTAAAAAAGAATCTCTAAGTTTACCGAATGAAGAAAAAGCTGGTAGTATTAACAGGGGCGGGCATCAGCGCTGAAAGTGGTATTAAAACATTCAGGGACAGCGGTGGTCTTTGGGAAGGATATGATGTGGCCGAGGTGGCATCTCCGGAAGGATGGAAAAGAAATCCCGCGCTGGTGCTTGATTTTTATAATATGCGCCGTAAACAGGCGCTGGAAGCCAGGCCCAATGCAGCTCATACAGGGCTGGCAGACCTGGAACAATATTTTGATGTACATATTATTACCCAGAATATAGATGACCTGCACGAGCGTGGCGGATCAACTAATATTACTCATTTGCACGGGGAAATATTCAAGATGCGCAGTGAAAATTCGCTTTGGCCTTCTTATGATATAAAAGACGATATACATATAGGTGATGTAGCACCGGACAGCGGGCAGCTGCGGCCCGATATTGTATGGTTTGGCGAAGCAGTGCCTATGATGGAAAGAGCGGCGCAAATAGCAATGGATGCAGACATTTTCGTGGTAGTAGGTACATCGCTGGTGGTATATCCTGCTGCAGGATTGATCGA
Organism: Niabella aquatica; assembly: GCF_054779315.1. Taxonomy (NCBI): domain Bacteria; kingdom Pseudomonadati; phylum Bacteroidota; class Chitinophagia; order Chitinophagales; family Chitinophagaceae; genus Niabella; species Niabella aquatica. The sequence goes on from NZ_BAAGYM010000017.1 coordinate 37,453, forward strand.
TATGGTTCCTGTTTATAATCCCAAATTCGTAATAGATAAACGGGTTCCTTTTTTGAAAGACATGCGTAATCTTACGATTATAGAAAAGCCTGCCACGGAAGGGGTGAAGGAGCTGACTTTGCGGCTAAAGGAAATGTTTGGAATGAGTTGATAGATGTTAGATATCAGGTATCAGTATTTAGCCGTTAGACTATGTACCATTGTACAGATGACGGTTGACAGGAGGGAAGTTTAAAGGTTTAAAAGTTGTTAAAGGTGGTTGGTTAAAAAGTTTACAAGGAGGGCGACCATGAATTATGAACCAGCATTCAGCGACCAGGCTATAAATATTCAATTTTCAATACGCGATAATCAATGTTCAATTGCCTCCGGAACGTACAATCAATGAATATTGAACATTGAGCATTGTTTGTTGATTATTACTCGTAAAATTTTTAATTTAAAATTAAATATTCAATATTTAATATTTCCATGAACTATGAACAAATATCCAGTATAGAAATTCTATAATTAAATGTATAATGCATGCAACCTGTAGCACATTCTGCATTTAATATTTTACATTCAATATTCTACATTTATCAGCTACCTGCTCTCTGCATATATTCTGAGGGCGTTAGGCCGAACTGTTTTTGAAAATTACGTCCGAATTGTGTCAGCGAACGATATCCTATTATTTCAGCGATCTGCCCAAGCGCAATCACTTTAGTGTTCATTAATTCAACCGCTTTTTTCAGCCTTGAAAGATTGATCATTTCATTTGGAGACAGGTTGGATATGGATTTTACTTTCCTGTAAAGGGTAGGACGGCTCATATTCATTGCAACCGCCAAATGGTCGACGTCCAGATCGTGGTTCTCGATATTTTCTACAATAAAATTATTTAGTTTTTCCAGGAACTCTTCGTCGAGCTTTGAATGAGCAATGCTTTTTATATGTGCGAGCGGCGAATTGATAAAATACTCTTTCACTTTATTCCTGTTCGTTAAAAGGCTGGAAACCTGTGCTGCCAGGTGCTCAGGTGAAAAAGGTTTTTCGATATAGGCATCTGCGCCAGTCGACAGGCCTTCAATTTTTGAGGCCAGGCTGTTTTTGGCAGTCAGCAGAATAACAGGTATGTGGCTCAGCTCAAAGCTGGACTTGATTTTATCGCAAAGTTCAAAACCATCTATTTCAGGCATCATTACATCGCTGATCACCAGGTGTATCACCTCTTCCGAAAGTATTTTTAAAGCCTCTGTACCATTAACTGCGGTAAAAATTGCATATATTTCTCCCAGGTCATCCTGCAAAAACTCAAGAATATCTTCATTGTCATCCACTATTAATAAAGCCGGTTTTTCAGAAATACCTGTATATGACATGCTCTTATAGTTTTTTAATTCAATGGAAGATGAAATGCGAAGATATTAATGCCATTGGTTGATTCCAAAGATAGCGTGCCCCCTTGCAGCTCGGCTAAAGATCTTGCCAGTGGGAGTCCGATGCCGGTGCCTCTTATTTTTTCTGCATGAGCCGTTCTGAAAAATGGCTCAAAAATTTTTTCCCGTAGGTCTTCCGGAATTTCCTGCCCGTCGTTACTTATAGTAATAATGACATATTTGCTGTCAGATGCATAACTGATTGCAGCCTTTACAAAAGACTGGCTGTATTTGATAGCATTGTCAAAAAGATTGCTGAGTATTTTAGTAGTGGCTTCTTCATCTATGTTACCCACTATATTTTTATCAGGAATATGCAACTCAAAATGGATTTTTTTATGTTCAGCCAGTGGAATGAAGCTGGCATATATGCTTTGAAAGAGCTCAGAAATGTTGATGTGGTCTTTATGCAATGAGAACTCGCCTGACTCTATCTTTCTGAAATCCAGTAGCTGATTGGTAAGGTCCAGCAGCCGCCTTGTATTTTTATCCATTACCAGCAGGTATTTTTCCACCCTCGGTACCTGGCTGATATTATTCATTATTTTCTCCATGGGCGCTTTGATAAGCGTAAGTGGCGTTCTTATTTCATGTGCAATTTTGGTAAAGAAATCTATTTTAGATTCATACATTTCCTTTTCCTTTGCTCTTTCAAAAACGGCCATTTTTATTTTTTGCTTTTCCTGCTGACGCCTATGGTAAAACCTTGTAACAGCATATACAGCCAGTATACCTGTTAAAATATAAAATATATAAGCCAGGTCGCTGAACCACCACGGAGGCAGTATTTTTATGGCAAGCATTTTTTCGTTATTCGCCCAGTTACCATTACTGTCTGTAGATTTTACAATGAACCGGTAGGTACCGGGCGAAAGGTTAGTGAAGTATACCCTGCGGTTGGTTTTGATATAATTCCAGCTTCTGTCTAATCCTTCTAGCATATAGGCGTATTCAATATTGTCCGGTGACGTATAATTCAAAGCTGCAAAGTCAATATGAAAAGTGGATTGATTATAAGGCAGCGTTATATTGTTTGTAATCAGTATAGATTTTCTTAACGGCCCGTTTTGAGGATTAACGGAAAGTGAAGCGTTGAAGAAAGATATATTAGTTAAATAAATGGAGGGGATATAATTGGTTGTTTCAAGGTCAGCAGGGTTAAAGCTGATCATCCCTTTTACGCTGCCCATATAAATAGTGCCGTCTTGGGCCTTATAGCAGGAAGAATAGTTAAACTGGTCGCTAAGTAATCCGTTAGTTTTTGTAAATGTGCGCAGTATGCGGCCATTTTTACTCATCAGTACCAGCCCTTTAGAGGTTGTAATCCATTTGTTATAGTTGTTGTCTTCTGTAATAGTATAGACCATGTTACTGGGCAACCCTGTTTTATCAGAATAGATATATGTTTTTTTTGTTTGCAGATTGATATTGTATAACCCGTATTCGGTGGCTACCCAAACCGTTTTATTATAGGATTCAAAAAGATAGGTGATCCTGTTTTCGGCAAACAGGTTTTTGTTTTGTTTCCACACCTGTATACTGCCAAATATTTTTTTTGAAGGTGAATAATAGTGAAGCCCGTCCTGAAACGTACCCGTAAGAATAGTTCCGTCAGATAGTTCGATAATACCTGAATAAAAGTCTTCATGGGGAAAGTAGGGTGGCGATATAAAATTGTGATCTTTTTCGTTATATATATGAATACCGTTTGAAGTGCCCACCCATATTTTGTTGTCAGAAGATTTATATAAACTGTGTATGAAATTGCTTCTTAGTTGGTCATGACCTGGTTTGGCGGAGAAGTGCCGGATTACTTTTTGTTTACCCAGGTCCATAACGTCGAGTCCATGCTCAAACGTGCCTATCCAAAGCCGGTTGTTTTTATACAGCAGGCCATGAATGTTTGTGTGGGCGATTCCGGATTTTTTATCGCCGGGTTTAAAATTGGTGAATAACCCGGTTTTTGGATCAAATTTATTCAGTCCTGCATCTTCTGTGCCAATCCATAAATAGCCTTTATCATCAGCGATAATTTCTCGTATGGCATTACCTGCTACTGCTCCGGGCCGGGATTGGGGAAAATATTTTTTAAAAACCGGTTTTTCTTTCGGTTTGTAATTAATGCCCCCGAAATAAGTACCTATCCAAATGCCTCCTTCATTATCTTTACAAAATGAGTAAACCGCATTATCGCTAAGGGAGTAAGGGTCCTGGTAACCTTTTTTTAAGTTCTTGAAAGAGTTGTCTTTTGTATTATAAATATACACACCGCTTTCTGTGGCTATCCAGTATTCGCCGGTATCGTTTTTTATAAAATCCCGGGCATAGATTTCCGTATTATCTGTATTATAAATAAGTAAATCTTCATAAGTTTTTGTTGAGAGATTAAATTTTTTTATGCCTTGCGTGGCTGTGCCAATAAGCAAATAACCTTCCCCGGTATCATAGATCCGTTCTAACCAAAAAGTAGCAGGGGCGGGGGAGTGGTTAAAAACCGGGAAAAATTCAAATTTCCCGTTTATTTTGTTGTACCTGCCTAATTCGCCTTGAAATGTTGCCACCCAAATGTCTTTTGTATGAGAAACCGCCAGTGTTGTGCAGAAGTTCAATTCTTTAGCACTAAACTGTGTTACTTTTTGTGTTTTGAGGGACAGGCGATATACTTTGTGATTAATAATAAACCATGTATCGCCATCAGGTCCGTTCACGATTGCTTTTACTAATTGCCTCGGTGTATTTTGTACATGTGAAAAGTTTTCGTAGTCTGGGTCATAAACAAATATTCCACGCTCTGTGCCTACCCATATTTTGCCGTCACTTCCTTCGCTCAATAACCATACAGAATTATTACCAAGGCTGGTACTGTCAGCGGGGTCATTTCTGAATATTTTGAAAGTGTAACCATCAAACCGGTTCAACCCGTCTTTAGTACCTACCCATATAAACCCCTTTTTATCCTGTATAATGCAGGTAGCGGTATTGTTAGATAAGCCCTGCTCTACCTGGTAATACTTAAAATAATAGTTTTGGCCTGCTGCTGTTGCAGAGAACAGAAGCAGAAAAATTTTTGTACACAAAATTTGTATTCTCAACATTTAGCCAAACGTACAGAAAAGTTTTGATGCAGGAAGCAGGAACAAGGCAGACGCATATATTGGTTTTTTAGGCCGACATAGTAACACTTCCTTACTATGCATCTTTTTAACCGCTGAATTATCCTTTCCGATTAACATATTGCCGCTATGCGGCTTGATTCTATAACATGTAATAGTACCTTGTTAACAGGAGCGTGGGAACAGGATTATTATTAAGCCGCATAGCGGCGATATGTTTTTAATTTATACGTCCGCTCTGGTATCAATAAAGGGAGACTATTTTTGCTTTGCGGGGAGTGCACTTTCTGTTGCAGACTTCTTGCTCATGGGGGCTGTTTATTTTTAAAAATAAAAATTCCGGCTACTATTAAATAGCAGGAATTTACTATTCATATCTTTTGAGTAAATATTTATAGCCGGGGTGTCATGAATATTCAACAGGGGACTATCTTGTTGTTTATTCTCCGGCAGGCGCATTAATGAATGCACCCGCGGCTACAGGTTCTCCAAAGTTAGGCGTACCATTTGCGTTCCACGTAAACTTCTGCATACGGGTGCTTCTTGAATTACCGCAACCGCTATTATCAGGACGGGATTCCATATTTGCATGATAAACGATCCAGTCTTCCTTGCCGTCTTTTGATTTAAAAAATCCATTATGTCCCGGTCCATATGCTGTCGGAATTTTTGTAAATACAGGGTTGGGGGTTTTGGTCCATGATGCCGGCAAAAGAGGATTGGCATCTTTTGCCAAAGTGAGCATCCCCAGGCAATAATCGTCAGTCCCGCAATAGCTGGCAGAATAGATAAGAAATACATCTCCTTTTCCGTTTTTTAATATTTCCGGCCCTTCGTTTACGGCAAAACCTTTTGTTTCCCAGGCATTTTGAGGGGTGGAAATCATTACAGTTTCCCCGGTAAGTGTGTAAGGATTGGACATCTTGGAGATATAAATATTTTGAGTAAGGTTTCCGGTTGCTGCACCCGGCCGACCGGACCATATAAAGAACAGCTCATTTTTATATTCAAGAATGCTACCGTCAATCGACCACAAATTGTTAGGTTGGGTTATGAGTTGCCCCTTATCTACCCAGTTCTGAGTAGTAGGGTCTTCATTGGCGTTTTCTAACACAAACATACGGTGGTTCACATCCTGACCATTACTTGCAGTGTAATAAATGTACCATTTGCCTTGCAGAAAGAACATTTCCGGAGCCCATACATCCCTGCTGTTAGCTCCTGATGCCGGAGCATTGAAAACAACAGTACTGGGCGCTGTGGCCAATTGGTTCATGGCAGCAGTTTTGCGTATTTCAATCCGGTTTCCGTGTGTTTGCAGAAAATAGTAAAAGCCTCCACGCTGCGCTACCCAAGGGTCCGGCGCCGAATTAAGCAGGGGATTTTGGAATTTTGCAGGCTTTGTTACTTCCGGCGGCCTGGGTGTGTACAAAACCGGTCCGGCGCCGCGTTTGCCACATGCTGCTATAATCAACAAAAACCAAGCTGTGTATATTATATATTTCATCAGTATATTTTTTATTGTTTTTAATGGTCTGATGGAACTTTGCATAATATTACTTTGCTCTGTTTGAGAAAAATTGATCATGCTCTGTTTCATTTATTTATTTTTAAAATTTTGAGTATTCAAAATAATCAAGCTCTCCGTATCCCACGTTTTGGCGGATACTTATTTTATGAGTACCTGCCTCAAGACGAAAAATCAGGTTAAATGTCTGCCACACGTTCCATCCCCTGTTGGGAATATTATATATTTTTGCATCGGCTGCGTTGTTATCTATATATACCTTATGTGAAGTGCCATCGAGCCCTGTACCTGCGGCTACTTTTATCAGGTAATCTCCTGGGGTTAAAATCTGTATAGTAGCATCAATACCGCTTGCAGCATTATCTATAGCTCCCACTTTTGCCTGGTTAGATGAAGTTGCTTTTGTATCAGGGTCCGTGGCTACTTTTGCTAATCCTGTTAATGTTGCGTTTTCAGCCTCAATTCTTATAGGCAGTACTTTTACTTTAGGCTTTACGGTACTGCTTTTGACGCGGTTACCGGCAACGTCAATCAGCACGGCATAAAAAGAAAGCTGCTGGTCGGGCACATTTTCCGTTACCTGGTACTCCAATGTGTAGGGCGCGATTGTTTTTTCACCTATCTTTTCATCTGCCTTATAAAATTCCACTTTACTCAGCATTGCCCCACCGTAAGCGCTTTGGCCTTCTGCTTTTAAGATATACTTACCGTTTGCCACAGCAACAGTGTCTGCGGTTAGGCTAAATGTGGGCGGATTGGCGCTTAAAGGTATTTCCACCTCTTTTTTACAACTGCCCATCATTGTCAAAACGGAAATAAAGGAAAGCAGGTATAATAGTTTTTTCATTTCTGTGCTTTTTGTGCGTTTAAAGATCATCCTGTTCTATTTTTATTAATAGTTCGGGTTTTGAGTAAGATTACTGTTATCAATATCGGATTGTGGAATGGGATACCATTCGTGCTTGTTAGGCACAAAGTTGTTGAAGTCCGCATCTCTGGCTTTCAGTACTGCCAAGTTGTTGGAAAGCTCGCCCCAGCGTACCATGTCGAAATAGCGCCATCCTTCGCCTGCAAGTTCCAGCATTCTTTCATGTTTGATTTGTTGCCTGAAATCGGTCTGGTTCATACCGGGCTTTATGGTTGCCAGCGGGCTCATGTTTACGCGTGTCCTGACCCTGTCCACATACTGGTAGGCATTAGCTGTCTGCCCTGCTTCATTCAGACATTCGGCATACATCAGTAAAATATCGGCATAGCGTATCATCCGGTAATTGTTGGGAGAGCTGAAGCTCTCTGTATTTCTCCAGTGGTCATTCAATAATTTTCTGAACCAAACTCTTTTGTCATTAGCACCATAGCGTGCCTGCCATGTTGCGCCGTACACATTGGTAAATGCGGGGCCTCTTTCATCTGCATAATCGTAGAGAAAGCTTACGGCAACCCGGGGGTCTCTTCCGTTCGTGGCAGTTTTTTCAACATTAAAGCTATCTATGATCCAACGCCTCGCTGCGCCATCCGCATACCCTGGACCAGGCGCAGGAGGGGCAAGGAACTTGGGCACAGAGATTCCTGTATTAAGGCTGATTCCCAGATTGGTATCATCATCGCCGTTCTCCGCCGGATTTTCTTTAAACTGTATTTCAAAAACTGATTCCCGGTTGTTCTCCGTTGTTTTTTTGAAATTGTCGGCATAGCTGTCCATCAGCCCGTAATTGGCAGCACCAGCTCCGGTTACTAACCAATCCAGTGCCTGTTTGGCTTCATTGAACTTCCCCTGTTGCATATACGCTTTTGCCAGCAGCCCATGCGCAGCGCCTTTGGTAGCTCTGCCAATATCAGCGGCAGCGTAGGTGGCCGGCAGGTCGGCCAGGGCTTCTGTAAGGTCTTTTTCTATTTGCGCATATACCTGCTGTGGGGTAGCATTTGCCGGGTAATCCGTAGGCGCCATTACTTCCAGCACCAGTGGCGGACGTCCCCAGTACACTACAAGGTTAAAGTAGTTAAGTGCGCGTAAAAATTTAGCTTCGGCAATTACTCTTCTTTTAAGCGTTTCGTCCATGTTTATTTGCGGCACGTAGGCAATGACCTGGTTAGCGCGGTAGTTGGCATGGAAAATAGCGTTCCACTGGCCGCTGCCGGTATTGTTGCTGGTGTAAGCAAAGGCCATGTTATTGTTAAGGCCAATGTCTCCGCCAGATCCAAACCCTTCGTCAGACCTGAGCAGGTAAAGAAAGTGCATCCATCGGTTATAGTAGTTGCTGCTCCTGTTAAATGCGCTGTACACGGCGTTAATTCCTTTTATGGCATCGCTTTCCGTTTTCCAGAAAGAGCCGTTGGTGAGCATATCCGGGTTAGGCTCGTCAAAATTCCTCTGGCAGGAAAAGGTAAGCAGCCCTACAATAATTAAAGTATATATGTTTAGTATTTTCATTTTAAATTGATTTTCTTTTTTGATTAATTATAAGCCTAATGTTAATCCAAAAGATACGATCCTGTTAGGAGGCCATGCGCCGTTGTCCACGCCGGGCTCAAGGTTCGCGTTAGCACCTGTCACATCCGGGTCCATACCAGAGTACTTTGTGAGAGTGAGCAGGTTCTGTCCGCTTATATATACCTGCAGTGAGGGCAGGCGCAACCTCTTTAAAATATTCTCGGGCAAATTATATCCCAACTGCACATTGCTTAATCTCAGGTAAGAGCCATCTTCCAGCCACCTTTCAGTGTCGCCTCGTACGTTAGAAAGAATACCCTGATCGACAGCAGGATCGCCGGGTGTATTGCTGGTATATGACACTCCAAGCCTTGGAAAATCAGTAGGGTTGGCAGCCGTCCAGGGCACAATACCCTTTCGGTAGTTGGAGTACCCCATACCGTCAAAATCGCGGCGCATATCATTGTATAATTTGTTACCGTACACACCATATAACTGTATATTCAGCGTAAAACTTTTATAATACCCGTTCCACAGAATGCCGGAGGTAAATACAGGCCATGGTGATCCGGCGAAGGCTCTGTCTTCGGAACTAATGTCGTTGCCGGTGCCCCGGTCAAGCAAATTAATATACCGTATGTCACCAGGTTTAGCAATGCCGGACTGTGCCCTGTGCGCATCTATTTCCGCCTGATTCTGGAAGATTCCGTCCGTTAGTATAAGGTAATACTCACCTATAGAGCGGCCTACCTGTGTGCGTGTATTGCCCGATTGGATATAGTTCCGTGGAAGGCCTGTTTCAGGATCAATGCCCAGATTGCCCAGCTCCAGCACTTTATTCCTGATAAAGCTGATATTGCCTGCAATATCCCAGTTGAAAACGTTTTCGCTTTTTCGGGGGCGGTATCCCAACTCCAGTTCTATGCCTTTGTTTTGAATAGAACCGATATTGGTAAATATGTTATTGCTCAGCCCACCTAAATAGCCGGGTAACGGCAGGTACAGCAATGCAGCAGAAGTTACAGACCTGAATATGTTGAAAGATATGTTGAACTGCCTGCTGAATAGGGAGGCGTCAAAACCCAGGTTCATTGTTGCCTTTTGCTCCCATCTTAAATTAGGATCTACCAGGTTTATCTGGGAAGCGCCCACATTAGCTGTTTGCTCGCCAGGGCCGAAGATACCTCTTGGCCCCTGGTTGATAAGCCCCAGGTATTGATAGTTGTTTAAGTTAGTGGCACCTAATACGCCATAGGAGCCTTTTAATTTTAGTTCAGACACCCAGTCTGCATTAAAGAATTTTTCGTTACTTATTTTCCAGGCAACGGCTCCGGAAGGGAAAAAGCCTGTGCGGTAATTTTTAGCGAACCTCGAATCTTTATCAGAACGGAAGGTGAATGTGGCCAGGTAACGGTCGTCAAAAGTATAATTGAGCCGCCCCAGCCAGGAATCTATGAAGTTCCTGCCCCTACTGCCGGAAGAAGTGCTTACTCCTGTAGCGGAATTGATGGTATTAAAATAGATATCGCCGGCTTCAAGTAAATCGGTTTTTCCGGCACCAATGCCTTCCCTGCCTATGGTTTGCTGTGTGTAGCCAACCACACCATTCACATAGTTCCTGCCAAAGGTTTTGTCAAAGTTTAATGTATGCTCAAAAAGATAGCTTAAAAACTGTGAGCGTCCTTCATCTATCCTTGTTGGGGCGTCTATCTGGTTCCAGTACCATATTCCCTTGCCTCTTAAAGATTTTTCTTTGTCAAAGCTGGTTTCCAGGCCGGCGTTGGCGCGGTACCTCAGCCATTTGGTAATGTCCACTTCGCCGTAGATATTTCCCATTATTTTTACATAATTGTAGCTATAGTTGGTAATATAGGCCTGTGCTACCTGGTTCCTTGAATAAGTCCGGGCGTTGTTTGAGCCTATGCCCCAGCCACCGGGGTTAGCATCGCTTACGAACGCTTCATCTTTTACCGGTATAATAGGGAGCATATTGAAAGCGTCATAGAATGGATTTCCCCCGAAAGCACCGCCCGAAAACGGGGCACTGCCGTAGGAAGTGGAGATGAGTATGTTTTCACCTACCTTCACCCTGCCTCTTTTGGCTTCGGTATTGATGCGCAGGGCCGCCCTGTCAAACTCGCGGTTGATCATAGTACCCACATCTTTGAAATAGGAGCCTGATATAAAATATTTTGAGTTTTCTCCACCGCCTGATAGGGAGAGGTTGTAGTCTTGTATAGACCCGGCACGAAACAACTGATCTGCCCAGTTCACATTGGTGCCGTCAAAATTGGCGACGGATGCCTGCTGCGTATAACCTGCATTCTGATATGCCTGTTTGTTCATTGCCGCATATTCCGGCCCACTCATCATATCATACATCTTTGGCAGGTTCGTCCTGCTGTATCTTGCGGAAGCGTTTACCCTCATAGGGCCAGCCTTTCCTTTTTTAGTGGTGATGATGATGATGCCGTTAGCGGAACGTGCGCCGTATATAGCTGCTGCAGACGCGTCTTTCAGCACCTGGATGGTTTCAATATCATTGGTATTGATGGTTACATTAGGGTCGGATAACATCCCGTCGATTACATAAAGCGGGTTGGCATTACCGTAAAAAGTGCTTAGCCCTCTTATGTTGACAACCGCTCCCTGGCCTGGGCCGCCGGAATTTCTTACCGTAATACCTGCAGCCTGTCCCTGAAGGGCTTCTGGTAAAGACCTTGCAACTTTGGCTTCTGTATTTTTTGTTTCAACCAATGTAGCAGCACCGGTAAGATCTTTTTTTCGTACAGTCTGGTAGCCGATTATCACTACCTGTTCTTCTTCCCTCTCTTTTGTCAGCAGAACCACATTGATTACCCGGTTATCCGGTATAGCTATGTCCTGTTCTGCATATCCTACAGATGAAAATACAAGCACTGATGCCTGGCTGCTTACGCCGATGGAAAAACTTCCGTCCTGCGCTGTAACCGTTCCGTTGGCCGTGCCCTTTTCCTGAACAGATACATTGCTGATAGGGCTTCCGTTTGCATCAGTTACCGTTCCTTTTACGGGTACTCTGTTGGTTTGGGAAAAAGATTGAAAAACTGCGATAGCAGCAAATAAAAATAATGCTAAATGCTTCATGACAAGATAACGTTTTGTTAAAGTAAAAATAGTAACTGCAATGGAGGTTCAGTTTTCAATTTTAATCAAAGATTCCTCATTTTGTCTCAATTTTTACTAAAAGGCCTTGTTAATCAAATAAAGTAGTGGGTTATTGTACAATAAGCGATTCATAATGGCCTTAATAAAAAAGAAGTCAAGTACATAGTCTTCTTTTCTTTCTGCCCAATAAAGTATTATATATAGTAGTGACGCCTGTAAATGCAAGAAAATCCATTTATATCTTTTACCTGATAATCTAACGAACCTATATTACCTTTTGCCTTGATGCTTGAGTTTTTAATGATGCACATGCTAAATGTCGCACGAGCTTTTCTCAAATGCAATTTGTGCAATTCGACACTGTATTGGGCGGCGCTTCTGGTTATAGGGCTAAACGACCTTATTAAATAAAGGAAGAAAAAGCTTTATTGAGACAATTCGTAAAAAGAATGAGACAAAATTGACCTTTCAAAAGAATGGGAACCTTTAATTTAGCGCTAATTTATTGTTTGCAGAATGAACGGATTGTATGTTATATGCAATTGAAGCAATTGCCATTTGATTTTTACTTACAGAGTTTGATCTAAACGTTTAATTATTATAATGAAATTGTACAAAAAAATTACATTAGCCACAATTATCTCCGCGATATTTGGTATGTATGCGTCGGCCCAGGCCTGGAAACCCGTTGATGGAAAAATTATGACTCCCTGGGCGGAAAAAATAAATCCGCAACAACCATTGCCCGAATACCCACGGCCGCAATTGAAAAGAAATAACTGGCAAAACCTGAATGGGCTTTGGCAATATGCAATTACAACAGAATCGCAGGTTCATATTCCTGCATCTTTTGCGGGTCAGATATTAGTTCCTTATCCTGTCGAGTCTGCCTTATCGGGCGTAGGAAAACAAGTAGGAAAGGAAAATGTTTTATGGTATAAAAGAGAAATAGCAGCCCCTAAATTGTCAAAAGGGAACCAGCTATTATTGCATTTTGGTGCTGTGGACTGGCGGTGTGATGTATATGTAAACGGGAAAAAAGCGGGCTCTCACGAAGGCGGGTTCGACCCTTTTTCATTTAATATAACGTCGTATTTAAAAAAAGGGAAGAAGCAGGAAATAGTGGTAAGGGTTTGGGACCCTACAGATGAAGGCCCTCAGCCAAGAGGAAAACAGGTAAATAAACCCGAAGGCATCTGGTATACACCGGTGACCGGTATCTGGCAAACTGTATGGACAGAGGAAGTGCCTGCTGCCTATATTGCATCAACAAAGCATACGCCTGATGTGGATGGTGGGCGATTAAAAGTAAAGGCTGATATTGAAGGAGCACATGCGGGTGATATTGTAAAGTTTGTGGCACTGGACGGCACACAGCAGGTAGGAGAATCAATTTTGCCTTCGGGTGTAGAAGGTGAAATAACCATCAGCAGTCCTAAATTATGGTCGCCTTCATCTCCTCATTTATACCAGCTGAAAATCTATCTCACGCGCAATGGTAAACAAATAGATTATGCCGAAAGCTATTTTGCTATGAGGAAAAGTGCTCTGAAAAAAGATGCGAATGGTATCAACAGGCTCGCTTTAAATAATAAGTTTGTATTCCAATATGGTCCTTTGGACCAGGGATGGTGGCCCGATGGTTTGTATACTGCACCAACTGATGAAGCGCTTTTGTTTGATATTATAAAAACAAAGGAAATGGGCTTTAATATGATCCGTAAGCACATCAAGCTGGAACCGGCCCGTTGGTATTATTACTGCGACAGTTTGGGCGTAATGGTATGGCAGGATATGCCGAGCGGCGATATGGGCGGTAATCATTGGGATATGCGCTCGGGGCAGGTTTCAGGATTTAACCGGGATAAGCAGAGAAGCGCCGTGTCTGAAGCGTATTACCGTAAAGAATGGAAAGCGATTATGGATGCGGCCCACAACTTCCCGTCCATAGTTGTATGGGTACCTTTTAATGAAGCCTGGGGACAGTTCAAGACAAAAGAGATCACAGAATGGACCATGCAATACGATCCCTCTCGTTTGGTAAACAGCGCCAGTGGCGGTAATTTCTTTTATACCGGTCATATACTGGATATTCACCATTACCCCGATCCCCAGATGCCCGACCCTGCTGTTTTCGGGAATGGCCCCGCAGCGTTGGTGTTGGGAGAGTTTGGCGGGCTCGGGCTTCCGGTAGATGGCCACACCTGGCAGGATAAGAACAATTGGGGATATCAAAGTTTCAAAAATAAAGAGGAACTGATGCAGCGGTATACAAGGCTCATGAAAGATTTGAAACAATTGATACCACTGGGGCTATCAGCAGCTGTATATACCCAAACCACGGATGTGGAAGTAGAGACAAACGGTATTATGACCTACGACAGGAAAATTATGAAAATGCCTGAAAGCTCTTTAATGAAGCTGCATCAGGAATTATATGATGTACCTGTAAAATAATTTATCCCAAAGTTTTAATTATGGTTTTTCCCGGTAATTGCAGGATTGGTATGAAATACATTGTGATATTATTATGTATATACGCTCCGCTTCTGCTTCCTGCGCAAAATAAAAGAGCAACAGGGGAGATAACAATTGTAAAACGCCCTGATCATTCAGGTACTAACCGGTTTTATATATCCAATCAAAAGCCATTGCAGTCGTTATATTTAATTAAACTTCCGGTGGGGTCCATCAGGCCGCATGGATGGCTGCTTAAATACCTGGAACGGCAACGTGATGGACTTACCGGGCATTTGGGAGAGATCAGCGCATGGCTTTCAAAAAAAGACAATGCGTGGCTGAGCAAAGATGGCAGCGGTCATTATGGCTGGGAAGAAGTTCCTTACTGGTTAAAAGGCTATGCCAACCTGGGTTATATCTTAAATGATACCAAAATTATTAATGAAGCAAAAACCTGGTTAAATGCGGCATTGAGCAGTCAGCGTGCAGACGGGTACTTCGGGCCTTTGATCCTTAGAAACGGGAAACCGGATTTATGGGGAAATATGATCATGCTCTGGTGCCTGCAATCCTGGTATGAATATAGTAAAGATGCCAGGGTGCTGCCTTTTATGGAAAAATATTTCCGCTGGCAGTATAATTTGCCGGATAGTATGTTGCTGAAGGATTACTGGGAGAACAGCAGGGGAGGAGATAACCTTATAAGTATCTATTGGCTGTACAACAGAACCAACGGAAATGATTGGCTGCTAAAGCTGGCAGAAAAAATTCACCGTAACACAGCAGACTGGAGACAACCTGATAATTTACCTAACTGGCATAATGTAAATATTGCCCAATCTTTTAGGGAGCCGGCAACTTATTACCTGCAAACCGGTAACAAAAGCGACCTCGAAGCTACCTATAACAATTTCAGGATTATCAGAGACAGGTTTGGCAATGTGCCGGGCGGTATGTTTGGTGCTGATGAAAATGCACGTAAGGGTTATACAGATCCGAGGCAAGGGGTAGAAACCTGCGGGTTAGTAGAACAAATGGCCTCTAACGAAATTTTAGCAGGCATTACGGGCGATCCATTTTGGGCCGATCATACGGAAGAAGTGGCATTTAATACTTACCCCGCAGCAGTGATGCCCGACTTTAAAGCATTGCGATATATTACCAGCCCCAACATGGCAATAAGCGACAGTAAAAATCATCACCCTGGTATTGATAACAACGGGCCTTTTTTAATGATGAACCCCTTTAGCTCCCGATGCTGCCAGCACAACCATGCGCAGGGATGGCCTTATTATTCGGAGCATGTTTTTATGGCAACGCCAGACAATGGCGTAGCTGCCTTATTGTATTGCGAAGCAACAGTAAAAGCTAAAGTAGGTAATGGGCAAGAAGTGGAAATTGAATCGCAGGGACATTATCCTTTTGACGAAACGATGCGCTTTACCGTGCACACCCGTAGTCGCACAGTTTTTCCTTTTTATTTAAGAGTGCCGGCCTGGTGCGATAATGCGCAGTTAAGTATTAACGGGAAAGTAGTAAAACAAAGTATGGAGCCATCAGCTTATATTAAAATAGTAAGGCGCTGGGAAAATGGGGATAAGGTGCAATTGACCTTACCAATGAAATTGAACGTAACGCAGTGGGCAGCTAATAAAAACAGTATTAGTGTAAACAGGGGCCCTTTAACCTATTCATTAAAAATAAAAGAGCGTTATGTAAGATCCGACAGCAAAAAGTCAGCTATTGGTGACTCTAAATGGCAGGAAACTGCAGACCCTGAAAAATGGCCTTCTTATGAAATACTACCCGCATCCGCATGGAACTATGGGTTGTACTATAAAGGTGAAGCGCCCGATTCCTTTTTTAAAGTAGTGAAAAAACAATGGCCGGCAGATAATTTTCCTTTTTCACAGGAAAGTGTTCCCGTCACCTTAACGGCAAAAGGAAAAATTATTCCGGGCTGGAAGGTAGATCAGTACGGCCTTACGGATACTTTGCCCCAAAGTCCGGTTACAACAACCGGTAAGTTAGAAACAATACAGCTGATACCGATGGGCGCTGCAAGGCTGAGAATTTCGGCATTCCCTGTAGTGAATTAAATATGTAAAATCCTCAATTATGTGTAAAAGAATTTTTACAGCATTATGTATGTCAGTGGTCATTTTATTAGGGTCGTGTGACAATCCTGAAAGCAAAGACCATACAGATGCAACAGCCAGATCGATCTGGTCTGCGGAAAAAGCAAATGAATGGTACAGCGTGCAACCATGGTATGTAGGTGCTAATTTTTTACCCAGCACGGCCATCAACCAGTTAGAAATGTGGCAGGCGGAAACTTTTGATACCGCTACCATCGACAAAGAGCTGGGGTATGCAGAATCTTTGGGTATGAACATTATGCGTGTGTACCTGCATGATCTGGTTTGGCAAAACGATGCACAAAGTTTTTATGACCGTATCAATAAATTTTTAGAAATTGCCGACAGGCATCATATCAAGATTATCTTTACCATATTCGACTCCTGCTGGGATCCCTTTCCAGTAGCAGGCAGGCAAAGAGCCCCGCAGCCTTTTGTGCATAATTCGGGCTGGGTACAAAGCCCCGGGCAAAAAGTGCTGAAGGATTCCACCCAATATCCCATGATGGAAAAATATGTAAAGGCTATTGTTGGAAAATTTGCCAATGATGACCGTATTGTAATGTGGGATGTATGGAACGAGCCCGATAATATGACCGGCCCCTCCTATGAAAAGGTAGAGACTCCTGATAAGAGGGAACTTGTATTGCCCCTGTTGAAAAAAACTTTTGAATGGGCAAGGGCCGCTAACCCGAGCCAGCCCCTTACATCGGGCGTATGGGCAGGTAACTGGGAAAACAACGGTACTCTCCAGCCGATAGAGAAAGTACAACTGGACTCGTCTGATATTATTTCTTTTCATTGCTATGATGATTCGGTAACGCTTGCTAAAAAAATAAAAGAACTGCAACGGTACAATAAACCTTTGATCTGTACAGAATATATGGCGCGTCCTAACGGAAGTACTTTCCAGTCCTCATTGCCTGTAGCTAAAGCAAACAAAGTAGCTATGGTGAATTGGGGATTTGTTGACGGGAAATCGCAAACGATTTACCCGTGGGATAGCTGGACAAAAAAATATACTGGCGAGCCGCCACTTTGGTTTCATGATATTTTCAGGAAAGACGGCACTCCTTACAAGCAGGAGGAAGTGGATTTTATAAAAAAGATGACCGGTAAGTTATAATGCATGGCTGCATGAGGCATTTAATCTTATTTGTTTTTTTGTTATCAGCTTATGGAAGCCGGGCACAGCGGCAAAACGGGGATAATATGTTGCTTGCGGACCCTACCATTTTTTTTCATAACGGTGTGTACTACCTGTATGGAACCGGATCGGGCAGCAAGCCTAATGGCTTTAAAGTTTTTACATCTGTAAATAAAAAGAACTGGGAAAGCAAAGGGTATGCTTTAAAAGAAGGGGAGAGCTTTGGTAATAAAGGTTTTTGGGCGCCGCAGGTATTTGAATATAAAGGGAAATTCTATATGGCTTATACCGCCAATGAACATATCGCTATTGCGGCAGCTGATGGTCCGTTGGGTCCGTTTACACAAAAAAAGCTCAAGCCTGTTGATGCTGCCACGAGGATGATAGATCCTTTTATCTTCTTTGATTCGGGTAAAATATATCTCTATCACGTGCGTTTGCAGGAAGGTAACCGCATTTTCGTGGCAGAGCTGAATGATGACCTTTCAGCTATAAAAAAAGAAACTTTAAAAGAGTGCATCAATGCCTCTGATCCCTGGGAGGATACGCAAAATGCAGCATGGAAAGTAGCTGAGGGGCCTACTGTGCTGAAGCATAAAGGGCTTTATTATATGGTTTATTCAGCTAATGATTTCAGGAATCCTGATTATGCTATTGGTTATGCTACTGCTGCAAACCCTACGGGTCCCTGGAAGAAATATGCAGGCAGCCCCGTTATTTCAAGAAACAATTTAGGGGTGAACGGCCCGGGACATGGGGATGTTGTAACAGATAGAAATGGTAAAATGTTTTATGTTTTTCACGTACATAACAGCGATACTGAAGTGTCGCCCAGAAAAACAGCTATTATCCGCATTGAATTCAAGGAGGTTGCCGGATACCCTGATAAGATAACCGTAAGGCGTTCTACATTCAGGCTTTTGAAAAATTAATAAAAACTACAGGGGAAATGCGATCTATATTATTTTTTGTTGTCGTTTTACTTTTTAACAGTTGTGCCACCAATAAGCTGAGCAAAAATGTTGAAACATTTACAAATCCGCTACTCTCGTCCGGCGCCGATCCGTATAGTTTTTATAAAGATGGTTATTATTACTATACACATACAAGCGGGTCAAAACTGGTTTTATGGAAGACTAAAAATTTAGCGGCCTTAAAAACTGCACAGCGTAAAACGGTTTGGACTCCACCGGCAAATACGGCTTACTCAAAAGAATTATGGGCACCACAAATCCAATATATAAGAGGGAAATGGTATATGTATTTTGCCGCTGACGACGGACATAACCACAATCACCGGATGTACGTAATAGAAAATGAATCCCCCGACCCTATGGAAGGGGAGTGGGTATTTAAAGGCAAGGTGGCGGATGCTGCTGATAGA
Organism: Niabella aquatica; assembly: GCF_054779315.1. Taxonomy (NCBI): domain Bacteria; kingdom Pseudomonadati; phylum Bacteroidota; class Chitinophagia; order Chitinophagales; family Chitinophagaceae; genus Niabella; species Niabella aquatica. Next base: position 56,222 of record NZ_BAAGYM010000017.1, read on the forward strand.
TGGGCCATTGATGCGGATGTGTTTGAGCATAAGGGTGTGTTATACATGATATGGTCTGGCTGGGAAGGCGAGGTGAATGGTCAGCAAAATATTTATATCGCCCGCATGAAAAATCCCTGGACCCTAGAAAGCGAAAGAGTTAAAATATCAGTTCCGCAATATGATTGGGAAACTCATGGTTACCTGAAAGGAGAAACACCAGAGCAGGTGAATGTAAATGAAGGGCCTCAGTTTCTGAAGCATAAAGACAAAATTTTTATTATCTATTCTGCCAGTGGCTGCTGGACAGATCATTATACCTTAGGTATGTTGTCTATCAATGCAGATGAGGATTTGTTGACTGCCCACAACTGGAAAAAGCACCCTGAGCCTGTTTTTAAAGCAGCGCCGGAAAACGGTGTTTATGCACCGGGACATAACTCTTTTTTCAAATCGCCAAACGGAAAGGAAGACTGGATCTTATACCATGCCAACTCTGCACCCGGACAGGGTTGTGGCGGGCACCGCTCACCACGTGCACAAAGGTTTACCTGGAATAAAGATGGTACGCCCCATTTTGGAAAGCCTGTAAGTGCTGATACTCCACTGGCTGTTCCGGCGCAATAGTAGTAATTATTATTTTCCCTTTACGGAATCCCTTTTCCATGCGTTAGGTATTTCATTAGGCAACGGCTGGTTTTTATTGAATGCATTGGGCATATGTTTTGTTGCATTATAAGGTATAATGCAAGGCATATTATCTTGTGTCAGCCTGGCTACTTTTCCATATTTGCTGCTGTACATATTGGTTGTATCAATCCAGGCCGCATTGTTTGGTATTGAATCATTATAGTCTGTTTTCGGCTTAATGTAAAGTAACGCCCTGTTTTGTGCATTAATAGCTGTTAAAAAGCAGATTGCAATAACAACAATGATCATTTTCATACCGGAATTTTCGGTATGATGCAAAAAATAAGCAGGTTACACAAATATTTTTAAAATTTTGTAACCTGCTTTTGAATATATCCGGTCAGTCTTGCGTCGCACATTTCAACTTTAGTGGATTCCCCGGCCTATATAAACGGGTATAATTTTTATTTGGTCTGACCGTCCCGGTCAGACCATGTATGCGCAACTATCTCATCCTTTTATACAAATTAATTAAGGTATTCGTGCTGCTGTCGTGGCTGGTAACTTCTTCATCACTTTGAAGTTCGGGAAGTATTTTATTAGCCAGCTGTTTACCCAGTTCCACGCCCCACTGGTCAAAGCTGAAAATATTGAAAATAATGCCCTGTACAAAAATTTTATGCTCGTAAAAGGCGATCAGTTGTCCAAGCGTAAAAGGAGTGATTTTTTTAATTAAAAACGAATTGGTGGGTTTGTTGCCTTCAAACACTTTAAAGGGCGCCAGCTTGCTAATGGCGGCTGCGTCCAATCCCTGCTTTTTTAATTCTGCTTTTACTTCAGCCAGGGTTTTGCCATTCATCAGCGCTTCGGTCTGGGCAAAAAAATTGCTTAACAATTTAGGATGGTGGTCGCCAATAGGATTATGTGATTGCGCCGGTGCAATAAAATCGCAGGGGATGATCTCCGTTCCCTGATGTATGAGTTGGTAAAACGCATGTTGGCCGTTAGTGCCGGGCTCACCCCAGATAATGGGGCCGGTTTGGTACGCTACTTTTTTGCCGTTCCTGTCGATACTTTTGCCATTACTTTCCATGTTGCCTTGCTGAAAGTAGGCTGCAAAGCGGTGCAGGTACTGATCGTACGGTAAAATGGCTTCCGATTGTGCTCCCTGGAAAGTTGTGTTCCAAAGTCCTACCAGCGCCATAATTACGGGAATGTTCTTTTCAAAAGCCGTTGTTTTAAAATGTACATCTGCATCATAAGCGCCTTTCAGCAGCTCTTCAAAATTATTGTAGCCGATTGTAAGGGCGATGGATAATCCAATAGCGCTCCACAAAGAATAGCGGCCGCCTACCCAATCCCAGAACTCAAACATATTCCTGGTGTCGATGCCAAATTGTTTAACCGCCGATGCATTCGTGCTGAGCGCCACAAAATGCTTGGCTACATGCTTTTCGTCTTTCGCTTTTTTCAGGAACCAGTCGCGCGCGGTGTGCGCATTGGTCATGGTTTCCTGGGTGGTAAAGGTTTTAGAGGCAATTAAGAACAGGGTGGTTTCCGGATTTACCTTTTTCAGGGTTTCCGCAATATGTGTACCATCAACGTTGGAAACGAAATAGGCATCAATGCCTTTTACTGTATAGGGCTTCAGCGCTTCTGTTACCATAAGCGGGCCAAGGTCGCTGCCACCGATACCAATATTTACAATGGCCTTTATTTTTTTGCCGGTATAACCAACATGTTTTCCTGAATGAATAGCCTCACAAAAAGTTCTCATTTTTTTCAGCACGGCCTTTACTTCGGGCATTACATCTTTCCCATTGCTTTTAATAGCTTCCTTTCCAAAATTCCTTAGAGCGATGTGCAGTACGGACCGGTTCTCTGTTTGATTGATCGCGGCTCCGCTGAACATGGCTTTAACACCATCAGCTACTTTGGTTTGATCGGCGAGCGATAAAAGGGTTTGGATGGTTTTACCGGTAATACGGTTTTTTGAAAAATCGAAATAAATATCGCCATGTTGCAATGAAAAAGCGCGGGCACGATCAGCGTCTTCCACGAAAAGCTGTCGCATATTCCATTGCTTTGCCTCTTCTGCATGCTGCAGTAACTGTTTCCAGGCTTTTGTCTTGGTCGGATTGATTGTTGGTAACATATAAAACGTTGACTTTATTGTTTTAGGGCTTGAAGGTAAGTATTTAAAGCTTATTAAGCACTTCTATCGTTCTTTCCATCTTCTCTTTCGTAATATCCAGATGCAGCACCAGTCGTACCCGGTTTGAGGTAATAGCATAACCAAGTATATTACGTTCTTTTAATTTTTCAACCAGTTCTTTTGCGGTGATAGCCTTTGTTTCAAAAATAATGATATTGGTTTCCACCGGTAAAACGTGCGCTGTAAAAGAGCTTTGCTGCAAAGCTTCTGCAATAGCTTTTGCATGGACATGATCTTCAGCCAGGCGGTTCACATTATTTTGAAGGGCATAAATGCCGGCAGCAGCTAAAAAGCCCGCCTGGCGCATACCGCCGCCCAATACTTTTCTGATACGGCGTGCCTGTTTAATAAATGCTGCATCGCCGATTAACACACTACCCACCGGGCAGCCCAGGCTCTTGGACAGGCAAATGGAAATGCTGTCAAAAATAGCCCCATACTGCTCCGGTGTTTCATTTTTTGCAACCAGCGCATTAAATAACCTTGCACCATCGATATGAAAAAGAAGATCATGATCTACACAAACTTTTTTGATTTTTTTAAGTTCCTCAAAATCATAACAGCTGCCTCCGCCCCGGTTGCTGGTATTCTCTACAGCAACCAGGCTGGTGCGCGGGCGGTGCACATCATCGGGTTGTACAGCTTCCAGTACCTGTGCTGCATTGATCCGGCCTCTGTCGCCCGGCAATAGTTTTACCGAACATCCGGAATTAAACGCAATGCCGCCACCTTCGTATTGGTAGATATGTGCATCGGCATCGCAGATCACTTCATCGCCCGGCTGCGTATGACATTTGATGGCGATCTGGTTGGTCATGGTTCCGCTGGGACAAAATAACGCTGCCTCTTTGTCAAACATAGATGCAGCCAGCTGCTCCAGTTGATTTACAGAAGGGTCTTCCCCGAAAACATCGTCGCCCACGGGCGCTTTCATCATGGCTTCCAGCATAGCGGGAGAAGGCCTTGTAACTGTATCAGAGCGGAAATCAATATAGGTATTCATAAAATGTTATTGCATCAAATTTAGTTCAAGTACGGCATTTGCACGAAGTTTGTATTGTATCTTTGTTATTGATGGAAAAAGCAGCACTATTAAAGAAGATAAAAGAAACAGTGCACAGCGTAGAGCCCGGTGCAACGGTGATCCTTTATGGTTCTTATGCAAGGGGAGAGGAGAATAAGCATTCAGATATCGATCTTTTGATATTGGTAGATAAGGATATGGCTTATGCGGATGAAAAAAAGATAAGGTATCCTTTATTCGATCTGGGGTTTGATACAGGGTTAGTGATTAGTCCGTCAGTTTATTCATTAAAGAGCTGGGAAACTAAATATTATATCACACCTTTTTATGAGAATATAAAGAAGGAGGGTATAACTTTATGACAGATCATAACAAGTCGATTGAAATTGGGGTTAAGCGGGCCTATATGAGTTTGAAAGCAGCAGCTCTTTTAATGGAGAACGGGTTTTATGATGAAGGGGTGAGCAGGCTGTATTACGCTTGCTTTTATATTGTGAGGGCCTTGTTATTACAGGATGATCTGCGACCAACCACTCATAAGGGTGTTCAGCAGATGTTTGGTAAAAATTATGTAATTAGAAATATCTTGTCCAGGGAAACGGGAAAATTTTTTGCAGAACTTTTTTTTATGCGGCAGGAAAGTGATTATAGCGATATAACAGAAATAAATAAAGAAGTGATAAATGAATTGTTAGGTGCAGCTCAGGGTTTTATATCTGAAATAGAAAAACTAATTAAAACACAAGAATAATTTTTTTGTTATGCCATCATTTGATTTTGTAAGCAAGGTAGATGCCCAGGCGCTGGATAACGCTGTGAATGTGGTATCAAAAGAAATTTCAAACCGCTTCGATTTTAAAGGTTCGCACCTGGTGATAGATCTTGATAAAAAAAGCTATACACTGAAAGTGGAAACGGAAGATGATATGAAGATGAAACAGCTGATTGATGTGCTGGTGAACCGGGCCCATAAGCAGGGTATTGCGCCTGAAGCATTCGACCTGAGTAAAGAAGGGAGCATGATCGGTAAAGCATGGAAAAAAGAAATTTCAGTTCGTAACGGGTTGAAGCAGGAAGATGCTAAAAAAATAATCAAGCACATCAAAGACAGCGGGTTAAAAGTGCAGGCCTCTATTAACGATGACCTGGTACGTGTAACAGGTAAAAAAATAGACGACCTACAGGCAGTAATACAGGACTCGAAAGGATGGAACATGGGTATTCCACTACAGGTAGAGAACATGAGGAGCTAGGAATGTAGAATATTGAATTTTAAATGTAGAATGTAAAATGATGAATGTGCGACCGGTATCGCGGCATAAGTTTTATGTTTAAAAATTCAATGTCATTTACCTGACGTTTCTTTACGATATCTTTCAATATGGCATAGAATTTCTATACTGCATGATCGGATACTGGATGCCGGATACAAGTTACTGGATACTGGTTACGGCCTTGGTCCATGGACGATGGTCTATTGAACATTGATTGTTGATTATTTTTTGTATAGAATTTCTGTACTATGTGGATACTGGATGATGCTTGCGGAGACTTAACATTCATCATTCTACATTTAATATTTTACATTCTACATTTAATCTCCTACCTTTGCCGCTCTCCAAAAGGCATCTTTTGGGCAAAATTTATTAATAACAGTACGGCAAAATCCGTACAACCTTAAAAATCATATAGTTATGAAGAAAGGTCTCCATCCTGAAAGTTACCGTTTCGTTGTGTTTAAAGACATGAGTAATGGTGATGCTTTTTTAGGAAAGTCTACTGCAAGTTCTAAAGAAACCGTTAAATGGGAAGATGGTAATGAATATCCTGTAATTAAGCTGGAAATTTCAAGTACTTCTCACCCGTTCTTTACTGGTAAAAATATGCTGGTGGATACTGCAGGACGTATCGACAAGTTCAAAAAGAAATACGCGAAAAAATAATTTTTCTCCCGGACATTCTAATGTTAGTACAACCCCGCTTTGGCGGGGTTTTTTATTTGAAATAGGATGGTTTGATGAATGAGACCATTTTAGGAGGAGAATCACCGGTGCGCTGTAAATGGTCAGGCAGCGGTATAATAGCTGATATATATCATGTGACGGTCCGTTCATTATTTTTCATAAATCAGTATCTTAGAGGCCTTGAAATGCAGATCATTTTTTCTGATAAATATATAAATACAGCGCAGCTTTATCCCTTTGTACTTACGCGAAAAATAGAGGATATAAGGGTGGGCATCTTTACAATCAGGGAGAAATGGGAGCGGCTGCTTGGTGCACAAACCAGGCAGGGCAGCGCAACAACTGCGAAAGGTTTGGTTATTAGTTCAAATGTGCTGCCTGGTAAGGAGCTGTTAGTCCAGGCAAAGAAGCTAAAGGCCGGGCAGGCTATTTGTGATGAAGAGGGGAATGTGCTGGTGCATCATACTTTACACGCTTCGGATAAGTTTACAGATATTATTACGGTTGAAGACTGTATGAGGATCGTATTTCCCTGGCATATTTTTCAGCTGAATGCGAGGGCTATAGAGCTGGATTTCGAACTGGTAAGAAAGGGCCGGAAGAAAATACTGGGCGACGGTTCTGTTCATATCAGCAATAAAAAAAATGTTTTGATTGAAGAGGGCGCGGAGGTCAAACATACGATCATCAATGCAGATGAAGGTCCGGTGTTTATTGAAAAAGGGGCGTTGGTGATGGAAGGCTGCTTGTTACGGGGGCCGGTTTACATTGGCGCAGGTGCAGTAGTAAAAATGGGCACGAGGATCTACGGCGCTACTACTATTGGACCTGGTTGTACCGTTGGGGGGGAAATTAAAAATTCTGTACTGTTTGCTTTTTCCAATAAAGCACATGATGGCTACCTGGGAGATGCTGTAATAGGAGAATGGTGTAATATAGGTGGAGGAACGAGCAATAGTAATTTAAAGAATACAGCCGGTGATATTACAGTACATTTGCAGGGCAAAAAATTTACAGCGGGGAAAAAATGTGGTGTGCTGATGGGCGATTTTTCAAGAACCGCTATTAATACAAGCTTTAATTCTGGAACAGTTGTGGGCGTGAGCGCTAATGTTTTCGGATGCGGACTTACACCAAAATATATCCCGTCTTTCAGCTGGGGCTTTGATAGTACGGTGAAATATGAGCTTCATAAAGCCCTGAAGGATGCCGGCGAATGGAAAAAATTCAAAAAATCTGTATTAACAGAAAGTGAAATAAAAACGCTTACTAATATTTATAACAGTAAAACAAAAATTAAATGAGAAAGCAAATCGCAGCAGCGAACTGGAAAATGAACCTTACCTATACCGAGGGACAACAATTACTGGCAGACATCTTACAGAATGACCTGGGAAGCAAGGACAACCACGAAGTGATTTTTGCAGTACCTTTTCCTTACCTGATCATGGCAAAGGAAAAAACAACCGCTTTGAAAAACTATTTTATAGCTGCGCAGAATTGCAGCAACAAGGCTTCAGGGGCCTATACCGGTGAGGTTTCGGCTTCCATGCTGGCATCTATTAATATCAAGCATTGTATTATTGGCCACAGTGAAAGGCGGGAGTACTTTAACGAAACGAACCTTGAGCTTTCTGAAAAATTAGATTTACTTCTGGGGGCAGATATTACGCCAATTTTCTGTTGCGGCGAGCCATTGGAAATAAGGGAGGCTGGCACTCAAAATGAATTTGTTGCTAAGCAGTTAAAGGAATCTTTATTTCATTTATCGGCAGAGGATATTAAAAAAGTGGTAATTGCTTATGAGCCTATCTGGGCTATTGGCACCGGTAAAACAGCTACTACAGAGCAGGCACAGGAAATACATGCTTACCTGCGTTCGGTGATTGCAGATCAATACAGCGCAGCAATTGCAGATGAGATCTCTATTTTATATGGAGGCAGCGTAAAAGCTAATAATGCTAAAGAAATCTTTTCTTGCCCCGATGTTGACGGAGGCCTTGTAGGCGGGGCGTCTTTGGTGGCGATAGATTTTATTGAGATTATAAAAGCCCTGAAATAGTATATCACAACTAAACAAAAAAAGCCGGCCAACTATTATTGTGGCCGGCTTTTATATTGGGTTTATATCTTTAAAACACCAGGTTATTCAAATACGCAGCGCCTTCTTTCACGCAATCTAACGGAGCCTTTTCGTAGGCCTCCTGTTCTAAAATATAGCGTTGCATACCCAGGTTCTTTGCCTGTGCCAATATGGATTTATAATCAATAGAACCTTTGCCTACAATACAGCTTTGGTTTGCTTCTCCTTCTTTATACGGCGTATTTTTTTTGCGGTCTTTTATATGGCAAAGCTTAAAGCGCCAGTTGTAATTCTTCATCCATTGCACGGGATCCTGACCGGCTGTAACTACCCAGTAAATATCCATTTCAAAATCAACAAGGGCGGGGTCGGTATGCTTCATCAATATATCCTGCGGAAATTGCCCGCTTTGTATCCGGAAGGAGTAGTCGTGGTTGTGATAAGCAAATCTTAGCCCGTTCTTCTGGCAGATCTCGCCCGCCTTATTAAAGTCATTTGCGGCTTTTTTGTAGTCATCCAGGCTTTTTTGCCTGCCCAGCCACGGGCAAACAAGATATTTCATACCTATAGCTCCTGCTTCTGCCGCCTTTTTTTCAAAGTCCTTCCTGAAGTCGCAATGGCTGCTTATTACTGACATTCCAAGGCTGGCTACATATTTTTTAAAATCGGCAGGACTCATGCCCCAGAACATGCCGTCCGGCCCTTCATAGCTTTCAATTTCCTTATACCCAAACGAAGCCAGCTTTTTTAAAACGCCTTTAGGATCTTTAGGCAGGTCGTCGCGAAGCGAATACAGCTGAATACCCAGGTTCTTTATAGTTCCTTTATTGCCCGATGCTTTACTTCCGGCACAGGAAGCCAATGCCATACCCAGCGCCGCGCTGCCACTCATTGTTAAGAAATGTTTTCTGTTCATTTTTTATAAGTTTAATATTGGAGGAAGCAGACGTTAGATATCAGACGTTAGTATTTAGACTTTACTAACAATATTCTATAGTCTAACGTCTTTTGTCTATCGTCTTTTCTCTATACATCACAAACCTGTATGGCCTGTTCCAGCGCTTTAAATCTTTCTGCTTCGGTTTTTCCTGTCGGGATAAATTCCTGCGCCACATATCCTTTAAACCCTGTATCTGTAATAGCCTTCATAATGGCAGGGTAGTAAAGTTCCTGCTGGTCATCCAGTTCATGCCTGCCCGGTACACCGGCAGTATGATAGTGTGCTATGTATGGATGATGGGCGCGGATATTCGCAATGATGTTTCCTTCGTCTACCTGCATATGATAGATGTCGTACAGTAATTTAAAATTTTCGCTGCTTAATCTTTTGCAAAGCTCAACACCCCAGGCAGTATGATCGCACATATAGTCTTTATGATCTACCTTACTGTTTAAAAGCTCCATTACCAGCACCACATTGTTTTTTTCTGCAAGTGGCAAAATCCTCTTTAAACCTTCTACGCAGTTCCGTAAGCCTGTTTCATCATCCATTCCACGGCGGTTGCCGCTAAAGCATATCAGGTTCTTATAGCCGGCTTTTGCAACCAGTGGAATGCCTTCTTCATAATCTTTTACCAGGCCATCATGAAATTCCTTTCCGGCAAAGCCATCTGTAAGGCTTACTTTCCCGGGTATATAGCACATGCTGCATGTGAGGCCATGTTTCTGAATAACAGGCCATTCTTTAGGGCTTAGCAGATCAATGGCGGTGAGGCCCATTTTTTTTACAGCAATGCACAATTCTTCCAGTGGTACTTTGCCAAATGTCCATTGGCAAACGCTGTGGTTAATGTTTCCTTTTAGCACCTGTTTTTTTTT
>NZ_BAAGYM010000017.1:66049-92594 GCF_054779315.1 Niabella aquatica
CCTTTTCCATTATCCGGCAAGTTAATAAATAAAAAGAAGCCAAAGTGTTTCTATTGATAAACGCTCTTTGGCTTCTTTCGTATCACTTATTTTAGTATTATTAATCTAAAATTTTTATTTTGATGTTTCTATACCAAACATCATCTCCATGATCCTGCAGTCCTATATAACCTTCTTTAGCATCACCGCCTGCATTGATAAAGTTTGTCCAGCCTTTGAATTTGCTTTCATCAATCATCTTTTTCCAGTCGTCTGTCCATAAATGATATTCCAGCACGTTTTCGCCATTTTGTTTATGTACCACTGTTCCTTTATAAACCATAATCCCTCCGGTATTCCATTCGCCAAAAGGTTTTGAATTTTGGGGTTTGGCAGGAATAAGATCATACAAAGATGCAGACTGGCGGTTGCCGTCTTTTCCTAATTTGGCATCGGGGTGATTGGCGTTATCGAGTACCTGATACTCAGGAGCGGATTTCCAGATGGGTTCGCCCGCAATTTCCTGGGCAAGATAAAATACACCACTGTTGCCGCCTTTGGACACTTTCCATTCAAAGCTCAATTCAAAGTTTTTGAATTTTTTATCGTAGATGATATCACCTCCGTCTTTTGCGCCTGCTTCCCCTTCGCCAGAACCACTGATCTTTATGGCTCCATCTTCAACGCTCCACGCTTTGGGAACTTCGGTTTTATCATAACCACGCCAACCTGTAAGATCGTGGCCGTTAAAAAGTGATATCCAGCCGGTGGTATCTTCCTGTGAGGAAGCCTGCACAGCGGCGGTCGTATCGGTAGTTTCGCCTTCTTTATTTTCTTTAGGGTTGTTGTTGCATGAAGACATAATTATTGTGGCAGAAATTAAAAAAATGGATCCGGTTAAAAACTTTTTCATGTATAGATTTTTATTGTTTTGCTGAATTAATAAATAATAAAATAAGTTTAAGGCATTGCCGGTAATTTCCATCCTTCGCGGTAAGTATGCTTAATCAATTCTTCAGAATATGCAATGGCATTTACAGGCTGTGTCCATGTTTTATCAAATGTTGGATGCCCGTCATGGATTTTGAAGCCATCTTTTATTACAGTTTTGATCGTAGCATCGGAAGGAATGTTGGTGAACTTCATGTTGTTGCCATCCCAACCCAGCTCCTGGTTCAGCGATTGCAAACGCACTGCCAGCACGCCCATGGCCACCATTTCATTGAACGGACCTGCCTCGCTAAACGGAGAAGCGGTTTCTGTCCGGCTGCCGGCATTTTCCTTACATGCCCGAACCCAGTCCATTTCATGCGATAAGGTAACTTCCCTGTTTCTTTTTGGAGAAACGGGCTTGCGTCCTGACACTAACCACGGATTCATCCCATAGCACCCGCAAATAAGTGTGTCTTTGGAGCCGTAAAAAATAACGCCGCCGCCGTTATCATTAAGATTTTTACCTGGCGGTACCCCTTCAGGACGCATAGGCTGTAATCCGCCATCATACCAGGTTACTTCCACCTGTGGCAATGCTACTTTATGAAGGTTCTTTCTTGCAGGGAATACGTATTTAACCATTTGCGCGGTAGGGGCACAATCGTTTAACAGCAATGTAGAGCTTCCCTGTACCTTAACTGGATATAATAAATTTAACCCTTTGAAAACCGGATGAAGAATATGGCAGGCCATATCACCCAAAGCCCCGGTACCAAAATCCCACCAGCCGCGCCAGTTCCAAGGCGTATAAATGGGATTGTAAGGACGATACTTGGCTGGACCGATGAACAGATCCCAGTTCAATGTGTCGGGAGGTGTTTCGGATTTTTCAGGTGTATTCAGCCCCTGGGGCCAGATCGGTCTGTCGGTAAATGCTTCTACCTTTCTCACTTCTCCGATTTCTCCGTTCCATATCCAGTCACAAACCTGGCGGATACCCTGTCCGGAAGCTCCCTGGTTACCCATTTGTGTAGCTATCTTGTGTTTAGCTGCAAGTTTGGTGAGTAACCGGGATTCATAAACGCTATGTGTAAGGGGTTTTTGCACATATACGTGCTTGCCCATCGTCATAGCTTCTGCTGCAATAATAGCGTGGGCATGATCGGCAGTTGCAATGACCACAGCGTCTATCGATTTGCCGATCTCATCGTACATTTTGCGGTAATCGTAGTATTTTTTTGCTTTAGGAAACGCATCGAATACTCCGTTTTTTCCGGCATAGCCCCAATCTACATCGGCAAGGCCAACAATGTTTTCGGTTTTCATTTGTTTCAGGTTTGCAAACCCCATACCTCCTACACCAACACCTGCTATATTCAGCTTATCAGTTGGAGCTATATGGCCGAATTTTTTACCGAAAATAGATGACGGAGCAATTGTAAAGGCCGCAGTGGCAGTGGCTCCCATCTTTAAAAATTTTTTCCTCGAAATTTCTGATGACATAGCTTTAAATTAAAAAATTATAAAAACAGTATATAAAAATCTTTACAGTCATTACAAACTTATTGTAAGCATCACTATAGTATATCTGAAATGTATTGTTTATGTACCATGGGCGGAAAACAGCAAAGCAATTGCATTTCAATTTTCTGTTTACAAAATTTGCTCACATGAACAACCGAGCTCAATCACAGCATCTCAATTTTATATCACAGCGTCTCAGGCGCAATGAACAATCGCATAAAAATACCTCTTTTCTTTTATATCCCAAGTGTATTTGCTACACAATATTTTATTACCATGATAAAAAAAGAGACTGTTCCCGAATCTGAGAAGTACAGTCTCTTTTTTATTAAGTAATAATATGAAGCGCTAGTTAAATCAAATACGAAATCTGCAGGGTCTTACGCTTCTTTTGATATGGCTTTTTTTTGAAAAAATCAGGCCATATGTTTCTGGGTTTGCTGCGAAACTTTAGCAGTTCCGCCGGGCACGCTGTTGCTATAAGCTATTGCTGCTTTTACAAAATTGACAAATATAGGTTGAGGGTTCTCCACTGTACTTTTTAATTCCGGGTGGTACTGCACCCCGAGAAAGAACGGGTGTCCGGCCAGTTCAATTACTTCAACCAGGCCGCTGGCGGGATTTTTACCGCTTGCCTCCATGCCGGCTTTTTCAAAAGCATCCAGGTATTTATTATTAAACTCCCAGCGGTGCCTGTGCCTTTCTGTAATGGTTTCTGTTCCGTAAATAGTATAAGCAAGGCTGCCAGGTTTAATAGAGCAGGTGTAAGAGCCCAGCCGCATGGTGCCTCCTTTTTCTGTTATAAGCTTTTGTTCTTCCATAAGGTCAATAACAGGCTCTTTTGTGTTTTCATCCATTTCGGTAGAGTTGGCTTCCTTTATGCCCAATACATTCCTTGCAAACTCAATAGCTGCCATTTGCATGCCCAGGCAAATGCCAAAGAAGGGAAGGCCGTTTTCGCGGGCATATTTTACAGCTGTGATTTTGCCTTCCACACCCCGAAGGCCGAACCCGGGCGCTACCAGCAAGCCGTCAAGACCGTCCAGTTTTTCTGCTACGTTCTCATCTGTAATATATTCGCTGTGCACATTGATGATCTGTACCTGGCATTCGTTTACCGCACCTGCATGTACAAAGGCTTCGAGTATGGATTTATACGCATCCTGCAGTTCGAGATACTTTCCTATCAGCCCGATACGAACTACTGTTTTGGGATACTTCAGCTTATCAAGAAAAGCACGCCATTTGGTCAGTTCTGGCTCGTTGTACCCTGATATATTCATCTTTTTTAAGCAGGTAATATCCAGCTTTTCGCGCAGCATAGCTAACGGTACTTCGTAAATGGTAGACTGGTCGGCAGCTTCTATTACCGCCTCCTGCTTTACATTACAGAATAAGGCAATCTTTCTTTTCAGTTCGGGTGTTAGAGGTTTTTCGGTTCTGCATACAATAATATCAGGGCTTACACCTTCCTGGCTTAACATTTTTACACTATGTTGTGTAGGTTTGGTTTTCAGTTCTTTTGCTGCTTTTAAATAGGGAATATAGGTGAGATGGATCACTACAGTATCCTCTTCCGGCAATTCCCATTGTAGCTGGCGTATAGCTTCTACAAACGGAAGGCTTTCAATATCTCCAATGGTACCACCAATTTCCGTGATCACAATATCGTACTCGCCGGTAGTGCCCAGCTCCATCATCCGGCGTTTAATTTCGTTGGTAATATGAGGTACTACCTGCACTGTTTTTCCCAGGTAGGCGCCTTCTCTTTCTTTATTAATTACTGTTTGATAAATACGGCCTGTGGTAACGTTATTGGCCTGTGAAGTAAAAATGTTCAGGAATCTTTCGTAATGACCAAGGTCAAGATCGGTTTCAGCGCCGTCTTCGGTCACAAAACATTCGCCGTGCTCATAAGGGTTTAAAGTTCCGGGGTCAATATTAATATAAGGGTCGAATTTCTGGATAGTAACCCTGAAACCCCTTGCCTGTAAAAGCTTGGCTAAAGAGGCTGCTATAATTCCTTTTCCTAAAGAAGATGTTACACCACCGGTAACAAAAATGTATTTGGCCATAAGAGCGTTGTTTTTACTCAATAAAAACTACCATGCAAGTAATTGTAAACTGCTTGCTGATATGATATATATAAAAATTTATGAAAGAATGATCTTAACTGACCGGCAGAAATAATCCTGAGCAGAAAAATTTATGAAGGTCGTGCAAAGATAGAAATTAAACATTAAACAAAAGTTTGATTTTGCACATTTTTATTCACTGCTATATAAAAATGATGAAGTGAGCGTAAGAATGGTTAAAATCAGGATTTTGAAATGGTACTTTACGGAAAGTTTCCAAAGCCTGAGGTCAATTTTTGCTATCCACACTTTTGCAGTATATTATTTTTATTTTTGTCGAAATAGTGAACAATGCAAAACAAAAAGATCCGGTTTACAATTGTGGTTTGTTTTTTTGCATCCTTAACTTCAAGTTGCCTGAATGCTCAATCTTTTAGTGCAGAGGATTTATTGAAGATATATACTTCCAACAGCGATACTCTTAAACAGGTTTGTATAAGAAAAGATTATTTTTTACAGGATAGTACTTTTATTAATAATGCCAAAACCTACGTTTTCTGGTCTAATGATAAAAATAGGCTAAGGTTCGATGCTTCGTTTTTGGAAAATGGAATGAACGCAAATAGTGTAAATTATTGGTTAAAGAAAAGATCAGAACTTAAAGAATTAAAAAAGTCTTTTACTGGCCTGGGATTTAAGTTTGTTGGAAATAAAGATCTACGTACTCCGGGAAATACTTTTATGGAACGATATGTTAGGGATGATATTCAGGTTGAGATAATTTCGTCAACAGCTAACCCACCTTTTTGGGTTATTGTTCATAATGTTAAGAAATATGCCGGCTGGTAATACCTGCAAATAGTAATAAATAATAGCCAGGTTAATCCCTGGCGATCTTTTTGTAGCTGGTAATTACTCCTCTTATTAAGGATGAGCTAAATCCTCTGTGCTCCATTTCGTTCAACCCTACGATAGTGCATCCTTTGGGCGTGGTAACCTTATCAATTTCCTGCTCGGGGTGGCTGTTATGCGTTAGCAGCAGCTCTGCAGCGCCCTTTACGGTTTGAGCAGCAATAAGGCTGGCTGTTTTCGCGTCAAACCCGATTTCAATACCTCCCTGTATATTCGCCCGTATATAACGCAGGGCAAAAGCAGTTCCGCAGGCGCCTAACACCGTTGCGGCATCCATTAATTTATCATCAATTAAGGCAACTTTACCCACCGTACTGAACATCCTGGTTACAAACTGTACCTGTTCGACGGTAGCATTTTCGTAACTGATACAGGTCATGCTTTCTTTAATAGCCACTGCAGTATTAGGCATCGCACGAAACACCGGTAACCCGATCTTTGCCATTTCTTTCAGATCGTCAAGCGTAACGCCTGTAATTACTGAAATGAGGATATGATGAGGGGTAAGCGATGGAGCAATACTTTGCATCACTCCTGCCACCTGGAAGGGCTTTACTGCCAGTATGATCACATTGCTTCCGGAAGCAGCCTGTACATTGTCATTGGTTATTGTAACGTTTTCAGGCAATTCTCCTTTAAGCGTTGCTATATTTCTTTTAGTAATCGTGATGTCCGATGCTTTGCAAAAAGCGCTTTGTATAAATCCCTGTGCTATAGCGGTACCTAAATTCCCGCCACCGAGTATTGCTATTTTCTGAGCCACTTTTATTAGTTTTTAGTGTTGAACGGCAAAGGTGGCAAATCTACAAACTACCGGCATAAACTGTGGTTATTATTTTGACATAATAAAAGAGCGCAGTCGTACAAATAATAAGAAACAGGAACCTTTTAAATTATTAAATAAATTAATATTTGTTATTTTATAGTTTTCCTATAAATTTTTACTTATTTTGCAATAATTATAACATTATCAGTAATAAAAATTAGCTAAACTGTATATTTGCGTACTAAAACAAACATATCACAATGTCTTTAAGAATTTCTGCACTTTCAAACATTCCCGCTACTACCGATGAGCTCGGGAAAATTACGCCAAAAATCACTACTGTATTTGGCTCACATGTATTTAACCTTAAAACTGCGAGAGAGTATTTAAGCGATGATGCTTATAAAAGTATTGTGGCTTCAATTAAATCGGGGCAAAAGATTGACAGAAATGTAGCTTCTAATATTGCCAATGGCATGCGCGCATGGGCCGAAAGCAAAGGCGTTACCCATTATACACACTGGTTTCAGCCTCTTACAGGAACTACTGCAGAGAAACATGATTCTTTTTTCACGCTTAAAAGTGATGGTACTCCTATTGAAGAATTTGACGGCGCTGCGTTGATACAGCAGGAGCCCGATGCTTCTTCCTTTCCTAACGGCGGGCTGCGTGCTACTTTTGAGGCAAGAGGTTATACCGGATGGGATCCTTCTTCTCCTCCTTTTATTATAGAAATTGGCCATGGCCGTACACTTTGTATCCCTACCATATTTATTTCTTATACCGGCGAATCTTTAGATTATAAAGCTCCTTTATTAAAATCTATTGATGTATTGAATAAAGCAGCCGTGGATGTTTGTAATTATTTTGACAGGAACGTGAGCCGTGTTACTCCTACTTTGGGATGGGAGCAGGAGTATTTTGTGGTAGATGACGGCCTGTTTAGAGCAAGGCCCGACCTGGTAATGTGTGGGCGTACCTTATATGGACATAATTCTGCAAAAAACCAGCAGCTGGAAGACCATTATTTTGGCTCTATTCCTGAAAGAACATATGCATTTATGCGCGATTTTGAAAATGAATGCTATAAATTGGGTATTCCTTTAAGAACGCGTCACAACGAAGTGGCGCCTGCCCAGTTTGAATGCGCGCCTATTTTTGAAGAAGTTAATCTTGCTGTAGACCATAATACCCTGCTGATGGATGTTATGTCGCGTATAGCTTTAAGACATGGTTTGCGCGTATTATTACACGAAAAACCTTTTGCAGGCATTAACGGAAGCGGTAAGCATAATAACTGGAGTATTGCTACAGATACAGGTGTAAATCTTTTGGCTCCCGGTAAAACTCCGAAAACTAATTTGATGTTCCTTACCTTTTTTGTAAATACCATCAAAGCGGTTCATGATTATGCAGATATATTAAGAGCATCCATTGCATCAGAATCAAACGATCACAGGTTGGGTGCCAATGAAGCTCCTCCGGCAATTATCTCTGTATTTATTGGCGAATATCTTACTAAAGTACTGAACGATATTAAGCAAAGGGTAACAGGCGATATGGACGAACAGGATGAAAGCATGTTAAAACTGGATATTCATAAAAATATTCCTGATCTTTTATTAGATAATACCGACCGGAACCGTACTTCACCGTTTGCGTTTACCGGGAATAAATTTGAATTCAGGGCCGTGGGTTCTACAGCCAACTGTGCCAGTCCTATGACCGTGTTGAACACGATCATGGCCCAAACGCTTAAAACCTTTAAAGCAGATGTGGATGCGTTGATCGAAAAAGGCGAGAAAAAAGAGATCGCTATCATGCAGGTAATTAATGATTACATCGTGAGCAGCGAAAAAATTCTTTTTGAAGGTGACGGCTATAGCGAAGCATGGGAAAAAGAAGCTGAAAAAAGAGGTCTTCCCAATCTGAAAACCACGCCTCTTGCACTGGATGCCATGGTGAGCGAGAAAAATACCAAACTGTTCGTAGAGAACGGTATTTACTCTCACTCTGAGCTGGAAGCAAGGTACGAGATCGAGCTGGAAAAGTACATTAAAAAAGTGCAGATTGAAGGCCGTATCATGGGAGAAATGGCTACCAGCATGATCCTTCCCCCGGCGATTCGTTATCAAAACCTGCTGGCCAAAAATATCAGGGGATTGAAGGAAGCCGGATTAAGCGAAGATGCTTATGCGAACCAAAAGCAGATTCTTGATAAGATATCTGAGCACATCAATAAGGCCAGCGACCTGGTAGAACAGATGATTGAGGCACGTAAAATATGTAATGTAATAGAAAATACACGTACCAAAGCTGTTGCTTATGAAAGCCAGGTAAAAGCTGCTTTCTTTTCCCAGATCCGCTATCATGCAGATAAGCTTGAATTGCTGGTGGATGATAAGGAATGGTATTTGCCCAAATATCGTGAGCTTTTGTTTATGCGCTAATTAAAATGTATATTTGTAATATAAGCCGTTCAGTATTGAGCGGCTTTTTTAGTGCGTTGTGTAAAAATTGCTCTTTAATAGGTGTGCTTACTGTAAATCTGGAAAATTAATCACTAATCATGCTGACGTATTATCGGAGTATTGTAGTTTTCTTGTGCATAGTGCAATTTGCAATATTAGCGGAGCCTGTTGCCGACGCTTTGTTAAAGCAAAATCCTTGCTGTTGAGGAGCAAACTTTTCCATTTTTCAGGAAAAAAGCTGATAGGGATTGTATTAATGGGGAAGTAATAGTAATTGGATATTGGGGAAGGTCTGATAAAGCTGCCTGTGCCGGCGAAGATTTTTTCTATAAATTGCGCCCGTACAAAACCGGTGCTTCTCTAAAATTGATTGTTTTTTGAATATGCTTAGGAAGATCAAGGATGGCGATGAGGCTGCATTTGGAGAGGTTTATTATGAATACTTTCCCAAATTGCTGAACTACCTGTATAGCAAGACCCAATCCCGGTTCCTGGCAGAAGAGGTTACGCAAATCACTTTTATAAAGTTCTGGGAAAACAGGCTCCGCATCAATGAAGAGTTGCCGGTAGAAGTACAATTGTTTCGCATTGCCAAAACATCCCTTATTGACGAAATAAGAAAGCAAAATAATTTGATAGCTGCTGTTAAGCATCTCTCAAAGCGTTCGGTTTCCGGGGAATTGTGGGACCAGTTACAATTGCGGGAGATCAACGCAATTTTTCAAAAAGGGATAGAAGAGATGCCACCTGTCCGTAAAAAGATTTTTACACTGAGCCGGATGGAAGGGTATGCTAATAAACAGATTGCAGAGGAACTATCGATATCCATGAAAACGGTCGAAAAACATATTACACTGGCGATTAAGCAGTTGAGGAAATATTTTTTAATATTCATTATGATCCTGCAAAGATTATTTTTTGGTTAGTTAAGGGTTGAAAGGATTTAAAACGTATTTAATGAATAATGATAAGTAAGAGAGCCATACAGCACTTTTTGAAAGGGCCATTAAAACCTGAAGAAAGCGAGGCTATTGCCCGTTATCTGAAGGAAAATCCTGATGCGCTCTCTTTTCTCATTAATGAAGAGGAGTGGAAGGCTTATGTTTCTGACTACGATAAAAGGGAACATCATATTGATGTTAACAGGAGCTATGAGCCGAGTGTTTTAATAAGGGGTTCCAAAAGAAAACAGGGGAGCATTGTAAAACTAACTATTTCGGTTGCAGCCTCTATTATCATTGCTCTTGGTGTCTGGTTGTTTTTCTATTCTCAAAAGGATAAAACGGTTAACCGTAATTATGAAGTGTATGTAAATACAAGTACCGATTCTTTGCAGTTTTTTCTGGAAGACAGTACCAGGGTGCATCTGGCATCCTATAGCAGCTTAAGGTTTGAGATAACCGAAAAAAATGAGCGATTGGCTACGCTTGACGGAGGCGCATTCTTTGCTGTTAAAAAAGATAGCCTCCGAAAATTCATTGTAAAAGCGCAGGAAATACATTCAACAGTATTAGGCACATCGTTTTCGGTACAGGCAGGTAAGCTGGACTCAATGATACAGGTAAACTTATATACCGGCCGGTTAGCGGTACAGTATATCTCAGATAGTATTTATAAGGAAAAATATATACTACATCCGGGAGATGTTTACTACTATTCAAAGCATACAAAACAGGAAAAAGTAGTCAGATACCAGGCACCTAAAAAGATCGGGAAACCGGATGTAAAAGGAAGCGGTAAAAAGGAGGCTGCAGATATAAGGGTACTTAAGAACCAATGGTATATGTTTAATAACCAACCTTTGAATGAAGTTTTTGATCAATTAAGTAATATTTATGGTGTGCCTATTAGTTACAGTAGTGGAGACTTGAGTGGGTTGACTTTCATCGGCAAAATTGACAAAACAGATACCCTTGAGCAGGTACTGGAATATCTTTCCAGGTTAAACGGGTTGAAATTATCGAAAGAGGGCACCCGGTATTTTATCAGAAAATAAACCGATGTAAACAGATTGTACTATTGTCCTGTTAACTATCTGCTTTGTAAGCACTATAGCACTGATGTGATAGAAATCGATTAATACAACATTGTACGCTCGACAAGAAACCAGCTGCTTATTAAATTTTCCGTTACCAATTACCTGTTTTTTGAAAACATCTTACAGAAATTTACTGGGAGGCAGAAAGTGATTGCGTGTTCCCTTAGTTCATAAGCTGTATGCCGGTTGTAGAAGCTGTAACCGTACCTATGATGCACCACTGAAAATAACTTTTCAAAAAAATGTACTTCCGGGGGTAGGGTTAGTTCTTTACGGAACGTATTGTTTACAGATTGTTTGTAGAATGGTTCAGATTGCTATTCAAATTTTAATTTTTAATTATGTTTCGTTATTTGTTTTTCCTGAAATGGAAGCCATTTTTTCTGGCCTTTTGTGCTATATGTATTACCAACCTGGTTTTTTCCCAGGTTACTAATTTAGTAAAAGGGTATGTTCGCGATGAAGAGGGGGCGCCTTTAGTGGGTGCGTCTATTGTTGTTACTAATACCGCTTCCGGGTTTACGTCTGGCACGGTATCTGACTCCACGGGCTATTTTGAGTTCTCGCATCTTCCTGTGGGAGACGCTTATTCATTCAGTATTTCTAATACCGGATATAAGGAGGAGGTTTTGTCAGGATATAAAATCAAAGAAAACTCCAATATTTCGCTGTTAATAAAGCTGAAGTCTCAGGTTACGAACATTGAAGAGGTGATCGTAATAGGGTATGGTACGCAACGGCGTAAGGACGTAAATGCGGCTATTGTTTCGGTAAGGCCCGAGCAACTTGATAAAACCTCTCAGCCATCCATAGACAATATGCTTCAGGGCCAGGCATCGGGGGTTACGGTAACCAATGCCAACGAACCGGGTGGCGGTGTTTCGGTGCTGATCAGGGGCGCTACATCTGCTGCGGCGGGGAACGGCCCTTTGGTAGTGATTGACGGGTTCCCTGTTATTTATGATGCCGTTGAGCCCGGCAGTGGTAATAAGTATTATAATGGGGGCAGGGGAGCGCTGAATGATATAAATCCTAATGACGTGGAATCTATCCAGGTACTGAAAGATGCGGCTGCCACTTCCATATACGGTGCCAGGGGAAGCAATGGTGTTATCCTAATTACAACGAAAAGAGCTAAAGTTGGCTCTGTAGTTGAAGGCTCCATCAATACTTCTTTCCAAACTATAGCACGACGCCCGGAACTACTCACTGCAAAAGAGTTTCTGATAGAGCAGAACCGTTATATGTACGACCTGTACCTTCAGCAAAACAAACTGGCGCCTTATGGCGGCGTAAACCCTTCATTGGTGCCACCCTTTGTACCGCCTAATTCTGATGAGCTGATAGCAGCTACGGGCGACGGTACTGACTGGTATGATCTCATTACGCAACAAGGCAGGATTGATCAATATAATATAAGTGTGGCACAGGGTACCGAGGCTGCTAAAATGTACTTTTCCCTGAACTACTTTAAACAGAACGGGGTTATTAAAAATACCGGGCTGGAAAGAGTTACTGCCCGCTTCAACTTTGATCAGAAGATCAAAAAATGGTGGGATTATGGAACCTCTATCAGTGCTGCCTCAACTCAGTCTAAAAATTCCCAGTTAGGCGATGGACGAGATGCTGATGCCGGAATGATAGAATCTGCATTAAATTACAGTCCGCTTATCGCTGCTCAGCGCGATTCTGTATCCGGTAAATGGATAGAAGATCCCAAACAGCCGCTTTTGGCGCACCCTCTTTCTTACCTGGATATTGATGATAACACGAAGGCATACAGGTTTCTGGGTAATATTTTTACTAATTTTTATCTTACTGCAAACAGAGACATATGGCTAAAATTTTCTTATGGTGCTGATATTCGCAGCAGTGTGCGAAAGAGCTATTATCCTAAAACAAGCAGGTATGGCAGCCAGGTAAACGGAGAAGCGAATATAAACCGGGCAGAGCGAACCGATTTTGTTTCGGATGTTACATTGAACATCAATAAAACGCTGGGGGAGCTTCATAAGTTAGATGGGGTATTAGGTTACTCTTATCAAAACTATAACGGACAGGGATCAGGAGCGAAAGCCCAGGATTTCACTACTGATATCTTGTCTTATGATGATATGGATGCGGGTTCGCAAAGACCTGTTGTAAGCTCTTACAGAGACCGCCACATCCTGGTGTCCTATTTTTCAAGATGGCAATATGCCTTTAACGGGAAGTATATAGTAATGGCATCCGGCCGTATGGATGGCAGTGATCGCTTCGGAGCTAATAACCGGTACGCATTTTTCCCGTCCGTTGCACTCGCATGGCGCGTGTCAGATGAGTCTTTTCTTAAAAGCGTAAAATCCATTTCTGATCTTAAACTGAGAACAAGTTTAGGACAGGTTGGTAATGAAAATATCCCTAATGATGCAGCCTCTGAATACTATATTTTTGGTGGCAGGAACTATTATTTTAACGGCAACCTGAACCAGGGAGTGAATTTAAGTAAACTGGGCAATGCCGACCTTAAATGGGAAACCACTACTGAATTTAATGCGGGTATTGATTTCGGATTTTTGAAAAACAGGATTACAGGAAATTTTGACTTCTATCTGAAAAACATAAAAGATCTGCTAAGCTACAGGACGCTTCCCCAAAGTTCTGTAGTAAGCTCTATCCCCTGGAATATCGGCAGCACACGAGGACATGGGTTTGAGTTTACATTAAATACATTGAACGTTATTAATCCTTTAAGATGGAATACCATTCTGACCTTTACTGCCTATCGCGACAGGTGGAAGGAAAGAGACCCCAAAGTGATGTTGCAACCTTACCAGGGACTTAATGATCCGATGACAGCAGTTTATGCGCTCATTCCTTATGGAATTAAACAGTTTGGAGAAAGTACGCCCGATATGCCTGCACTGTTACCGGGTCAGCAAAAGTTTAAAGATGTGAACGGCCTTGATGAAAACGGCAGGCTTACCGGCCAGCCGGATGGCATCATTAACCAGGCCGATGTGTTATATATGGGAACGCGGGCCCCAAAGTTTACTGCTGGTTTAAACAATATTATAGAGTTTAAGAATTTTGAAGTAATGGCTTTCTTATACGCATCAGTAGGAGCGTTAAAATGGCCAACAACTTTTATAGAGCACGGAGTGCTCGGAAGCTATGGCACACAAAGGTTCAGGGATAATTTTAACTTTCTGGAGGATGTTAAAGACCGGTGGACCTCAACCAACCCCAGCACCACCATGCCAAGTGGGGAAGTGAATAGCTATACTTCTTATGGCAGTCCGTATTGGCAGGATGCTTCGTATTTGAGGTTAAAAACGGTTTCATTGGGATATAGTTTTCCCAAAGGGCTGTTGCAACGCTGGGGAATGCAGAATCTGAAATTGGTGGTTGGTGCTCAGAATTTATTTACAATTACTAAATATACAGGATTGGATCCGGAGGGAGAAAACAGCAGAGCTGCTTATCCGGCACAGAAAACATTTTATGCTGGTATCAATTTTAAATTTTAAGTTATAAAAGGAACGATAATAAAAATTATACAGATGAAAAGAATAATATTTCTGTTAATAGTATTAGCTACATTATTAGGCTCCTGCGAAAGGAATCTGGATCCGGAATTACCCGGTACTATAAATACCAATAATTTCTTCAAAACACCGGGGGATTTAAACGCCGCAGCAACTGCTATCTATCATGAGCTGCGATTAGGGGGGTGGGGACCTTATTTGTTTTCTGATGGCAGTTCTCTAGTTATGGATGAAGTGGCTACCGGTGAGTGGACAACGAAATGGGCCTGGTCTAATTTTTTAAATGGGAACTGGATTATTAATGAAGCAATGACTGTAGGATTTTACAATTGGCTGAATCCCGCGGTAACCCGTGCCACCTATACGCTGGCTAAAATGGAAGAGTCGCCGGTTGCCCCCGAAGCCAAAAAAGTAATCATGGCTGAAGTAAGAGCTTTAAGGGCTTTTTTCGTATATGACTTATATCGCTTTTACGGTCCCCTCCCTTTAATTACGGATTACGCCCGGGCCTTACAACCCGATCCTGATTATAAACCTGCACGCCCTTCAGAACAGGAAGTAGAAACTTTTATTGTTGATGAGCTACGAGCAGCAGCGGCTGATCTCCCGGTATCACAGTCCGAATTCGGAAAGATAACAAAAGGAGCAGCGCTCCATTACCTGTTAAAATTCTACATGCGAAAGAAAAACTGGAGCGGGGCTGTTGATGTTGCCAATGAAATCATCAATCTTAATTATTACCAGCTTGAAACTAATTATGAAAAAATATTCAGTGCTGATAACAAAGGTAACCGCGAATTAATTTTTGTTGTAACCGGCGAGGCCCGTGATGCATATGGAAACCATACTTATGTTAACATCCTGCCGGGCGATTTTCTATCTCCCAACGGCAGTTCACAATCACTGGATGGATGGAACGGACATCGGATGCCATGGAGTTTTTATGACTCTTTTAATGAAGAAGATTTGAGGCGTAAACTGGCCTGGGCCCGATATACTAATAAATCTAATCAGGCAGTGAACTTAAGAAATACGGACATCGGCGCTTTACCTTTAAAATACGGAATTGATCCGCAGGCCTTTGGTATCTGGGCTGGAAATGATAAAGTGCTGGACAGGTATGCGGAAGTATTATTGTTTAAAGCAGAAGCGCTGAACGAGCTAAACGGGCCTAACACGGAAAGCATAAATTTGATTAACCAGATCAGGGGGAGAGCATTCGGAATACCTACAGGAGAGCTCCCTTCGCTTACCCTGCTGCAAGAGAAATTTGATAGTCCTGTTAATGGGACTAAGGCAGGCATTTTTAACATGAATAAATATGATAATGCCGCATCGTGGAGTTATGCCATTGATAATACCAATAAGCTGGGTAGCGGAAATTCCCTGAAAATAGAAGTAGGCGCTTCCGGTGGTGCCTTCTGGGCATTGCAGGTAAGGAATGAGACCTTTAACTATGAAGCCGGAAGGAAATATAAAGCCACTTTTACAGCTTTGTCAGATAAAAACATAAGCTTAGAGCTTAGGTTTGAAAACGGATTTGATTATATAAAAACAATAACGCTGGAAGCGAATAAACCTACCCAAATTGAAGTAGAAACGACCGAGTCAGCAAAGACCGGCAGCAACGCCAATGTAATGCTGGCCCTGGGAAACTCAGGAAGCAACTATACTTTATGGGTTGACGATTTTAAAGTAGCATCAGTAGCAAAGCAATTGGGAGGTGATAGCAACCACTCGTTAAAATTGGCGGATTTCCCGGATAAGGCATCGTTGCGCGAGCATATTCTAAAAGAAAGAGGTTGGGAGTTCTGGTATGAAGGAAAGCGTAGGGAAGATCTGATACGCATGGGGAAATATGTGGAAGAAGGAAGAAAACATGCTTTCAATTTTTCCGAGAAGAATCTCCTGTTTCCCGTTCCTCAGTCAGCCATTGTAGAGAATCCTAACTTAAAACAGAATCCTGGATATAACTAAACGTTCCGTTCCTCAAAAATTAAAAAACTAAAGATATACGAATGAAAATTTTATACAGTATTTGTTTATTGTCAGTATTATTTTCTGCTTGCGTAAAGAAATGGGGCGAGCAGCCGGAGAGCATTGTTGATCCTGTTAAAATTGAATATCCGATCCCGTTAGATCAGATACAGGGTAGAGATCCATTTGTGTTGGCAGACCCTGCTTCCAATACCTATTACCTTACTTTTAATAACCAGCCACATTTCAGGATGTATAGCAGTAAAGACCTGGAAAATTGGAAAGATGAGGGATATGTATTTAGTGCAAACGCTGATTTCTGGGGCAAGCAAGATTTCTGGGCGCCAGATTTGTATATACACCAGGGCCGGTTCTATATCTTCGCCACCTTTTCAGCCCCGTCAGTAAAAAGAGGCACTTCTGTATTAGTTGCAGACAAGCCCACAGGACCCTATACTCCTTTAGAAAACCACGCGGTTACTCCCGCTAATTGGATGAGCCTGGATGGAAGCCTTTTTGTGGATGAAGCAGGTAACCCATGGATGATCTTTTCCAGGGAATGGCTGGAAGTTACAGACGGTTTGATTTATGCCCAGCGTTTAACCCCCGATCTGAAAGCAGCAACAGGAACCCCTGTTCTTTTACTCAACGCATCAGCAGCGCCATGGGCGGCTCCCATTACATCAGGAAATATAAGCGGTTTTGTAACCGATGCGCCGTATGTGTATAAGACGGATGGCGGACAGTTGCAAATGCTATGGTCCAGTTTTGATAAAAATGGGAAATATGCAATTGGTGTGGCAGAATCAAAGTCCGGCACTGTTGCAGGACCATGGAAACACTTGCCTGTACAGCTTAATAATGACGATGGCGGGCATGCCATGATCTTTAAAGCATTTAACGGGCAAAAATATATTTCATATCATGCACCTAATTCAGGTATTTCGCGACCAAAGATTGCCAAAATACGGGAAGTGAATGGGAGTGTGGTAATTGATAACTAATATTGTTATACATATTGTAAAGTATATTTTAAAAATGGATACTGGTCAGCATATAAAGAGAATTTGCATGCACATCTTAATGTTATGTGCGGTTTGCGCATACATGTCATGCAGTAATGTCAAAAATTCTGTAAATAAGGAATCGAAGTCTGTTGACGATAGTATTGACATCAGCCGGATGTTGTTAAGAGATCCTTTCGTTTTTTACGATAAGAAGAGCCGTAATTATTATACCTATGCTAATAATAAGCCGGGCATAAAAGCATACAGTAGCAAAGATTTGACTACGTGGAAGGATATAGGAAACGTGTTTACTGCTAATGCGGATTTTTGGGGGAAAACTGATTTCTGGGCACCGGACTGTTACTATTATAAAGGGAAATACTACCTTTTTGTTACCTTCTCCGACGCAAATAAAAAAAGGGGAACGTCTGTTTTAGTGTCCGATTTTCCGCACAGAGATTTTAAGCCTTTAGTGAACGCACCTGTTACACCCAAAGAGTGGATGTGCCTTGATGCCGCTTTATATACTGACAAAGAAAACAATCCCTGGATGATTTTTTGCCGTGAATGGTTAGAAGTTTCTGATGGGGAAATATACGCGCAACGGTTAAGCCATGATCTGAAAAGCGCTGTAGGCAGTCCTGTTCTGCTCTTTAAAGCCAGCTCTGCTCCCTGGGTAAAGGGCATTTATTCTGCAGCGCACAACCAACAAGGTAATGTTACAGATGCCCCTTTTGTATACAGGATGAAGGATGGTACGCTGCTCATGCTGTGGTCAAGTTTCGATTTGAAAGGAAAGTATGCTATAGGCGTCGCCTATTCGGTATCAGGCAGAATAGAGGGGCCGTGGGAGCAGTCTGCTACCACTCTCAACAGCGATGATGGCGGGCATGGCATGTTGTTCAATACCAGGGATGGAGATTTGAAAATATCGTATCATGCTCCCAATAGTAAAGCAGAAAGGCTTACCATAAAAGATGTAAAAATTGAAAATGGTATGCTTAGCGTTGAACAGTAACAAAACGATTGATCTGCCCTGAGATGCGGAAAGTTAAGCTAATGAATCACTTAATAGAATTTTATGACTAATACGATACGAGCATTGTTGATTTTTACAGTAGTAAACCTGTTTGGCATCAGGTATACTATTGCCCAGAAACCAAAACCCTCACTTGTAAGTATTGAAACGGCAGACTTAAGTCTTGTTTTCAAAAAAGATTCGGATAGTACTTTAAAGTTATCATTTTTTGGAGAAAAAGTGCAGGATAAAGAAGCACTGTTAAAGAAGACATTTTTACATCGGCCGGATACTGACGAGACTTTTGAACCATCGGGTTACCTCGCTTATGGCGGCCGGGTTTTCCAGGAGCCGGCTCTTAAAATAACCCATGCGAACGGAGCACTTACCACAGAGCTTACCGTTATTGGTTATAACCGGCAAAGCAATGGTGACGCTACAATGCATACCATACAACTTAAAGACAAAGTATATGACCTGTATGTTGATTTAATATTTGAGGCCTTTCACAAAGAAAACATCATCACCCAAAGTGTAAAAATCACTAATAAGGAAAAGGGTACGGTACAGTTGCATAATTTTTATTCTTTTTATTTGCCTGTAAGCTCGCAAAGTTATTATCTTACACAGTTTCACGGTACCTGGGCCAGGGAAATGCAGCTTGCAGAAAGCAGGTTGGCGCCGGGTATAAAATCGGTAGAATCGAAAAAAGGAAATCGTACCACACAGTCCGAGAACTCATCTTTTATTCTTTCTCTCAATCAAAAAGCACAACCTTACAGCGGCGAGGTAATTATGGGTAGCCTGGCTTGGACGGGCAATTACAAGCTAAACTTTGAAGTAGATGAAACCAATCAGTTGAATATACTGGCTGGCATCAATCCATTTAGCGCAAGTTATCCACTGGCGTCCGGACAAAACCTTGTAACTCCCAAAATGGTTTTTACTTACAGCAATACCGGTTATAACCAGGCTTCGAGAAACTTTCATGACTGGGCAAGACGTTACAGTTTGTACGAGGGGGATAAGATCAATGAAATAGTATTGAATAGTTGGGAAGGTGCTTATTTTGATTTTACAGAAGAGAAGATCATAAAAATCATAGATGATGCAGCGTCGATGGGTGTGGAAGTGTTTGTGCTGGACGATGGCTGGTTTGGTAATAAGTATCCCCGTAACTCTGATAAAATGGGTCTTGGTGATTGGCAGGTAAATACAAAAAAACTGCCGGGGGGTATTGATTATCTAGCCAAACATGCACGGGCAAAAGGGTTGAGATTTGGTATATGGATAGAGCCCGAAATGGTAAACCCACAAAGTGAGCTGGCAGAGCGACATCCTGAATGGGTGGTAAAAAGCCCGCATCGTGATATGCCAACACTAAGAAATCAATGGCTGCTGGATCTCTCGAATCCCGCGGTACAGGATTTTATTGTAAAGACGTTTGATGATGTGACAGCGCTGTCAAAAGACATCAGCTACATTAAATGGGATGCTAATCGCCACGTGGAAAGTGCAGGTTCGGCATACCTGGATGCATACGAACAATCAAAATTCTGGATAGCGTACATCAACGGGTTATATAATATTTATGAAAGAATAAGAAAAAAGCATCCGAACATTACCATCCAGCTTTGTTCTTCTGGTGGTGGTCGGTTAGATTATAAAGCACTGCAATACCATAATGAATTTTGGCCCAGCGACAATACCGATCCCTACACCCGCATACCGTTGCAATTTGCTACAAATTTGTTTTTCCCGGCAAAGGCAATGGCTACGCATGTCACCGTATCGCCCAATCATCAAACAGGAAATGTTTCGTCTCTAAAATTACGATGTGATGTGGCCATGATGGGCAGGATGGGCATAGAGCTTCAGCCTAAAGATATGAGCGAGAAAGATTTTGATTTTCTTAAAAAAGCCATAAGCAATTATAAGAAAGTAAGAGATATTGTTCAGTTGGGCGATGTATATACTGTATGGTCACCTTATGATGAAGGCGAATGGAGCGCGACAAGTTATGTTTCCAAAGATCAGAGCAAAGCACTGCTGTTTTACTTTAGCCTGAATTTTCATGAGCGTACGCTTATGCCTACTTTCAGACTACATGGATTAGACAAGAATGCCAGGTATAAAATATCAGAGTTGAACGCTGAAGGCAACATTCAGTATCCTGGAAATGGTGAGATCATATCCGGTGATTACCTGATGAAAGTGGGTATAAATCCTAATATTCAATGGCAGGGAAGCAGCGGTGTGCTTTATCTGGAAAAGCAGCCATAATGAGTAAAGACAATGCTTTATGAGAAGCAGCATGATGCCGCTAGTCTTCATTCACATAATGTTGGAGGTATTCAAAACGTTGCTTTAATTGTCCGGTAGAAGCTATGGTAGCCCTGTTTATAATTTCATTACCGCCTGTAAACAGGTCATCCAGTACATATTTTATAAGCTGCTCCCCAAAGTATCTGCTGGCATCACGCGGTAGTTCATTAGGCAGGTTGCTTACCGCCATGATGTCTATAGAACCTGGTTCATAAGCGGCTGTTTTCAATAACGAGCTGCGGTTAATGCCATAAACGGGATCTTCTATAGACTGGCTTGATATATTGATTGGAACGGAGCCATTTTTGTCATCAGAAACATCTGCAATTGTCTGAATAATAAAATCACCTTTCTTAATATCTGAACTGTGAAAAAGGGGCGGTACACCTTCTTCCCAGTATACACCATTTAACAGGATATCAGTTTGTGTTGTGTAAGGCAGGAATTTACATAAATAATGTTGTGGTTTGTTGTGAAAGTCTTCACGCAAATACCTGCCTGTGATCTCATGTTCGTATAAAGCGCTGCCTTTTAACTGTGTATATACAGGATAGGAGAATCTTCTGATCATATAATCTTCAGGTTCTACTTCGTGAATACCCATCAGGTTCATTACTTCAATCAATCCGTGCGCTACACGTCCGCTGCCAGTAACTGCAACTTTTATATTGGGAAGCCGCAGCCCGAAATAAGTATGAATAAGCTCTTTAAAACTTCTTTGTTTATAAACCCGCTCCAGATGATAAAGCCCTGTTCTTTTTCCATAGGCCATTATGCCATTGTGCGCACCTACAATGCCGGCAAAAAAACCGAAACCAATAATACGCTGCCCGTCTTCATGTTCAAGACATTCATAATCAATTAAGGTGATCTTTTTATCTAATATACTTTTAAGCAGCTTCCTGTTTTGAGGCTGTTTTTTCCTGGTATGAGAAAAGAACAGGTAAGTTTTGTTTTCAATAAGGCTGTTTACAGGAACCTCTTTAATCCCTAAAAGTATATCACAGTCAGACAGGTCGTTTTTGAGAAGCGCTCCGGCATTTTTATATTCCTTATCGCTGTAACAACGTATATCAGCGGGCTGAACAGTAATGGATAACCCGGTTCGGGTAGACAATAGCCAGCGACATTGACCAGGAGTAAGCGCCACCCGGTTGTCCTGTGGTATTTTTTCTTCTTTGATCAGTCCGATTTTTATCATATATCTTTGCCATATTTATCTGAAAAATCAGGATGAAAGAAATGTTAAACAAAATATGGAAGCTGATTATAAAAATAATAGTTCCTAAAAAGAGCTGCTGTAAATAAAGCTAAGTAAATAATCAGGAAGCCTATTGATTTTTTAATAGTAAATTTCCGTAATATTGCAACCCGTTTTTAGCCCAGATGGCGGAATTGGTAGACGCGCTAGACTCAAAATCTGGTTTCGGCAACGGAGTGCAGGTTCGATTCCTGTTCTGGGCACTTGATTTTCAATCAGTTATAAAAGACTCACTTAGTGGGTCTTTTTTATTTGCAAACAATTTGCAAACAAAAAATTTCAAAAGGTTTGAAAGAACTTTAGTTAAATGAAATTAACTTTTTTATTATACACTGCTCAATATTCGCATTTCTTAATCCGTTATTACTTTGCTACCATTTGATCTTTTCTTTCGCGTTCCGGATTACAAAATGTATAACCGCTACTGGCTTGGTAAACCTTAAACCCATTATGTCGCAAAACAGCAAAAAAATCTTCGCTGGAGGCTTTGTAACATAATTGCGTAATAATCCTTTTCTCTTTTATCCAAACATTTCAGGTCACTAAAACGAATCCGAGAAAAAAGATTATAAAAACTTCTCAGAAAAATATTCACATGTTCCGGTAAGCGGCAGTAGCCTGGATGAGAACATAATACAAATGGATAATTGGTGCAACAAGACAGAAATATTGTATACAACTACATTCTTTTTGTCACTTCCCTCCCCAAGAGGCGAAGCGACAAAATATTATCAGATTCCAGACACATACGGTATCGGGGATTTGAAATACATTTTAAAAGATTAATGTTTAACGCTAAATGATTTACTCATGGCTATATTAAAACATATTCACCGAATAAAGTTCATTGATTATTTGATCAAAAAACGTGCTACCGGAAATTTGGACGCCTTGGCTCAAAAAAATAATTTATGCAAAAGTGCTATGCCGGCGTCTTATAAGAAATGAAAGAGTTGGGGTTCCCGATTAAATTTGACAGGAATAAAAATACTTATTACTACGAAGAGGCTGGTGAAATGGTTCAGGATCTTTTTGTCAAAAATGGCAGAATTCTTTCCCAGGAAGAAGTCGCGAGCAAATGAAATCAGTTATGCGTGGTAGCGGATGTGATAACTGTACAAAAATTTGCTATTCTTTAGGATCCCGCGGCAATCCTGGTGGATATGGGACTGGCAATTGTAATTCAACGCCAGGCACCGGATCATCTGGTACAGGGACTGGTGAATGCCACAACTATTGTTGTGATAGCAGTTCCACCTAATGGTGCTAGTAGGCGAATCATGGAAAGAAAGGCTGGCTTATTAAATTGAAAGTCAGCCTTTTTATAAGATGAAAAAAATTGCTATCTTTTCTAAAGGCTATCCTGTATAACGTTTCGTATTGAATTTGAAATAGTGCCATTTATGATTAAATACTTAATTTTCTTTTTTGCGATTTCAGCGTTAACCGCCAACGCCTTCGGGAAAAGGTTCCAGCAGGTTGAATATAACACGACGATTGTTCAAAATTTCACAAAAGATGTTGATAAAAAGGAGCAGGAAGTAACTTTTGTTGATGTTTACAATTTAGAAAAAAAGAAGGCCATTCCTTTGGAGATCACTACAGATAAGGGTGACAGGAGGGTTTTAAAAGTTTACATTACCCAACCGGTTTTGTTTACACACAATGGAGCGGGCGGGTATTATCTTTTGAATCCCGGTGACAGCCTGGTGTATACAATTTCCTACTTCTATGAAAGCAAAGACAAATGGGGTAATATCTATGATTTTGAAAATAACTCAAACCCTGCGCTTATTTCACCGGGGCCAGATACTTTAAATAAACAAGAAAGGAGGAAGTTTAGTATCTATTATTTAAAGAATAACAACTTACTCAACAGGGATAACTTTAAACGAAATGTAGATTATGCTATTAACAAAGAAAATATATTTGCAACTGCAAAAGAAACAGCGGAAGCATACTTTAAAATTCACCCTGTAGCCAGTAAGTCTAATGCTTCCAAGCAATTTATTACGGATTACTATATTTCTGGCCTTTTACTATTTGCGTTTGAATATACCCCGAGTATTAAGGATACCGTTATCAAGAACTACATTTCACGCTCGTTTATTAATTTAGTTAGCGATGTGGATAAGTACATTCAATTTAAATCTCCATTATACTGGTTTATTATTAAAACTCTTCACCGTGTTGTTAATAATACAGGCATTGACGAGGAAAAATTAAAACATAACGTATCCTCAGAAACGAGGCAGTATTGGCGGTTACTCGATATGGAAAGTAGCCTTAAAAATGGGGAACCGGTTGATGTTAATTCGGAACCTTTTACAATCAAGGAGTTTTCAGACTACGCCAATTATTTAAAAAGCAAGAAGGATAACAACTTATCAAGTGAGGTATCTGGTCTTGAAGTTGTTTCGTTCAATAATAAAATAATTCCTTTTGGCGATATTTTCAAGAATACAAAAACAAAGTATTTAATTTTTGACATGACCGGATCATGGTGCAAACCGTGCATGGAAAATATGCAGAAATACAGTAAATCAAAACCCATGGATAACTCCAAAACTGTCACTCCTTATTGGATATTTTTTGAAAATGACACGACTGCCTGGAAAAAAGTTATTGAAAAATATGATGTAAAAAGAGAAAACTGCTTTTTAATGAAAGCACTGGATGGAATAAAAGTTTTAACCGAAACATACCTCTGGGATAGAAGCTTTCCCCGATACTTTTTATTTGGCAAAAATGGTAAATTAATATCAGCAAATGCTCCCGACTTTTCTGATACGACAGCAATTCAATCGTTAACTCCTTAGAGTTGTTAAGCGTGATTGTCTTTTATTGAACAGCGTCTAATCGTAATTAAAAAAATAATAGCTACTTATGGTTGTTTGTCAGACACTGTGGACCAGTAACAACGATCTTCTGAAAGATTCTTTCGGATGGCAATCTCCGCAACATCATCTAATGGCCTGGGCGCTGAGTTGCACTAAACTGAAAGAACTTTATCCAGAAGTAAATTTGCATACTGATAAAACGGGTGTCTGAATATTCAAGGATGAACTGGGGCTACCTTATTCCAATATAACTGATGATTACTCCGATTTAAATTATTCCTCAGCTGCAATGTAGCTCATGCCAATTTCTTGATGGCTCTTTTGATAATAAAACGTACCGGGTGAAGTTTGATGATGAGCCCGCCATTCCGGATAGGGACGGCGGGCAGTAGTTCCGGCAGCTCTGATGTGGTATTTCTTGAAAGTGTTCAAAAACTTCTAAAGAAGATGAAGACCGCAAAACGAATGATTATTGAGCCTGATTTTTATAATTCTGGTCGTCGTTCAATTTATTTTAGCGTTGAAGGTTTTAAATGGCAATAAATCTGATGGCAAATAATTAAAGGGTATAATAGCTCCGGTTTTCTTGTGCTTACGGATTTCCGTAAAATAAAGTACGGCACCTCTTTTAGATTTGAGCAAAACATATTTTACAACCAAAAACATAAATTATGGGTTTATTTTCAGCCCTATTAGGTAATGCAGGAACAGTAAGTAATGCTGATTTACATAGAGACTATAAAAATCTTTTTGTCGAGGGAGAAACCGTAGAAATAGGCTTTAAATTAATTAGAGACGTATTTATCTTCACTAATAAAAGGATGTTGTTGATTGACAGGCAAGGGTTGACCGGAAGTAAGATTGAGTATAAAAGTGTAACCTACAAAAGTATATCCAGATTCAGTATTGAAACCGCTGGACATTTCGATTTAGATGCTGAATTGAAAATATGGGTATCCTCCGAAACAGCACCGGGCATCCAAAAGAAATTTAATAAAAGCGTGAATATTTATGAAGTACAGAAAATTTTAGCATCGCATATTCTTACTTAGATGCGATTTCAAAGTAAATTTGATGTCTTTTTCTAACGGATAGCACCTCTCAAAGGGATACGCTGTTTTACCGTACCCTTTTGAACAGGAAATAAGGGTGTACTAATCATTCTTGTTTTTTGCGCATAAGGGTAACATGTCGTTATATCCTGTTTGATGCAAAACAGTTAAATATTTCGATTTTTATTAGTTTTATTTTATGAGTATCAATAAAGTCCGGCGACACGAATTAAAAATGCTGCACTATAAAAAGCGATTGAAGAAATATTGCATCCAGGAGGACGGGATAAGGAAACTATACGCACTTCGTGCACATGGTAATCCCTGTAGCTGTCATTTGTGTAGTCATTTAAAATATAGCCGGGCAAAGCAAAAGACTCGGTTCCTGAAATTTGGAGTACTTTCCAAGAAGACGAAGTAATTTACCTGCCGGAATCTACAGCTAATTGAGGAATTATAACAACTCTGCCTTGTACTGGTGAATTCCAGTGAAGTTTATAACTTTTACCCGGAGATTGTGTAAGAATCGAAAAGGCATCATTTGTATCAACAAATATGGATAATTTGTTTGCCAGCATTTCCAATGCTTCGGTAATACTTGTAGGGGTTTCGTAATTGTGATTTTCCATACTGCAGAAAGACAAACAATATACCAATATAATGATTCTTAATCAGCAGTATGTTAAGGGGTTTAAAAATTTGCTTTGTAATGGTTTACTGGAAAATACGTTGCGCCTGCTGTTAATGACAAGTGAAGCAACTGTCTAAATACCAATGACTTGCAATTCATGCTTTTTAGCAAGTCTTTGAAGTAAGGATAGTTCTTTCGCTTTAAGTTGT